>NZ_JAXCWB010000004.1:0-292683 GCF_034045305.1 Frigoribacterium sp. CFBP9029
GCCGGCGCGCCCGCCGCGCGCACCGCGCGCGCCGCGGGCCGCGCGCGCCGCGGGCCGCCCCATCGAAGTGACGCGTCGGGGGGGGGGGGCCTGGCGATGCGCGGCGGGCCCTTTCGGGTCACCTCGATCGGCGGGGCGCGGTGCGTTGCGGCGCGCAGGGGCGCTGCCCAGCACACTGCGCAGCGTGCGTCGAAGTGACGCGTCGGGGGGCTTGGCGGCGCGCGGCGGCCCGTTTCGGGTCACCTCGATCGACACAGGGCGGGCGGCACGGCCCCACGCCCATCGAAGTGACCCAAAGGTGGCCTTCCCGGTGCGCGGCGGGCCCTTTTGGGTCACTTCGATCGAGACAGGGCTGGCGCGGCACGGCCCGGGGCCCATCGAAGTGACGCGTCGGGGGGCTTGGCGGTGCGCGGCGGGCCCTTTCGGGTCACCTCGATCGGGGGGCGCCGCGCAGCGGCGCTGCGCGGGCCTCAGCGGCGTGAGAAGACGTGGTCTGGTTCTCGCCCGTCGAGGGCGCCCGTGTAGAACCCGAGCGAGAACGACTCCGCGAAGAAGCCGTCGAAGTCGCGGTACCCGACGGCGAGGAGTCGTCCGTCGACGTCGAGTTCGAGCATGCCCTGCTCCTCGTCGAGCACAGACCAGGTGCCGTCGGTCGAGATCGAGCTCGGCCGCGGGTCCGCGCGGCAGGCCTCGAGCTCGGGGTCGCCGGCCGATCCGCCGCACGCGAGGGCGGCCGGGAGGTCGTGCGCCTCGAACGTGCCGTCCTCCGACAGGACGATCGCCGCGGCCCCGTCGCCTGAGCTCTCGATCCACGTGCCGGAGAGTCGCTCCGCGAAGGCCTCGGAGCTCCGGTCGCCGACGAACGGGGCACCGGCGCAGGCGCTCAGCACCATCGAGGTCGACGCGATCATGAGCACCGCCAGGGCCCTGCTGCGACTCGGCACCTGATCCGCCCCTCCCCCGGGACTCCTCGGCGACACGATGCACCGGTCACCGGCGACAGTGCCGCGACCCCACCGAGGAGGCGCGCGACAGTAATCGGAGCGAGTGACGGGAATCGAACCCGCGCTACCAGCTTGGGAAGCTGGAGTTCTACCATTGAACTACACTCGCGCACCGCGTCGGACGCGGACCAGTCCACTATAGCGACCCGCGCCTCCTCGGCCGCTCACGACCCCTGCGGTCAGAGGCCGCCGACGCCGACGATGCGGAGGTCGAGCGAGGGCTCGACGAGTTCGGACTCGACGGCGAGACGCCCCAGGAGGCGCTCGGCGACATCGCGCGCGACCCGCGGCCCGGCGGCCTCGTCGCTCACGGCGATGTCGAGTGTGATCCGGGTCTCGGCCTTCGTGACGACGATCCCCACGATCGGAGCCGAGGGCCCCGTCACCGTCGCCACGGCACCCGAGCCGTCCACGACATCTGCCGCACCAGCAGCACCAGCAGCACCCGCCGCACCCGCGGCACCGGCATCCGCCCCACCGCCGAGCCCCGTGCCTCCGCCGACCACGCTCGTCAGTCCGTCGACCGCGCGCCGCACGACCGTGCCGAACCCCGGGCGGGCCTGGACGCGCACGACGCCCGGTGTGCCCGCGGCGAGCGCCCCGAGCTCGGTCGCGAGCTGTGAGAGTCGGCTGTCGTCCATCACAGGCCTCCGTCGGCTTCGTCGTCGAGCTGGTGCACGTCGCGCACCGTCACATCGACACTCTCGACCACGAGCTCGGTCTGCTGCAAGAGGTGTCGGGCGACGGCGTCGCGGACCTCGTCGGCGAGCGGCTGCACGGCCACGCCGTAGAGGGCGCTGATGGCGACGTCGACCGTCACGATCGCGTCGGGCTGCGCGACGTCGCCCACGATGGCGCACGAGATCACGAGCGCCCCGTCGACCGAGTCGCCCGCCTCGCGGATCAGCCCGCGGACGGCCCCCTCGGTGATGTGCAGCGTCGTCCGCTCGTGGGTCGACGTGAGCGGGATCTCGCGGCCCGAGCGCGACTCGAGTCGTACGCGGCTCATGACGTCGGCGATCCACGACGGCGCGGGCGCGGGGGTCGCGGCGACCTCGTCGGTCAGCAGCTGGGCCGAGATGCCGCGCAGCCGCTGCAGCGCGTTGAGCTGGGCGAGCGCCGACGGGTCGTCCTCGATGAGGGGGTCGTAGGGCTGCCGGCCCTCGTCGAGGTAGTCGGCGATCCGCTCGATGCTCACGCCGTCGTCGGGGGCGGCGTCGACGGCCGCGTCGAGCTCGGCCTCGGCGTCGGCTGCGGTCACCGCGTCGCCGGCCGCGGTCGCGTGCTCGGGGTCGAGTCCGTGCGCGATCGCATCGGCGGTCGTCTCGGCGCCGGTGGGCGGCGGGGTCGCGTCGGGAGCCTCCGAGGAGGCGCGGGTCGGCCCGCTCTCGTCGCCGTCGTACCCGGAGGAGCGGGTCGGGTCGTCGCTCATCGCCAGGCCTCCATCTCTCGGGTCAGTGTCTCTCGGGCCCGGGCCAGGAGGCCTCGGACGGCGGTCACGGTCGTGCCGGTGGTCTCGGCGATGTCGGCGTACGACTCGCCTCCGATCTCGCGGAGCGTCCAGACCTGGCGTTGACTCTCGGGCAGTCGACGCAGCGCCGAACGGAGACCCGACATGGCGTCGCCGGTGACGACCGCGCGCTCGGGGTCGTCGCGGCCGCCGGGCTCGCTCGGCAGCTCCAGCTCGTCGACGTCGCTGGCCGGACGCCGCGAGCGCACCAGGTCGAACGACTTGCGCGACACGATCCGCATCATCCAGCCGCGCACGGCGGCCGGCTCGCTGAGGGTCGGCAGCTCGCGCCAGATCGCGATCGAGGCCTCCTGCACGGCGTCGTTCGCATCAGCGCGCGAGCTCGTGAGACGGGTCGCGTAGGCGGTCATCAGACCGAGGTGCCGGCGGAGCAGCTGCTCGAAGGCCCTCTCGTCTCCCTCCGCGGCGCGCGACGCGAGCACCGCGTCGGACGCTTCGGACAGGTCGACCGCCACCGCGCCTCCTCGGCTGGATCCGATCGGGGCGCATCGCTGTGACCCGACCTCCGGTGCTCCGGTAGAACGGAGCGGAACAGAGTGCCGACGGACACCGTGACGATTCGGTCGCGGCATGCGTCTCGTAGACGACTAAACCACGAACGACTCCACCGCACATCCGACAGACAGGATCCGATCATGACCGACACGACTCCCCCCATCGTCACCCCCGCTGCGACCGGCGCCGCGAGCACCCCCGTCGCGGGCACCGCCGCGGCGACCGGCACGGCGCGCGCGACCGGGCGCACCGTCATCGCCGACACCGTCATCTCGAAGGTGGCCGGCATCGCCGCCCGCGCTGTGCCCGGCGTCCACGCGCTCGGCGGCGGCGCCGCACGCGCGTTCGGTGCGATCCGCGACGTGGTCGGCAGCCAGGACCTCGCCCAGGGCGTCCGCGTCGAGGTCGGCGAGACCCAGGTCGCGGCCGACGTGTCGATCGTCGTCGAGTACCCGCTGCCCATGAGCCGGATCGCCGACGACGTGCGCGCCAGCGTCGCCGACGCGATCGAGCAGCTCGTGGGCATGCAGGTCGCCGAGGTCAACGTCGCCGTCGTGGACGTGCACATCGCCGGGGTCGACGACGACGAGGGGTCCGCACCCGTCGCGACCCGCGTCGTCTAGCGGTCAGCGGGAGCCGGGCGTCCGGGCGTCCCCGGGCGTCCGGGCCACCCCGGCCACCCGGGCCACCCGGGCGTCCGTCAGGCCTCAGCGCACGGCGAGGAGGATCTTGCCGCTGTGCCCGCCCGACTCCATGCGCTCGTGCGCGGCCGCCGCGAACTCGAGCGGGAACACGCTGTCGAGCACCGGGCGCACGTCGCCCCGCTCGACGAGCGGCCAGACGTGCTCGCGCACCTGCGCCATGATCTCGCGGCGCTCCTCGAGGGGGCGGGCACGCAGGGTGGTGCCCCAGATGCGGGCGCGCTTGGCCATCAGGCGGCCGACGTCGATGGTGGCGTCGCGGCCGCCCTGAGCGGCGATCACCATGATGCGACCCCCGACGGCGAGCGCGTCGACGTCGCGGGCGAGGTAGTCGCCGCCGACGAGGTCGAGGATCACGTCGACTCCCCGGCCGCCGGTGAGCTCGTGCACGACCTCGACGAAGTCGTCGCTCTTGTAGTCGATGCCGCGGTCGGCGCCGAGCTGCTCGCAGAACTCGACCTTGGCCGGGGTGCCGGCGGTCGCGTACACGGTCGAGCCGAGGGCCTTGGCGAGCTGGATCGCGATCGACCCGACCCCGCTCGATCCGCCGTGCACGAGCAGGGTCTCGCCCGGCTGCAGCTGCGCGTTCATGAACACGTTCGACCAGACGGTCGCGACCGCCTCGGGCAGACCGGCCGACTCGACGAAGTCCATGCCCTTCAGGTACGGCAGCAGCAGCCCCGCGTCGACCGACACGCGGTCGGCGTAGCCCCCGCCGGGCAGCAGGGCCACGACGTGGTCGCCCAAGGAGGCGCTGGTCACCTCGCTGCCGACGGCCACCACCGTGCCGCTCACCTCGAGCCCCGGCCACTCGGGCGCTCCGGCGGGAGACGGGTAGTGCCCCTCGCGCTGGTTCACGTCGGCGCGGTTGACGCCGGCGGCCGCGACGTCGATGACGACCTCGTGCGCTCCGGCGACGGGCTCGGGCACCTCGCTGACGATCAGGGCACGGGGCCCTCCGGGCACGGGGACGGTGACAGCACGCATGCGCCCATCCTCCCCCAACCGGGCTGACCGGGCCTCCCCGCGGTGCCGAGCGCGCCTCCAACCGGGCTGACCGGGCCTCCCCGCGGTCCTGACTAGGCTGGCCGCGTGCTGCTCTCCGACCACGACATCAAGCTCGAACTCGACGCGGGCCGCATCGGCCTCGACCCCTACGACCCGGCGCTGATCCAGCCGTCGAGCATCGACGTGCGGCTCGACCGGCTGTTCCGCCTGTTCGACAACCACAAGTACCCCTTCATCGACCCCGCCGTCGAGCAGCCCGAGCTGACCCGGCTGGTCGAGACGAAGGCCGACGAGCCGTTCATCCTGCACCCGGGCGAGTTCGTGCTCGGCAGCACCTACGAGCTGGTCAGCCTGCCCGACGACGTCGCCGCGCGACTCGAGGGCAAGAGCTCGCTGGGGCGTCTCGGTCTGCTGACGCACTCGACGGCAGGGTTCATCGACCCCGGATTCAGCGGTCACGTGACCCTCGAGCTGTCGAACGTCGCGACGCTGCCGATCAAGCTCTGGCCCGGCATGAAGATCGGGCAGCTGTGCTTCTTCCGGCTCAGCTCGCCGGCCGACCACCCCTACGGCTCGAGCGAGTACGGCTCGCGGTACCAGGGTCAGCGCGGGCCGACGGCGAGCCGGTCGGCGCAGTCGTTCGTGCACACCGACGTCAGCCGCTAGCCCCGCGGCGCGGCGCGGCACCCGCGCCGCGCCAGTTCGGTCGATGAGTCACGACACGCCGCGGCACCCCGAGGAGGCGCGGCGCGTCGTGACTCATCGACTTCGGTAGCGAGACCCCCGGGCCCGGCACAGAGCATGAGAAGGGGGTGCGGGGAGAAACCCGACATCTCGACCCGCACCCCGTGACTCGCGATCCTGAACCGGTCATCGCGAGGCATCAACATCTTGTAACGAATACTCACTTTTGTGAGCGTCCTGGACGAAGAACGAAGTATCAGGACGCCGCGCGAAGGTCAATCCCTTGCACGCTCGCACCTCGCACCCCTGTCGACCCGCGCCTCCTGAGCCCGGCGGCCGCAGCCGTGGCGGCGGCAGCGGCCGCAGCCGTGGCGGCGACTCGTCGTGCGTCAGGACTCGAGGGTCTCGCGCGGCGAGCGGCCGTACGCCTCGAGGTGGAGCGCCGAGAAGCGGCCCGCGTGGGCGAAACCCCAGTTCGCCGCGATGCCCGCGACGGTGTGCCCCAGGGTGGGGTCGCTCGCCAGCAGCTCGTCGTGGGCGCCGCGCAGCCGAGCCTTCCGCAGCTCGGCCATGGGGGTCGAGTCGAGGTGCTTGCGGAACGCGAGCTGCAGCCCGCGCGGGGTCAGCCGGGCGGCCTCGGCGATCTCGGCGACGCCTATGTCGTCGTGCGCGTGCTCGGCCATGAACGTCATCGCGCGGCGCACGGTCGAGGGCAGCAGGGGCCCTTCGCTCCGCTCGTCGAGCCCGACGGCGGTGGTCGAGAACCCCTCGACGAACGCCGCGACCACGGTGCGGAACGCGGCCGACCGCACGAGCTGACTCTCCATCGCCGCGTCGTTGCCGACCAGCTGCCGCAGATGCCCCGACACCGACCGCCAGTGCTTCTGGTGCGCGGGCGAGACGGGGTTCATCGAGGTGAGGTGCAGTCCGCGCGGGGCGGTGAGACCGAGCACGGCGAGCTCCTTCTCGACCGCCTCGCGATCGAGCATGATCTGCGACAGCTCGAGGTGCTCCGACCGGGTGTCCTTGACGCGACTGCTCGAGAAGGCGACGGTCTGGCCCGTCGTGCCCCGCACCTCCTCGACTCCGTCCGAGACGGTCACCCGACCCGCGACGACGGTCGCGATGCTGAAGTACGGGAGGGGGTCGCTGAGGGTCCGCACGACTCCGCCGTACTCGAGGTGACCGACGGCGAAGCGGGATTCGCCGGTGACCGATCGGCGGAACCGGAAGTCGTCGGAGACGGCGGCGTCGAGCGACTGCAGACGGTAGACGCGGTGCAGGATCTCGTGCGCGACGGCGCGGTCGGTCGTCTCGATGCTGCGGACGCGCGGGTCCGCGAAGGGATTCGGTGACATCGGTGTCGGCCCGGGTCGGGTGGTGGCCGCGGCGAACGGGGTCCGGGTTCGCGTGAGCTCGTCGACCTGATCCGTCGACTGGGCGAAGGCTACCGCGGAAACCCGCGCGACAGCAGGCTCCGCACGGGTGGGATCCCGAGCCGCGGGACGGGGCGTAGCGTCGCCGACATGGACTACAGAACTCTGGGAAACAGCGGCGCCTCCGTGTCGGAGCTGACACTCGGCACCATGACCTTCGGCGCCGAAGCCGACGAGACCACCTCCTTCGCCCTGCTCGACGCCTTCGTCGCGGCGGGCGGCACCCTGGTCGACACCGCCGACGTGTACAGCGCGGGCGTGTCGGAGGAGATCATCGGGCGCTGGCTCGCGAAGCACCCGACCGAGGAGGCGCAGGTCGTGCTCGCGACGAAGGGGCGGTTCCCGATGGGGGCCGGCCCGAACGACGTCGGGCTGTCGCGCCGTCACCTCGCGACCGCCCTCGACGCCTCCCTCACCCGGCTCGGCGTCGAGCACGTCGACCTCTATCAGATGCACGCGTGGGACCACCTGACGCCGATCGACGAGACCCTGCGGTTCCTGGACGACGCCGTCAGCGCGGGCAAGATCGGCTACTACGGCTTCTCGAACTACCTCGGCTGGCAGGTGAGCAAGGCCGTCGGTCGCGCCGCGGCCCTCGGCTTCACGCCGCCCGTGACCCTGCAGCCGCAGTACAACCTGCTCGTGCGCGACATCGAGCACGAGATCGTGCCGGCCTCGCTCGACGCCGGCATCGGCCTGCTGCCGTGGTCGCCCCTGGCGGGCGGCTGGCTGAGCGGCAAGTACACCCGCGACCAGGCCCCGACCGGCGCCACCCGCCTCGGCGAGGACCCGAAGCGCGGAATGGAGGCCTGGGAGGCTCGGAACGCGGACGAGCGCACCTGGGCCGTCCTCGACGAGGTCACCTCGATCGCCGCCGCCCACGACGCGTCGGCGTCGCAGGTCTCGCTCGCGTGGCTGCTGCGTCAGCCCGCGGTGACGTCGGTCATCCTGGGCGCGCGGTCGGTCGAGCAGCTCTCCGACAACCTCGGGGCGTCGGACGTCGCGGTCGCGCTGACCGACGACGAGGTCGCCCGCCTGTCGGCCGCCAGCGCCCCGCGGATCGACGACTACCCGTACGGCACCGCCGGGGTCGCGCAGCGCGACCGCAAGCTCGCCGGCGGCCGCTAGCCGCTCGCGCCGCCCCTGCCGCGCGCTTCGCCGCAGCGCCCGGCGCCGGCGACAGCGCGCTACACCCCGTTTTCGGCGCTACACCCGGATCTTCCGGGGTGTTGCGCCGAGAACGGGGTGTCGCGCTGAGCGGCGGCGGCGCCGGCGGCGGCGCTCAGCGGTGCAGCGAGCGGGTGGCGCCGACACGACCGCGCGCCACCCGCACGGCCACCGTCACGCCGAGCACGACGACCGCCGCGATGATCGCCGCGACGCCGGCCACCGTGTTCTCGGGTTCGCCGAGCAGACGGCCCACGGCGATCCACGACAGGCCCCAGCTCAGCGACAGGGCGGGGGCGATGCGCCCGCGCCCGGCGAAGGCGATCGCGACGCCGACCAGGGCCGCGACCCCGAGCACCACGGCCGACCAGAAGCCCGCCGGCAGACCGAAGCCGTCGAAGCCGGCGTCGACGAACCCGGCGGCCACGTTCGCGACCGTCGCCACGCTGACCCAGCCGAGGTAGAGGCCGAAGGTGCCGTCGGTCACGACCGCGTCGACCCAGCCGCTCGAGGCGGTGTGGAAGCAGATGACGAAGATGCGCGCCAGCACGAGCAGCAGCGCGACGATCACTGCCGCGCCCAGCCAGACGCTGCCGAGCTGCACGGCCGCGAAGAGCCAGCCCGCGTTCAGCAGCATCGAGGCGGCGACCCAGTAGCCGAGGCGGCGGTGCCGCGTGACGGCCCGCTGACGCGGCAGGGCCTGGTAGACGGCGTAGGCGACGAGGCCGAGGTAGATGACGCTCCAGATGCTGAACGCGGTGGTCGCGGGGGCGACGGTCGTGGCGGTGGCGCTGAGGGCTCCCCCGGCGGCGTCGGCGACCGCGGTGCCGCCGAAGGCGCCCGAGCCGACGGCCGCGAGCACGATCGCGACGACCGCGCTGACCAGCACGACGATCTGGCGGACGACGTCGGCGCCGGTGGCGGGCGAGGCGCCGGTGGCGGGCGAGTCGCTCGTGGCGCGCGAGTCGCCCGCCGCGGGCGACGGGGTGCGGGCGTGGCTGCTGGTCTGCGGGTCGGAACTCATGCGGACGACGCTAGTCGCGCCTCCTGCAGATTTCTCTTAGCAACTAAAACAATCAGCGACCTGTCAGGCGGCGGGCTTCCAGCGACGCAGCAGCTGGGCGTTGAGCGCGACGATCACGGTCGACAGGCTCATCAGCACCGCGCCGGCCGCGGGCGAGAGGACGAAGCCGACCCCTGCCAGGACTCCGGCGGCGAGCGGCACCGACAGCACGTTGTAGCCGGCGCCCCAGACGAGGTTCTGGATCATCTTGCGGTAGCCGACCCGCGACAGTGAGATGACCGACAGCACGGCCCGCGGGTCGTTCGAGGCGAGCACGACGCCGGCCGACTCGACGGCGACGTCCGTCCCGGCGCCGATCGCGATGCCCACGTCGGCGCGGGCGAGCGCCGGAGCGTCGTTCACCCCGTCGCCCACCATGGCGACCTTCTGGCCGCGCTGCTGGAGCTCGGCCACGCGGGCGTCCTTCTCATCGGGGCGCACCTCGGCGAACACCTCGTCGATGCCGAGCTCGCGCCCGACGGCCTCGGCGACGGGCCGGGCGTCGCCGGTGATCATGGCGACGCGCACGCCCGCCTCGTGCAGACGTCGCACCGCCTCGGCCGACTCGGGGCGCACCTCGTCGCGGAGGGCGAAGGCCGCCTCGACCGCGCCGTCGCGCACGAGGTAGAGCACGGTCGCGCCCTCGTCGGACCACGATGCGGTCGCGGAGGCGATCTCGTCGGGCACCTCGTGGTCGCCGTCGCGCAGCAGACCCGGGCCGCCGACCGCGACCCGCACGCCGTCGATCGTGCCCTCGACGCCGCGTCCCGTGACGGTGCGGAAGTCGGTGACGTCGACCCGCGCCTCCTCGGGTCGGGCCTGAGGCGACTCGGCCGCGGCGCGGACGATCGCCCGGGCCAGAGGGTGCTCGCTGTCGCGCTCGACGGCGGCCGCGAGGCGGAGCGCGGCGTGCCGGTGGTGGTCGGAAGAGGCGGAGGCGGAGGAGGCGGCGGCGGAGGAGGCGGAGGCGGCGGAGGCGGCGGAGGCGGCGGTGGCGGTGCCGGAGGCCGAGGAGGCGGTCGTCACGTCCGTCACGACCGGCTCGCCCCGCGTGAGGGTGCCCGTCTTGTCGAACAGGACGGTGTCGACCAGACGCATGCGCTCGAGGGCGAGGCGGTCTTTGACGAGGACTCCGGCGCGCGCGGCGCGTTCCGTCGAGATGGCGATCACGAGCGGGATCGCGAGGCCGAGGGCGTGCGGGCAGGCGATGACGAGCACGGTGACCGTGCGCGTGATGGCCTGGTCGACGTCGCCGATCAGCAGCCAGACGACGAAGGTGATGACACCCGCGCCCGCGGCGAACCAGAACAGCAGGGCGGCGGCCCGGTCGGCGAGCGCCTGAGCGCGCGACGACGACGCCTGCGCCTCGGCCACGAGACGGCGGATCCCGGCGAGCGCCGTGGCCTCGCCGACCGCCTCGACCCGCACGCGCAGGGTGCCGTCGGTGGCGACCGTTCCGGCGACGACGCGGTCGCCGACAGCGCGGGAGACCGTGCGGGACTCGCCCGTGATCATCGACTCGTCCATCGCGGCCTCGCCGTCGTCGATGCTGCCGTCGGCGGGGACCCTCCCGCCCGAGCGGACGAGCACGACATCGCCGACCGCCAGCTCGGCGATCGCGACGGGCTCGGTGTCGCCTGTGGCGGGGGTGGCGTTGGCGTTGGCGTTGGCGGTGTCGCCGGTGGCGGGGGCGGCGTGGGCGGTGTCGCCGGTGCCGGGGGCGGTCGCGGCGGGGGCGGTCGCGGCGGCGTGGGTGGCGGCGGGTGCGACGACGCGGTCGGCGGTGTCGGGCAGCAGCGCCGCGAGGGCGTCGAGGGCTCCGGAGGCGGCGCCGAGCGCCCGCATCTCGATCCAGTGGCCGAGCAGCATGATGACGACGAGGAGGGCGAGCTCCCACCAGAAGTCGAGGTCGAGCCCGCCGATGCCGAGCTGGGTCGCCCAGCTCGCGGCGAAGGCGACGGTGATCGCCATCGCGATGAGCAGCATCATGCCGGGCTGCTTGGCGCGGGCCTCGGCGACCCCTCCGCTGAGGAACGGCCAGCCGCCCCAGAAGAACAGGAACGTGCCGAGCACCGGCGAGATCCACGTCGAGCCGGGGAACTCGGGCACGTCGTAGCCGAGCAGCCCCGCGAACATCGAGCTGAAGACGATCACCGGGATCGCCACGACCAGACTCACCCAGAACTTGTCGCGGAACTGCGCCGCGTGATCGCCGTGCCCGCCGTGGCCGGCGTGACCGTGTCCGCCGTGCCCGTGTCCGCCGTGCCCAGCGTGCGCGTCGTGACCGGCGTGCGCGTCGTGGGCGGCGTGGTCGTCGTGACCCGCACCTCCTGCGTGGTCGGCGTGCGGGGTGCTGTCAGGGTGCCCGGTGCTCATACACATACCCTAGGGGGGTATACGTCAGACCGCCAGCATCCGGTCGATCCCGAGTCGAGGAGGCGCGGCGCGGCAACCCCTGCCCGTCGCGCCGGTCAGCCCCCGACCGGAGGCCCGACCACGAGCAGCACGACGAACACGACCACGACACCGGCGACGAGCAGCCCCAGGGCGAGCCCGAGGTGCGTGAGCATCCAGCGCAGCAAGCGGTCGAGCGGGCGGCGATCGCGCGGGTCATCGGTGGCGGTGCGTCGCCAGTCGCCGCGGAGTCGCCCGCTGCGGTCGATCCAGCGCTCGATCGGGACCGACGCGTACGGCACGACGGCGCTCGCCAGCGCGGCCAGCGTGACACCGAGCGACCAGCGCTGGTTGACCGCGACGACGACCCCGGCGACGAGATACGCCAGGAACACGAAGCCGTGGATCGGCCCGGCGACGCTGACCGGCCAGTCGCCGACGCGGGCGACGTACTTCAGCAGCATGCCGCCGATCAGCAGCGACCAGGTCACCACCTCGGCGACGGCGAACGAGCGGAAGAGGGTGCGAGGCGACACGAGTTGCTCCTGGTCAGGGGCCGACGGGGTACTGCGTCCATGCTCGCAGCCCCCGCCTGGGCGTGCGCCCGCGCGCCGCGGCGCGGCGCGCTGCGCGCCTCCCCTCCCCGAACGAAGTGACCCGAAACGGCCCCTCACCCGCTTGGAAGCCCCCTATTGCGTCACCTCGATGACGCGGTACGGGGCGCAGGGGGCGGCGGGCTCCCTGGGGGTCGACCCGCGCCTCCCGCACCTCCCGCCCGAACGAAGTGACTCGAAACGGGGCCTGGGGCGCCAGGAGGCCACGCTTTGCGTCACCTCGATGGGGCCGCGCGCAGGCGGGGGCCGCCGGCGCCGAACGATGTGACGCGGAACGGGCGCTGGGGCACCGGGAGGCCGCGCTTTGCGTCACCTCGATGAGGCGGGACGGGGCGGGACGCGGGGCGCAGGGGGCGGCGGGCTCCCTGGGCGCCGACCCGCACCTCCCACCCGAACGAAGTGACTCGAAACGGGGCCTGGGGCGCAGGGAGGCCACGCTTTGCGTCACCTCGATGGGGCGGCGCGCGGACGGGGGCCGCCGGCGCCGAACGATGTGACGCGGAACGGGCGCTGGGGCACCGGGAGGCCGCGCTTTGCGTCACCTCGATGGGGCGGGACGGGGCGGGACGCGGGGCGCAGGGGGCGGCGGGCTTCCTGGGCGCCGACCCGCACCTCCCACCCGAACGAAGTGACTCGAAACGGGGCCTGGGGCGCAGGGAGGCCACGCTTTGCGTCACCTCGATGAGGCCGCGCGCAGGGAGGCACCTGCGCCGAACGAAGTGACTCGAAACGGGGCCTGGGGCACCGGGAGGCCGCGCTTTGCGTCACCTCGATGAGGCGGGGCGGGGTTGGGGGCGCAGGGGGCGGGGCGCTGCCTGGGTGCCGAACCGCGCCTCCTTGGTTGGGTGGGGGCATGACGACACTCGCGATCATCGGAGCAGGCAAGGGGCTCGGCGCTGCCGTCGCCCGACGATTCGGCCGGGAGGGCTTCAGCGTCGCGCTGATCTCTCGGCACCAGGGGCGGCTCGACGCGCTGGCCGCCGAGCTCGGCGCCGACGGCGTCACGGCTCAGGGCTTCACCGCCGACGTGCGCGACCCCGCGAGCCTCGCAGCCGCGCTGGAGCAGGCGACCGAACAGCTCGGGCCGATCCAGGTGCTGCAGTACAGCCCCCTGCCGCAGAAGGACTTCATGCGCCCCGTGCTCGAGACGACGCCGGCGGACCTCGTCGGGCCGATCGAGTTCTCCGTCTACGGACCCGTCGCGGCCGTGCACCAGGTGCTGCCGGGCATGCGGTTCCTGCCCGGAGGCGGCGGCACGATCCTCTTCGTCAACGGCGGCTCGGCCGTCACCCCCGGCAAGAACCTCACCGGCACGTCGATCGCGTTCGCCGGCGAGACCGCTTACGCGCAGCTGCTGCACGAGGTGCTGGCCGACGAGGGGATCCACGTCGCGCAGCTGATCATCCCCGGCGGCATCGACCCGCAGAGCGAGGGCAAGAACCCCGACGCCCTGGCCGAGCTGCTCTGGCAGCAGCACGTCTCGCGGAGCACGTTCCGCACCACCGCCCCCGAGGCCTAGCCCGCCCGGCGCTGCGTGCGCCGCCGCCCGCCGCCCGCCACCCGCCACCCGCCACCCGCCACCCGCCGCCCGCCGCTACCGGCGCTGCCGGCGCCGCGTCACACCCCGGAAGCCGCGCCACACCCTGAGAGATCGGGGTGTGGCGCGGCGTTCGGGGTGTGGCGCGACTCTCGAGGGCGGAGAGACGAGCAGAGGCCCACGTGCACGCACGAGGGCCTCTGTGTTCTCGCCGAAGAGAGGGTGGAGCGGGATCGACTAGCGGGCGTCGATCGAGAACTGCACCGGCGCGGGCAGGTCGGCGATGTGCAGCGTGTACGTCGTCACCGCACCGGCGGGTGCCGCGAGGTCGAGAGTGACCGACTCGCCGTTCAGCCAGCTGCCGGTGACGAACCGGCCCTGTGCATCCGTGATCATGAAGCTCGCGAAGAGCGAACCGTGGATGGTCACCGCGGCGCGGCCGTCCGCGATGTCGCCGACGACGACCGTGCCCGGAGCCGGCGTGCCGGGCTCACCGGGGTCGCCGGGCTCACCCGGGTCGCCGGGGTCACCGGGCTCACCGGGCTCACCGGGGTCACCGGG
This sequence comes from Frigoribacterium sp. CFBP9029, assembly GCF_034045305.1. Lineage (NCBI taxonomy): Bacteria > Bacillati > Actinomycetota > Actinomycetes > Micrococcales > Microbacteriaceae > Frigoribacterium > Frigoribacterium sp. CFBP9029. Next base: position 14,196 of record NZ_JAXCWB010000004.1, read on the forward strand.
CTCGCCGGGGGTCTCGCCCTCGTCGGTGCGGTCGATGACGAGGGGCTGGCTCTCGACGACCGTGCTGTAGCCCTCGCGCAGCTCGAGGGTGAAGGCCGTCTTCACCCCGGCCGGGGCCGGGAGCGACACACGGCCGACGCCGTCGGTGCCGAAGGCGTCGAGGCCGTACGAGTCGCCGGAGGCGTCGACGACGCTCCAGATCTGGCCCGCGGGGCCGGCGAGGGTGACCGTGGCGTAGCCCTCGATCACGGCGCCGACGCTGTAGGAGACGCGGAAGTCGCCGGGGATGCCGGGCTCCTCCGGCGTCTCCGGGTCGACGGGCGCCTCAGGGTCGACCGGCACCTCAGGGTCGACCGGCACCTCGGGGTCGACCGGCGTGCCGGGGTCGACGCCCTGGCGCGGGTCGACGCGCCACTCGGAGAGGTAGGGGACGCCGTCGACGACGGAGCGGACGGTGAACACGTTCTCGCGGTCGTTCGCCACGCGGATCGAGACCGTGTTGCGGCCCGAGGCGTCGAGCAGGGTGCGGGTCTCGACACCGCGCTCGTTGACGAAGGCGACGAGCGCGTGGGGCGCGCCCTGGACGGAGACCTCGACGGCGCCGTCGCTGACGCCGAGGAGGGTGATGGCGGGCCGCTCGGCCGTGCCGTCGCCGATGGTCGAGGCGATCGTCGCCGACGCGGTCGACGAAGCCGAGGAGTCGGGGCTCGCGGCGAACGCGGGCCCGGCGACGAGGGAAGCGAGGACGACGCCGGCGGTGCCGATCGTCGCGAGGCAGGTTCTGGCAGTGGACATGGTGCTCCTTGTGTCAGGCGCATCCGACGGACGCGCTGACCGGAATGCTACACGCGACATACTGGGCGTTATGGACGGCGGGTGCGGACCTGTGGACAACCGCCGCGGCCGGCACAGCCGACGCGGCCCGCCCCGTCACACGCCGCCGAAGCGCTCCGTGCGCACGCGGGTCGGCGCGCGCCCGAGCTCGACCAGCCACCCCGCGACGGCCTCGACGAACGAGTTCGCCCCGCAGACGTAGACGAGCGGGTGCTCGGCGGCGGGCAGCACGAACGACTCGAGCTCGCCGCGGGTCAGCCGGCCGGCCGGCCGCGCCTCCCCCTCCGGCACCTCGCGCGTGTAGACCCAGTCGACCCGCAACCCCGCCCCGCCGGTACGAGCACCGGCACCCGCACCCGCACCCGCCTCAGCACCAGCACCAGCAGCACCACCAGCCCCCGAGGAGGCGCGCACGGCCTCGTCGAGCTCCCCCGCGAACCAGCGCGACCGCGGGCCGCGCACCGAGGCGAGCAGACGGAACGGAGGCGCGTCGCTGCTCCGCGAGCGCACCATCGCCATGAGCGGAGCGAGGCCCGACCCGCCGCCGATCAGCTGCACGGGCGCCTCGCGCACCGGTGTCGCCCCCTCCGGCTCGGGCAGCACGGCGTGCACGGCGGAGCCGGGCTCGAACTCGGTCGGCGGCCAGACGAACCAGCCGCCGATCGGGCCACGGACCTCGATCGGGTCGCCGGGCTCGGCGGCGTCGACGAGGTAGGGCGACACCTCGCCGTCGTCCATCCGCTCGACCGTCACCTCGATCTGCGGGGCGCGACCCGCGCCTCCCGGGCCGGCGGGAACCGGGCTCGCATCGGCGACGCGACCCGCGCCTCCTGGGCTCGCGGGATCCGCACCCGTCTCGGCGAGGCGACCCGCGCCTCCTCCGGGCCGTCGGGAGCCGCGCACATCCGACAGCGAGTACGAGCGCACGGCCGTGTACCCGTCGTCGGCGGTGAGCCGCAGATCCACGTGCTGCCCGGCTCGAGCCGGCCGCAGACCCGGCACCGCGATCGTCAGCGACCGCGCCCGCCCGGTCTGCGGGGACGCTGCGACGATCGTGCCGGGCAGCCAGTCGAACGAGTCACCGACGGGGCTCACGCGTAGCGCTCCTCCTTCCAGGGGTCGCCGTGGGGGTGGTAGCCCATGCTCTCCCAGAAGCCGCGACGGTCGGTGGCCATGGTCTGCAGGCCCTGCAGCCACTTGGCGCTCTTCCAGAAGTACAGCCCGGGCACGAAGAGGCGCGCGGGCCCGCCGTGCTCGGCGTGCAGCGGCTGCCCCTCGTAGGTGTCGACCACCCACGCCTTGCCGCCCAGCAGCTCGGTGAGCGGCAGGTTGGTCGTGTAGCCGCCGTGACTGGTGGCCATCGCGAACTCGTGCTGCGTGTCGAGCCCGTCGAAGAGCGTGTCGATCGAGACGCCGCGCCAGTGGGTGCCGAGCTTGCTCCAGCTCGTGACGCAGTGGATGTCGGTCTCGATGTCCTCGTGCGGCAGCGCCTGGAAGTCGGCCCAGCTGAGCGAGCGCTGCGCCGTCTCCGTCGCGATCTGGAGCTCCCACCGCTTGATGTTCGGCGTCGGCCCGGCCGACAGCACGGGGAACCCGTTCTCGAGGTACTGCCCCGGTGGGAGGCGCGGGTCGGCTGCGCGCCGCCTGCCGAGCCCGGTGAATCCGGCCATGGTGCGCCTCCTGGGTGCTGGTGTTCGGTCTCTCGTCGCCCCCAGCTTCGCACCACCACGGCGTCGCCGTATCTGCGATCACGCTGGGAGAACGTTGACCCCGACATGGGTGGAGGTCGTACGGTGGACGGAGGTCAACTCGAAAGGACCCCACATGGCTGAGTACACCCTTCCCGATCTCCCCTACGACTATGCAGCGCTCGCGCCGCACATCAGCGCGAAGATCATGGAGCTGCACCACTCCAAGCACCACAACACGTACGTGACCGGCGCGAACACGGCCAACGCCGCCCTCGCTGAGGCCCGTGAGACCGGCAACCTCGCCAACGTCAACAAGCTCGAGAAGGACCTGGCCTTCAACCTCGGCGGCCACGTCAACCACTCGATCTTCTGGACGAACCTGACCCCCGAGACCGGCGAGCCCACCGGCGACCTGCTCGAGGCCATCGGCTCCGAGTTCGGCGACCTCGAGAAGTTCAAGGCGCACTTCACCGCGACGGCGCTCGGCGTGCAGGGCTCCGGCTGGTCGGTGCTCGCGTACGACGTGCTCGGCGAGAAGCTCAGCGTCTTCCAGCTCTTCGACCAGCAGGGCAACGTGCCGTTCGGCCTCGTGCCGCTGCTGATGCTCGACGTCTGGGAGCACGCCTACTACCTCGACTACCAGAACGTCCGCGCCGACTACGTCAAGGCCTTCTGGAACATCGTCAACTGGGACAACGTCGCCGCCCGCTACGCCGCCGCGACCACCAAGACGCAGGGTCTGCTGACCGGCTTCTGATCCGGTACCCCGCAGCCGCATCGCTGCTCTCGAGGGCGCATCCGCTTCGGCGGGTGCGCCCTCGTCGTCTCCTCCACAGACCCCCGTCGTGCGCCCCCGGGTTGAAAACGGCCCCGAGGAGGCGCGGTGCACCCCGACCCTCCCCTAACGTGACGGCATGACGAACGTACGGCGGTGGCAGCGGCACGTCGCCGCGCCGGTCGCCGCGGTCGTCTACTTCGCGTTCTGGGTGGCGAGCACCTGGGGCAACGGCGGCGTCGCCGACAACGCCGTCGTCTTCGGTCTGTTCGCGATGGCGATCGGGCTGGCCTACTGGATGCCCGTCACGGCCCTCGTGCTGGTCGTCGTCGTGCCCGTGCTGCAGCTGTTCGGCGTCGTCGAGGCCCCGCGAGAGGACACCTGGGGCGCCTACGTGGCCATCGCCCTGGTGATGTTCTTCGTCGCCGTGCGCCCCTCGCCGTGGCTGCGTCTCGCGGCCCTGCTGATCGCGGCCGGCGTCGCCGCGCTCGGCGCCTGGCTGCTCGCCGTGCCGACCATCACACGCCCCTACGTCTGGAGCAGCTGGGTCGGCACGGGCGCCGCCGGCGGGCTCCGTCTCGAGTTCTCGCTGCTGACGGCGGCGCTCTTCGGCGTCTTCGCCGGGGCGTGGGCGATCGGCGTGGCGTTCGCGAGCATCCGGCGCGTGCTGGTCATCCGGCAGGCGCTCGAGGCCACCGAGACCCGGTTCGAGGCGACCGACTTCGAGCTCCGCATCGCTCAGGAGCGCGCCCGCATCTCGCGCGACGTGCACGACGCGCTGGCGCACTCGCTGGCGGTCGTCGTCTCGCAGGCGCAGGGGGCGATCGCGTTGCAGCACACCCGACCCGAGGTGACGGCCGAGTCGCTGCAGAACATCGCCGAGGTGGGTCGCACGGCCCTGCTCGACGTGCGGCGCCTCGTCGAGCGGATCACGCAGGACGATGACGTCACGGCGCCCCGCGAGACCCTCGCCGACATCGAGGGGCTCGTCTCGGCGATGCGCGAGGTCGGCATGGACATCGGCGTCACCGAGGAGGGCGAGCCCGGCGAGCTGGCGCCGTCGCAGCAGCTCGCCGTCTACCGCATCGTCCAGGAGAGCCTGACGAACGCCCTCAAGCACGCCGGCACGACGAGCAAGGTCGTGATCGCCATGGACTGGCGGGGGCCCGGCCTGTCGCTGCTGGTGACCTCGCGGGGTCGCGGCGCCCCGCTCGTGGCCGCCCGCACCGGGGTCGACCGCGGCGCCGGGGTGCGCGGCATGGTCGAGCGGGCGCGCCTGGCCGGCGGGTGGCTGACCGCGCAGCCGTCGAGCGACGGCACCGGGTTCGAGGTGACCGTCTTCGTGCCGACCAGACGTCGGCCCGACTCGGCCCGCACCTCCGGCGCCTCGACGGGCAACTACCCGCGCACGCTGCTCGACGGGACGGGTGCGGGTTCGTCGGCCCCGCCTGCTGCGGCCGCGCCTGCTCCCGCTGCACCTGCACCCGCTGCACCTGCGGCTGCGCCGGCGCCTACGCCTGCACCCGCGCCTTCCGCTGCTCCGCCCGCTCCTCACGAGAGAGACCCTCATGCCTGACCTCACCGAGCCGACCCGCGCCATCCGCGTCGCCGTCGTCGACGACCAGCCGCTCTTCGCCTCGGGTCTGCGGATGCTGATCGAGGCGCAGCCCGACCTCGCTTGCGTCGGCACGGCCGTCGACGGGCGCGAGGCGCTCGAGCTCGTCGCCCGCGAGTCGCCCGACGTCGTGCTGATGGATCTCCGCATGCCGGTGATGAACGGGCTCGAGGCGACGGCGCGCATCCTCGAGGGGGTCTCGCCCGACGATCTGCCGCGGGTCGTGGCGCTGACGACGATCCAGCGGGACGAAGCGGTGTTCGGGGCGCTGAAGGCCGGGGCGTACGCGTTCCTCACGAAGGACGCGACGCCCGACGACGTCATCACGACGATCCGTGCGGCGTTCGCAGGCGACCCGGTGCCGACCGCGGGGGCCGCCCTCGACGTCGTGCACGAGTTCGCCGTGCCGCCGACCGCGCCACCCCGGGTCGACCCGCTCGCGCCCCTGTCGCCCCGCGAGCGCGAGATGTTCACGCTCGTCGCGAAGGGCCTGAGCAACACCGAGATCGCGACGGAGGCGTACCTCAGCGAGGCGACGGTGAAGAGCCACGTGCGCTCGGTGCTGCAGAAGCTGGGGATGCGCAACCGGGTGCAGATCGTCGTCTTCGCGTACGAGAACGGCGTGGTGTCCGGGCCCGACCGGAGGCGCGGGTGAGCAGCCGAGAGCAGCTCGCCAAGCGGATCACCGCGGTCGCCGTCGGGGTCGTCGTCGCCGGGGTGATCGCGGTCGGCATCCCCGCCAATGCGGCCTACACGCTGCCGAGCCCGCCCGAGCAGGACCGCACGGAGTGGCTGATGCCGCTCGACGCCTACATCGGCCCGAGCACGACGAGGCTGACCTACGCCGAGGAGCTGCTGATCGAGCCGTGCCTGCAGGCGGCGGGATTCGAGGGGGTCGAGGTTCCGTGGCGGGACGTCGACGCCGCGACGAACGCCCTCGAGTCGCAGCCGGTGCGGGCGTTCGATCTGACCGACGCCCGGGCGCGCGGCTACCACGTGGCGCCGACCGACGACCCGGGTGCGACGGCCTGGCGCACCTACTCGACGACGGTGTTCGCCGATCCCGTGTTCGACGCCCGGATGAGGTGCGGCGACCAGGTGCTGACGGAGCACCCCGAGCTGGCACAGGACGACCTGACGTCGTCGATCGCCATCCGGCTCGGCGACGCCGCGTTCTCGGAGGCGCGGCGCGACGACCGCGTGCTCGACACCGCCGACGAGTGGCGGAGCTGCCTGATCGACGCCGACGTCTTCGACGTGGGGCCGTTCGCGACGGAAGCGCTGGCCGAGACCCTGCCGCGCTCGCCCGCGGGGATGCCGACGATCGACATGGCGGCCGAGTTCGGGTCGGACGACCCGTCGTCGCCGATCAGCAGCGACGAGATCCGCCTGGCGACGGCCGACGCGGCCTGCCGGGAGTCGTCGGGGTATCTGGAGGCGCTGTACCAGGCCGAATGGCAGCGGCAGCTGACGGTGCCGCACGACTACGGCGAGGTGCTGGCCCAGGTCGACGTCGAGGGCATCGCGGCCGCGACGCGGACCGTCGAGCGGGTGCTCGAGACGCGCACGCCCGCACGGCGGTGACGGGGGCGGGGCTGTGCGGAGGCGCGGCGGTGCGGGGATGCGGGGGCGCGACTGTGCGGCGAGGTCATCCCCCTTTGCGGGGGCTGCACATTCGTGCGGCCGGTCTCTAAACTGCGACCAGAGGAACAGCAGGGGAGCGGGGGCGACCTGTCGGCCTGATCGACTCTACGCCCGGAGCCGTTCAGGCCGGCGGGTCACACCGGTCACGCGGGGCAGGGCTAGCCTGTCCGGGTGAGCGACTCCTCCGGCACGACCGGCCCCGACGCGGGTCTCGTGTTCGGCCTCGTCGTCCGGGCCATGGCGAGCGGCACGCTGCTCGGCATCGCCGTGGTCGTCATCATCGCGATCGTGTCGTCGATCGGGGCACCCGCCGGGGTGTCGACGTCGTCGTACCTGTTCGCCGCACCCGTCGCCGGCTTCGTCGGCGCGCTCGTCGCCCTCCTCGCCGTCACCGTCGCCCTCATCACGGTCCGCCTGGTCGACCCGCACCGCCGACACCCCCGTCGCCGCATCACACTCGGAGCGATCACCGCCGGGCTCGCCGTCGGTGCCGCCGCCCTGGCCGCCGATTCCCCCGGCTTCACCGTCCCACCCTGGGCGGCCATGGTCGGAGCCGTCGCCACCGGCGCCTTCGCCGTCCGCAGCCTCGTGCGCTACGAGCGGCTGCGACGCGCACCCGACGCACCGCGCCCCTCCGGCGAGGGCTAGCGGCGCACCCCGGCCTCGGGCGCCGCCCCGGCCGCAGCTCCGGTGGCGGCACCGGTGCCGGCGCCGCCCTGCGGGACGACACCCGCGGTGCCGACCTCCGCCGCGCCTCCTGCAGGGGCTTCCGAGTCCGCCGCAGACCGAGCACCCCGCTCCGGCACGGCTCGCACCACGCGGCTCGCGTAGAGCACCCCGCCGACCACGACCACGCCCGCCACGAGCTCGACCACGTCGGGCACCTCGTCGAAGGCGAGCCATGACGCCAGCACGCCGATCACCGGGACGAGCATCGAGAACGGCGCGACGGTGCTCGACGGATACGTGGCGAGGAGGCGCGTCCACAGCCCGTAACCGAGCACCGTCGCGACGAGCACCACGTAGAGCAGCCCCACGATCGACGGCAGCGCGTCGAGGGTGAACAGCGTCGCGAACGTCTGGCCGATCCGTTCCGGGCCCTCGACGACGAACGACAGCGCCAGCATCGGGATCGGCGGCACGACCGACATCCACAGCGTCAGATGCAGCGGGTTCGGAGCGGCGGCCCGCCGCACCGCCACGTTGCCGAGCGCCCAGCCGAGCGCCGCGCAGAGACACAGCACGACGGGCAGCAGCGCCGCGACCTGAGACCGGTGCACCGCGATCACGGCCAGCGCCAGCACCGCCACGCCGATGCCGATCGCCTGGCGTCGCGTGATGCGCTCGCGCAGCCAGATGCCCGCGATCACCACGGTGAACGGCGCCGACGCCTGCAGCACGAGCGATGCGAGGCCCGACGGCATGCCCGCCTCCATCCCGAGGTACAGGAACCCGAACTGCAAGATGCCGAGGGCGAACCCGACCATCAGGAGGCGCGGCCACGGGATCGCCGGACGCGGCACCAGCAGCAGGGTCGGCACCGCCAGCAGAGCGAAGCGCACCGCGACCAGGAGGAACGGCGGGAAGTGCTCGAGCGCCAGCGCCGTCATCGGGAAGTTCACACCCCAGCAGACCGCGACGACGAGGGCGAGGAGGCGGTCGCGGGGGCTCATGGCTCCATGCTGGCGGATGCCTCGTTGCAGGACCAGCGCGCATCTCCGCGGTGACCTTGTAGCCTCCCTTCATGGACGTGCAGCATCTCGAACTCCTCCGCGAACTCGACGAACGCGGCAGCGTCACGGCCGTCGCCGCCGCCACGCACCGATCGCCGAGTGCCGTGTCGCAGCAGCTCAAGACCCTGCAGCGCCAGCTCGGCGTCGAGCTGGTGCAGCGGGTCGGACGCGGGGTGCGACTGACGGAGGCGGGGCAGGCGCTCGCGCGCGCCTCCTTGGCGGTGTCGACGGCGGTGGCCGAGGCGGAGGCGACGCTCGAGGCGGTGCGGACCGGCGCGACGGGCGTCGTGCGGCTCGCGGTGTTCCCGTCGGCGGCCGAGCTGCTGCTGCCCGGGTTCGTGACGCGGATGCGGGCCCACGCCGGCATCGAGGTCGAGATCGACGACCGCGACGTGAGCGAAGACGAGTTCGCCCGGCTGACCGCGGACTTCGACGTGGTGGTGGGGCACCGGTCGGACGGGGTCGCGCCTCCTGATCGGTCGCGGCTGGCGATCGTGGCGCTGCTGCGCGAGCCGCTCGAGGTGGCGATGCCGCTCGATCACCCGCTGGCGGGGCGGGAGCGGGTGACGCTCGGCGACGTGATCGGCGAACCGTGGATCGGCGTTCCGGTCGGGTTCCCGATCGACCGCGTGCTGACGGCGATGGCGCTGCGGGCGGGCGTGACGCCGGACGTGGTGCACCGCAGCACGCATCTGCCGCTGCTCGAGAACATGGTGGCCGCGGGGCACGGGATCGCGCTCGTTCCGCGGCACACGTCGGCGGGGCGCGCACGGGGGCGGTTCCATCTGGCGACGCTCGAGGAGGTGCGCGCCGGGCGGCACATCGAGGCGCTGATGCGGCCGGACCGGGCCGTGCGACCGGCGGTGCGCGTCGTGGTCGACGAGCTGCTGGCGGAGGCGCGGGTGACGGAGGCGGCCTCCGAGGAGGCGCGGGTCGCCAGCGCCGTGGTCAGCTCAGGCGGAGCGGACGAGGCGGACGCGCCGGGCGCAGTGGCCTAGCGGACGCCCTGCGTGGCGAGGTAGGCGACGGGGTCGGTGGCGAGCCCGTTCTGACGGACCTCGAGGTGCAGGTGGCAGCCCGTCGAGCCGCCGGCCGTGCCGACGCCCGCGATGTTCTGACCGGGGGTCACGGTCTGACCCTGCGACACGAAGATGCCCGACGACTCCATGTGCCCGTAGGCGCTGCTGATGCCGTTGCCGTGATCGATGATCACGAGGTTGCCGTACCCGCCGGCGGGGCCCGCGTACGAGACGGTGCCGGCGGCGATCGAGTAGATCGGCGTGCCGCACGAGGCGCCGAAGTCGGCGCCGGCGTGCAGCTTGTACTGGCCCGTGATCGGGTGCACGCGGTAGCCGTACGCCTGGTACGAGCCGAACGAGCGGATCGCGGCGACCCAGCCGGTGCCGGGGTCGGGCTGCGTGGTGCCGGGGCCGGAGCCCGCACCGACGCTGATCGGACCGGTGCCCGCGGCGCCGGCCTCGAGCTTCGCCTGGGCGGCCGCCGCCTCGGCGGCCTGCGCCTGGGCGAAGGCCTGCTCCATCGAGATGCGGTCGTCTTGCAGCACGACGAGCTGGGCGGCCAGCGTGGCCTTCTCGGTGTCGATCTTCGCCGCGTCGGCCTTGGCGGCCTCGTTGGCGGTGACGGCCTCGTCGAGGGCGGCGTCGGCCTCGTCGGTCAGGCGGTCGCGCTCGTCGAGGGCGACCTTGGCCTGGTCGGCGAGCGAGGTCGCGAGGTTGTCGGCGGCGATGGCGCGATCACGCAGAGCGTCGAGGTTCTCGCCGACCTTGCTCGACATGCTGAGGCCGCGGAGGGTGTCTTCGGCGCCGGCACCGGACGACAGCAGGTCGCTGAGGGTGCCGGTGCTGGTCGGGCGGGCGAGCATCGCGGCGGCCTGACCGACGACGATCTCGGACGAGGCGGACTGCTCACGGGCCTCGTCGGCCTTCTTCTGGATGGCGGCGTAGGTCGCGTTGGCCTCGTCGGCGGCGGCCTGCGCGTCGACGAGCACCTCACCGGCGGCGTCGGCGGCCTTCTGGGCGTCGGCGGCACGGTTCGTGGCCGCCTCGAGTGCGGCCTCGACGTCGGCGATGGCGTCTTTCTTGGCCGTCTCGGAGCTGCGGGCCTCTTCGATCTGAGCCCAGGTGGGGGCGGCGGCCTGAGCCTGAGCGGGGACGGCGAGGAGCGAGGCGACGCTGAGCCCGACGACGGCGATCGCGGTCGTGACGGCACGTCGGCCCCGGGAGGCGCGGGTCGACCCGGAGAGGTCGGGGCGCGTGGTGAGGCGGTGCATGCTTCTCAGTCTCGATCAGAACGGCTGGGACATCGCTCGACGACTGTCGGCGGAGTCCCAACACTATCGTCATGCTCATGCCGCGAGGCGGACCTGCCCCGATCTGGGGATGAGAATCAGGCTTCTCCACAGGTCGTCGTCGCGGCCGCCTTCACACAGGCGACACATGACGGCATCATCCGGGCAACGCGCGTGCCCTAGCGTCGTCGTGACCGACTCACCCTGATCAGGAGGCCCCATGACCGCGAGCGCGCAGGCCGAGAAGCGACCCGTCGACCGGATCCCGCCGCTGCGACGGCTGTTCCCTCTCGGGCTGCAGCACGTGCTCGCGATGTACGCGGGCGCCGTCGCGGTTCCGCTGATCGTCGGTGGTGCGCTCGTCGGCATGGGCGAGCTCGAGCCGGGCGACATCGCGTACCTGATCAGCGCCGACCTGCTCGTCGCCGGCATCGCGACCATCATCCAGTCGGTCGGGTTCTGGCGATTCGGGGTGCGGCTGCCGCTGATGCAGGGCTGCACCTTCGCCGCCGTCGGGCCGATGATCGTCATCGGCGGCGAGTACGGCATCACCGCGATCTACGGCTCCGTCATCGCGAGCGGCCTGTTCATGATGCTGCTGGCACCGTTCTTCTCCCGACTCGTCCGGTTCTTCCCGCCGATCGTCACCGGCACCGTCATCCTCATCATCGGCGTCTCACTGATGGACGTCGCGGCCGGCTGGGTCGGCGGCGGCACCGGCTCCGAGGACTTCGGCGACCCGCTCGACATCGGGTTCGCGGCGGGGACCCTGCTGCTGATCATCCTGATCGAGCGGTTCGCGCCTCCTGCGATCCAGCGGGTGTCCATCCTGCTGGGGCTCGTGATCGGCACCCTGGTCGCGTGGCCGTTCGGCCTCACCGACTGGAGCGGCGTCGGCGAGAGCGCCTGGTTCGGCCTCGCGCTGCCCTTCCACTTCGGGCTGCCCACGTTCCCGATCAGCGCCATCGTGTCGATGTGCATCGTCGGCCTCGTGATCATGACCGAGACGACCGGCGACATCATCGCGGTCGGCGAGATCGTCGACGAGCCCGTCACCCCGCGCCGCCTCGCCGACGGCCTGCGCGCCGACGGCCTCTCGACCGTGATCGGCGGTGTCTTCAACACGTTCCCCTACACGGCGTTCGCGCAGAACGTCGGCCTGGTCAGCATCACCGGCGTGCGATCGCGCTACGTGGCGACGTTCGCCGGGGTCATCCTCGTCGTGCTCGGGCTGGTGCCGGCACTCGGCGCCGTCGTCGAGGGGGTTCCGCTGGCGGTGCTCGGCGGCGCGGGCGTGGCGCTGTTCGGCATGGTCGCCGCGAGCGGCATCCGCACGCTGTCGAAGGTGAAGTTCAACAACTCGAACATCCTGATCGTCGCGGTGGCGCTGGGTGTCAGCCTGCTGCCGACCGTCAGCCCCGACATCTACGCGCAGTTCCCGACCTGGTTCACGATCGTGTTCGACTCGGGCGTCAGCGCCGGAGCGCTCGTCGCCGTGCTGCTCAACCTGCTGCTCAACTCGGAGTCGCAGCAGCGGCGCCACGGCGGCGTCGACCGCGACGTGTCGGCGCACGACGCCGTCCGCGGCCCGTCCGCACCGGCGGCGGCCGACCGCGACGCCTGAGCAGCGGCTGGCGGTCAGCGGCGAGTTCGGCGCACCGGGCGGTGCCGGCGACGACGCGAGGCGATCATGCTGATCAGCGCGACGAGGGCGGCGATCATCATCGCCGCTCCGAAGATCACGAGCACGGGCTGCGGATCGGTGCACGTCGGGTAGTCGACCGAGCAGACCGTGAACGGAGGCGCCTCCTGCCCCTCCGCGTCGAGCACCGCGAAGGAGGCGCGCCCCAGCGAGAAGATCGCCAGACCGAGCAGGGTCACGACGACCAGCAGGCCGGCGAAGATGCGCCGCACGATCCGGCCGTCGTCCACTGAGCTCATGACTCGAGTCTCGCGCTCGGCCCCTGTGCTGTCATCGGCCTCAGGGCGGACCCGCGATCGTTCGCGAGTCGCGCCTCGCGTGCGTGTCGCGAGCCGCGCCTCCTGCAGTGCCGAACCGCGCCTCCTGCCGGTTCGGCGGGTTCCCGTCATCGGCGGCGGGTCAGCGCTGACCCGCCACCGATGACAGGAACCCGCCGCACCCCCTGCAGCGCCGCGAACGCGCACGCGCGAACGGACGCGCGGACGGCCCGCGCCCGTCGCCTAAAGTCGAACGCGCCGCATCGCGGCACCCCTCCCCCTTCTTCTCCCCAGGAGTCCTCGTGACCGCTCCCTCCCCCGCGCCCGTCGTGCGCCCGCACCGCGACGACACGGTGCTCGGCGTCCTGCGGTCACCGCGCCTCCTGACCCGGGAGGCGCTGGCCGGCATCGTCACGACGCTCGCCCTCGTGCCCGAGGTCATCTCGTTCTCGGTGATCGCCGGCGTCGACCCGATGGTCAGCCTGGTCGCCTCGATCGTGCTCGCCCTCGTCATGTCGCTGCTCGGCGGCCGCCCCGCCATGGTCACCGCCGCCGCGGGCTCGGTCGCGCTCGTCATCGCCCCGCTCGTCCGTGCGCACGGCGTCGAGTACGTGCTGCCGGCCGTGCTGCTCGCCGGCGTCATCCAGATCGCGTTCGGCACGGCGGGGCTCGCCCGGCTGATGCGGTTCATCCCGCGGTCGGTGATGATCGGCTTCGTCAACGCCCTCGGCATCCTCATCTTCATGGCCCAGGTGCCGCACCTGATCGACGTGCCGTGGATCGTCTACCCGCTGTTCGTGCTGACCATCGTGATCGTCGTGCTGCTGCCGCGCCTGACGAAGGCCGTTCCGGCGCCGCTCGTCGCCATCGTCGTCGTGACCGTGATCGTCGTCGCGGCCGGGCTCGACGTGACCACCGTCGGCGACGAGGGCGAGATGGGCGGCGGGCTGCCCGGCCTCACCCCCTGGCTCGTGCCGTTCTCGCTCGAGACGCTCGGCATCATCCTGCCGACCGCGCTCAGCGTCGCGTTCGTCGGCCTGATGGAGACCCTGCTGACCGCGAAGCTCGTCGACGACATCACCGAGACCCCGTCGCGCAAGGGCAAGGAGTCGTGGGCGCTCGGCGTCGCGAACATCGCCGCGGGCGCCTACGGCGGCATCGCCGGTTGCGCGATGATCGGCCAGACCGTCGTCAACGTCAAGATCGGCCGGGCCCGCACGCGGGTGTCGACGGTCGTCGCGGGGCTGTTCCTGCTGCTGCTCGTCACCGCCCTGAGCGAGGTGATGGCGCGCATCCCCATGGTCGCGCTGGCCGCCGTGATGATGATCGTCGCGATCTCGACCGTCGACTGGCACAGCGTCCGGCCGTCGACGCTGCGGCGCATGCCGATCCCCGAGACGCTCGTCATGGTCGTCACCGTCGCGGTCGTCGTCGCGACCGACAACCTGGCGCTCGGCGTCGCGGTCGGCGTGCTGCTCGCCATGGTGCTGTTCGCGCGGCGGATCGCGCACGTGATCCGGGTCGAGCGGACGGTCGAAGGAGGCGCGGCGAGCGCCGACGGCATCGGGCTCAGCAGTGCAGGGCCCGGCAGCGCAGGGCCCGGCGACGCGGGGCCCGGGAGCGGGGCCTCGGTCCGTTACGACGTGATCGGACCGCTGTTCTTCGGCAGCAGCAACGACCTCGTCGAGCACTTCTCGTACGCCGACGACCCGGCGCGGGTGACGATCGACCTGACCCGCGCCTCCGTCTGGGACGCCTCGAGCGTCGCCGCACTCGACGCCGTCGGCACGAAGTACGCCGCGCACGGGGTGGAGGTCGAGTTCGTCGGGCTCGACGACCGCAGCAGCGAGTTCCACGGGCGGCTGACGGGCCGGCTCGGGAGCTGAGCCTGGGCTGCGCGCGGGCTCGAGGGGCTGCGGCGGGCGGCGAGCGAGGTTCGGCGGGTTCGTGTCATCGGGGGCGGGTCAGCGCTGACCCGCCGAGGATGACGGGAACCCGCCGAACCCCTTGGGAGGTACGGAGCGCGGGGCTGCCGGAGAGCGGGGCGGGCGCAGAGCGCGGGGCGGGCGCGGAGCGGGGCTGGCGCGCAGCGGGGCTACGCGCGGCGGCGGCGCAGCTCTCGGCGGAGGGCGCGGCGCTCGCGCCACGACGGCGGGGGCGGTGGCACCTCCGCGGCCTCGCGCGCACGACGCTCGGCGCGCCGCCGGTGCCAGGCCAGCACCTCGGCGTCGACGTCGCGCGTCGGCGTCACCACGGGAGGTCCGCCGCGCAGCTGCCGCCGCGCCTCGACGATCCGCGCGTTGTAGTCGTCGACGTGCGCGCGCACCGCGGCCTCGGCGAACAGCCCGTCGAGGGTCTGCTCGAACGACGCGTGCTCCGTCCGCAACGACAGCGCAGGAGGCGCGAGCCCGGTCAGCCCCTCCCTCTCGATCAGGCCCCGGATCCACCAGTCGGGGTCGACCGTGTCACCGGCCAGACCGGGCAGCGGCTTGCCGGCCAGCGGCAGGTCGTCGAAGTCGCCGCGCGCGATCGCCTGGTCGATGGCCGTGCGGGCCCAGGCGCGCATCTCGGCCGCGGTGCGGTTGTCGGTCGGAGCGTCGGCGGCGGGAGCCGCACCGTCGGTGCGGTAGCGGGCCGCGGCCACGCGGGGGTCGCTCGTTGCGCCTCCGGCCTGACCCGCGCCTCCTGCATCGCCGGGTTCGGTTCGCCGTTCCATGCGCGCGAGAGTACGCCGCGCCTCCTGAACCGGGACGCCGAGGAGGCGCGGGTCGGGGGACGCCGAGGAGGCGCGGGTCAGGCCCGGGGGTCGTGGACGGCGGCCCCATGGGGCACCCGCCGCGCGAGCACTCCGGCGAGGAGCAGGACGATCACTCCGGCGGCCGGCATGACGAGCAGACCCCAGCGCAGCGAGGTCGCATCGGCGATCAGCCCGACCAGCGGCGGCGAGAACAGGAACCCGAGACGCATCAGCCAGCTCAGCAGCGTCAGACCGGTGCCGCGACGGAAGCCGGGCAGCTGGTCGGCCGCGTGCATCGCTCCGGGGATGAGCGTCGCCACGCCGAAACCGGCCGCACCGAAGCCGATGATCGTGCCGGGGATCGACGGGAACGCCAACGCGAGCCCCGTGCCGACCGCGACCAGCACGCCGCCGATCCGGGCGACGGTGCGCTGCCCCAGCCGATCGACCATGACGTCGCCGACCAGCCGGCCGATCAGCTGCATGCCCGCGAGCGACACGAACCCGAGCGACGCGATCGTGATGCTCGCCCCCAGCGAGCCCGAGAGGTAGACGGCGGCCCAGGTGTTGCCGGCGTCCTCGACGATGGCCGCGCCCATGGAGACGAGCACGAGGGCGGCCAGCACGGCCACCGTGCCGAAGCGGAGGGCGGAGCGGCCGGCGACCGCGGCGACCGACGCGACGGACGGGTTCGACTCGACCCGCGCCTCCTCGGCTGCTGCGGTGCTCGTCGCTTCGGCGCTCGTCGCGCTCGTGCCGGCTGCCCGGCCGTCGGCTGCGCTCGTGCCGGACGCCTCGGCGTCTGCCGCCTCGCTCTCGTCGGTCGGCTCGGGGCCGGCGAGCATCGAGCGGTACGAGAGCAGCGCGACGACGCAGAACAGCGCGGCCGAGACCGACAGGTGCACGGGGGTGGGGATGCCGAGCCCTGCGGCCGCACCGCCCATCAGGCCGCCGATGACGGCTCCGACGCTCCACGCGGCGTGGAACGAGTTGAGGATCGATCGCCCGTAGCGCCGCTGCACCCGCAGGCCGTGCGAGTTCTGGGCGACGTCGGTGATGGCGTCCATCGCTCCGGCGAGGAAGAGACCCGCGGCGAGCAGCGCCCACGACGGTGCGACACCTGCGGTGAGGACTCCGAGGCCGGTGATGATCGTGCCGACCACGGCGACCCGCGACGACCGGAACCTGCGGATCAGCAGCCCCGCCGCCAGCCCGGCCACGATCGCCCCGAGCGGGAACGCCGCCACGGCCACCCCGAACTCGGCGTTCGACAGCCCGAGCCCGTCTTTGATCGCCGGGTACCGCGGCAGCAGGTTCGCGAAGATCGCGCCGTTCGTCAGGAACAGCAGCGACACCGCCCAGCGCGCACGCTGGATGTCGCGAGGGACCGGGGGGCGAGACGTCGTCGTGCTCATGGGGGCTTCCGGGTGGGGGTGCGGGTGCGGGGGTGCGGGGTGCGGGGTGCGGGGTGCGGTGCTGGGTGGCGCGCTGGGTCGGGCGGCGCTGTGTACGAACGTACATTAGCGGCGAAGAACCCCGTTCGCGAAGATGAACCGCGATATATCGTGGTTCATCTTCGCGAACGGGGTTCATGGGCGCGTGCCGTCGCGACGCAGGCCGAGGAGGCGCGGGTCGGGAGGCACGGACCGGCTGCAGCTAGAGCGTCGCGGCCGCAGGGTCCCAGTTCTCGGGCAGGGGCGCGGGCTTCGCCACGCTCGACTCCACGTCGACGACGGCGCCGCTCTCGGCCGCCTCCGACACGGCGAGCAGCACGTCGAGCACGTGCGCCGCGACCGCGCCGCTGGCCCGCTCGCTCTCGCCCCCGCGGATCGCCCGGGCCAGGTCGAGCACGCCCGACCCCCGACCGTACGTCGACCCGACGGCCGTGAGCGTCTCGGGCTCGTCGTGGCCGAAGCGCCAGAGCGTCGAGTCGCCCTCGAACATGTTCGGGTCGGGCAGCACGATGGTGCCCTCGGTGCCGCTGATCTCGACGAAGCCCGCCCGGGGCAGCGCGTTCTGGAACGAGAAGGTCGACTGCGCCGACTGCCCGCCCTCGAACTGGATCAGGGCCGCGTGGTGCGTCGGCACCTCGACGGGGAACGTCTGCCCGGCACGCGGACCGCTGCCGATGGTGCGCGTGTCGAACGACTTCGACGACACGGCGCTCACCCTGCTGGCCGAGCCGAAGGCGTGCACCAGCGTGCTGACGTAGTACGGACCCATGTCGAACAGGGGGCCCGCGCCGACGGCGAACAGGAAGTCGGGGTTGGGGTGCCACGACTCGGGGCCGGGCACGTGGAACATCGTCGTCGCCGAGAGCGGCTCGCCGATGTCGCCACGGGCGATGGCCCGCATGGCCGACTGGATGCCGGCGCCGAGCACCGTGTCGGGTGCGCACGCGACGCGCACGCCGGCGGCGTCGGCCGCGGCCAGCAGATCGCTGCCCGAGCGGTGGTCGAGGGCCAGGGGCTTCTCGCTCCACACGTTCTTGCCGGCGGCGATGATCTGGCGACCGACCTCGGCGTGCACGGCCGGGATGGTCAGGTTGACGACGATCTCGATCTCGTCGATCGCGAGCAGCTCGTCGACCGTGCCGTGCCCGGGCACGCCGTACGTCTCGGCCTGGCTGCGAGCGCGATCGAGGTCGAGGTCGGCGACGAAGAGCACCTTCAGGTCGGCGAACTTCGTCATGTTCTCGAGGTAGGTGCCGCTGATGACACCCGCGCCGATGACGCCGACGCCGACGGGCCCCGAACCGCGGGCGGCGGCGGCGGCGGACGAGGAGGCGGATGCGGCGCTCACGCGGTGGCCTCCGTGTCGTTCTCGGCGAGCCACGCGTACGACGCGGCGATGCCCTCGAACACGTCGCCCGAGTAGGCGTCGAACTCGACGACCCGGAGGGCGTGCGGTGCGGCGGCGAGGATCGCGCGCACATCGACGTCGCCCTGCCCGGCCGGGGTCTGGTTCTCGAATGCGGCGGCCAGCGCCTCCGGCACGATCAGTGCGCTCTCGCTGCTCGGCAGGGCCGTGGCGATGTCGCCGCTGACCTTGCCGTCCTTGATGTGCAGGAACTGAACGCGGTCGCCGAGCGACTTCAGCACGGCGGGGGTGTCGGCGCCGCCGACGGTGGCCCAGAAGGTGTCGAGCTCGAGCACGACGGAGGGCGAGAGCAGCTCGACGAAGAGGTCGTAGACGGGGCGGCCGTCGACCTTGTTCGTGAACTCCCACTGGTGGTTGTGGTACCCGAAGCGGAGCCCGTGACCGGCGGCCTCGTCGGCGAGCACGTTGACGCGCTCGGCGATCGCCTTGACGTCGTCGGCGGTCTGCCAGCGGTCGCTCGGGATGAACGGGTCGATGACGGTCTCGAGACCGATCTCCTTCGCGGCGTCGAAGACGCGCTGCGAGTCGTCGGCGTCGATCACGGCGCTGTGACCGGTCGGCGCCGTGACACCGGCCGCGGTCAACGCGGCGGCGATGTCGGTGGGGTTGTCGGCGAAGCCGTACGGCTCGACCTTCGTGAAGCCGATCTCGGCCAGACGGGCGACACTGCCCGGCAGGTCGGCGGAGATCGCGTCGCGCACGCTGTAGAGCTGGACTGAGGGTGAGCTGCTCATGGGGATACTCCTTCGTTCCGGTGGTCCGATGTGAACGCCGGACACCATTCAACTACTTCTGTCGACGCACATGCAAAAGGTGTTCGATGATCGGCGACCAGCGCATGGAGCCGAGGAGGCGCGGGTGCGGAGCCGAGGAGGCGCGGGTCGGCCGCACCGCACCTCCCGCACCTGCTCGCACCGCGCCTCCTGCACCCGCTCGCACCGCGCCTCCTGCCGATCCGGGCCGCGACTCCGAACCACCGGGCATGACGACCACCGCGAGCGCCACCCGCGAGATCACGACCACCGCGCCGCTGCGACGCGCCTGGGAGATCGGCACCCCGCTCGACCCCGTGGGCTTCTACCCGAAGTGGGGGCCGCTGCCCGAGGTGCAGGCCGTGCACGGGCAGACCGGCGGGTGGGACGCACCCGGTCAGACGCGCCTCCTCGAACTCTCGGGCGGCGGGTCGGTGCGCGAGACCGTCACACGGGTCGACACGCCCTCGTTGTTCATCTACGACCTGACCGACTTCCGCGGGCCGCTCGAGAAGCTCGTCTCGGGCGGCCGGGCCGCCTGGCGCTACATGCCGGACGGCGACGGGACGCGCGTGCGCTGGCGGTACTCGTTCACCGCGAAGCCGGGCGCGGGGGCGATCGTGCGCGGCATCGTGCGCTTCGCCTGGGGGCCCTACATGACCCGCGTGCTGACGGGCATCGGCGCCGAGCTCGACCGCGTGGGCGTCGAGCGCTGATCGCGGCCTGACCAGGACTTTGCACGCTCTGCAGCTTCACAGGAGCGTGGCGGCTGCTTGGCGGCACGCCCACAGCGGACTCTCACGTAGATTCGTCTCGGGAGTCATCCCGACGGTCGACGCAACCCTGCTCACCGACCGCCAACGCGCCTCACAGCCCCAGCCCGAAACCCGGAGCCTAACCCCGTGAACATATCGCTGACCACCTGGCTCATCACCATCGCGGTGACGATCGCCTTCTTCGTCTACGAGTTCTTCACCCATGTGCGCAAGCCGCACGAGCCCACGATCGGCGAGTCCGCCCGCTGGTCGGCCTTCTACATCGGCCTGGCGCTGCTGTTCGGCGTGGGCATCGGCGTCACGAACGGCTGGGGCTACGGCGGCGAGTACTTCGCCGGCTACCTGACCGAGAAGGCGCTGTCGATCGACAACCTCTTCGTGTTCCTGCTGATCATGACCGGGTTCGCCATCCCGCGGATGTACCAGCAGAAGGTGCTGATGATCGGCATCGTGATCGCGCTCATCATGCGCGCGGGCTTCATCGCCGCCGGCGCCGCCCTCATCGAGAACTTCTCGTGGGTCTTCTACATCTTCGGTGCGCTCCTGTTCGTGCTCGCCTACCAACAGCTCAAGGGCGACCACGGCGGGAACGCCGCCGACAACATGTTCGTCCGCATCGCGCGCCGCATCCTGCCGGTGCACGACGACTTCAACGGCGACAAGTTCACCGTCAAGATCTCGGGCAAGCGCTTCGTCACCCCGCTGCTGCTCTGCGTCATCGCCATCGGCTTCGTCGACCTGGTGTTCGCGCTCGACTCGATCCCCGCGATCTACGGTCTGACCAACGAGGCGTACATCGTCTTCACCGCCAACGCCTTCGCGCTGATGGGTCTGCGCCAGCTGTACTTCCTGATCGGCGGTCTGCTCGAGCGTCTCGTGTACCTGTCGCAGGGTCTCGCCGTCATCCTCGCGTTCATCGGTGTGAAGCTCGTCTTCCACGCCCTGCACGTCAACGAGGTGCCCTTCATCAACGGCGGCGAGCCGATCCTCGCGGTGCCCGAGATCCCGATCTGGTTCTCGCTGCTCTTCATCGGCGCGACGATCACGGTCGCGACGGTCGCGAGCCTCGCGAAGACCCGCGGCGACAAGAACAAGAACGACCGCGCGACCGTCGAGGGCGAGCCGGTCACGCGTGCCACCGACGACGCGAACGACAAGGGTGCGGGTCGCCACTGACCCCGCTCGTGATCCCGTGACGCCGAGGAGGCGCGGGTCGGCTGGTGCCGGCACCGCGCCTCCTTCGTGTGTGCGGGGTGCGTGGTGCCGCCAGCACGCCAGGTTGTGGACACGACGCCGGGTTTAAGAGTGGCGTCGTGTCCATCTCCTGGCGCGGTAGCGGTGGGCGGGAACGGGAGGGTGCGGCGGGTCGGTGTCATCGGGGGCGGGTCAGCGCTGACCCGCCGCGGAGGACGCGAACCCGCCGCAGGGGCGCGCAGCACGCCGACGGTGCAGGAGGCGCGGGTCAGCGGGAGCGGGCGGGGCGCGCCGCCAGAACGCCAGGTCGTGGACACGACGCCGGGTTTAGGAGTGGCGTCGTGTCCATCTCCTGGCGCGGTGGCGCTGGGCGGGCCACGCCGCCACGGACTCGACACCCCGCCACGAGAGACGGTGGCGGGGTGTCGAGACGGTGGTGGGATGGCCGGGCAGGAGGCGCGGGTCGGCAGGAGCGCTCGGGTACCGTTGTCTCGACCGCTGGGAGGCGACGTGCTGGCTCGACAGGAACGCATGCTGCGTGCCGTCCTGTCCACCTCGGTCGGGGTGCTCGTCACGGCGACCGCCCACTCGCTCGGCGGGGGCGCGTTCCCGCCGCCGCTCCTCCTCGCGCTCGTGTTCGTCGCAGGCGTGCTCGGCTGCTTCGCCGCCGGCGGTCGCCGCGTCGCCCTGCCGAACCTCGTCGTCGCGATCGGCCTGCTGCAGGGGCTGCTGCACGTCGTCTTCTCACTCGGGCACGGCTCGGTCGGGCACGGCTCGCTCGGGCACGGTTCGGTCGGCGTCGACCCGACCAGCGCCTCCTCGGCCGGGTCCACCGGTCACGGCGCGCACGCGCACCTCGTCACGATGCCCGACATGGGGGCCGCGTCCGGAGACATGGGCGCCATGCCGTCGGGGACGATGCTCTGGGCGCACGTCGTCGCGGGCGTCGTCACGATCATCGCGCTGCGTCTCGGGGCCTCGGCCGTGCGACAGCTGGCTCGCAGCGTCGCCGTCACGGTCGGCACCGCGATCGCGTCGTCGCACCTCGGCCGCCTCGTCACGGCGCTGATCACCGCTCTGGTCGCGGCGCTCGCGTCGGCGATCACGGCGCTCGTCGATCCGGTCGCGCTGGTCCGTCGTCGACACCGCCTCGTCAGGGAGTCCGTCTGGGCCGCCTGCCGCCGGGCGTCGACGCTGCTCGGCACGACGCGGGGGCTGCGGGGCCCTCCGGTCGGGGTGCTCGCCCACTGACCGCGCGGGTCGCCTGACTCGCGTGGTCCCGGCGTGCCGCCGCCCCGTCCGGGTGCGGCCGCGCCGGACGACCGCACCCCGGGGATCACCCCGCCCGTTCGAAGGACCAGCATCGCCATGCGCTCGCGCACCCAGAACCGCCACGACTCTCATCTCGACTCCGTCGCCCGAACCGCCCGAACCGCCCGCGCCTCCCGCGCCTCCTCGGCCTCCCGCACCCGTCCGGTCGCCGCGGCGCTCGTCGCCGGCGCCGCGGGGCTCGCCCTCGCCCTCGGCGCTCCCCTCGCCGCCTCCGCGCACGTCGAGCTCGAGGCCTCGTCGACCGCGCCGGCCACGCTCAGCGTGCTGACCTTCGCCGTCGGGCACGGCTGCGAGGGCTCGCCGACGACCTCGCTCGCGATCGAGCTGCCCGCCGGCGTCCAGTCGGTCACCCCCACCGTGAAGCCCGGCTGGACCATCACCGAGTCCGCCCCGCCCGCCGACCCGACCGTGCTCGAGGCGACGACCGTGACGTACACGGCCGACACCCCGCTGCCCGACGGGTTCCGCGACACGGTCGAGATCTCGGCGCTGCTGCCGGTCGACGGGCAGGCGGGCGACCTCGTCGCGTTCCCGACCGTGCAGACCTGCGAGTCGGGGTCGTACGCGTGGAGCGAGCTGCCCTCCTCCGACCCCGACGACCCCGAGCCGAACGAGCCGGCGCCCGCACTGGTGCTGACGGACGCCACCTCGGGCGCGGGCGCGACGGACTCGGCGGACGGGTCGGCCACGACGGCCACCGCCGCCGACGCCACCGCCGCCGCCGCGCCGATCGACGACACTGCCCGTCTGCTCGGGCTCGCCGGTCTCGCCGTCGGGGTCGTCGCCGTCGTGCTGCTGACCATCGGCCTCCGTCGCCAGCAGGAGGCCCGTCGATGAGCGCCCCCACGCACGACACCGCCGCACCCGACACCGCGGGGAGCCGAGGAGGCGCGGGTCGGCCCCCGCAGTCACCCCGCGACTCCGAGGCGGTCGCGACGGACCACTCGACGGACGGGGGCTCCGCGGCCGACGCGACCCGCACCTCCTCGGCTTCGCGCCCTGCCGCACCGCGCGATGCCGCGCCGCGCCCTGCCGCACCGCGGCGCGGCTGGTTCGCGCCGATGCTGCTGCGGCTGCATTTCTTCGCGGGGGTGCTGGTCGGGCCGTTCATCCTCGTGGCGGCGCTGACCGGGGCCGCCTACGCGCTGACCCCGTCGATCGAGCGGGTCGTGTACGCCGACGAGCTCACGGTGCCGGCTGCGAGCGCCGAGGCACCCGCGCTGCCGCTCGCCGACCAGATCGAGGCCGCCGAGCGGGTGGTGGGCGACGACGGGGCGCTGGTCGCGGTGCGGCCCGCTCCCGAGGCGGGCGACACGACGCGGGTCATGTTCACGGGCGACGACCTGATCGAGAGTCAGACCCGGGCGATCTTCGTCGACCCGGCGACCGCCGAGGTGCGGGGCGATCTGCCGGTGTACGGGACGAGCGGGGCGCTGCCGCTGCGGACCGCGGTGAGCGACTTCCACCGCAGTCTCGGGCTCGGCGACGCCGGTCGGCTGTACAGCGAGCTGGCCGCCAGCTGGCTCGGCGTAGTCGTCGTCGCGGGCGGGGCGCTGTGGCTGGTGCGGTGGCGGGCGGCCCGTCGGCGGGCGCGTCCGGCGGATCGCGCCCGGGCACGACGCGGCATGCTGCGGCCTGAGACCGGCTCGACCGGTTACCGTCGCATCTTCTCGTGGCACGCGTCGACGGGGATCTGGCTGCTCGTCGGGGCGCTGTTCCTCTCGGCGACGGGCATCACGTGGTCGCAGTTCGCGGGCGAGAACGTGACCGGGTTGCGGTCGGCGCTCAGCTGGTCGAACCCCGCGCTGACGACGGCGCTGCCCACTGACGGTGCGGGGTCGGGGTCGGCGTCGGGGTCGGGGTCGGGGTCCGGGTCGTCTGCGGCGGACGCGGCCGATGTCGCGGCCGATCCGCATGCCGGACACCACGGAGCCGAGGAGGCGCCGGTCGCCGACGCGGACCCCGCCGACTTCGACGCCGTGCTCGCCGTCGCCCGGACCGTCAACGTGAACACCGGACTGGTCGAGATCAAGCCGCCCGCCGACGCCGCGAGCGCCTGGACGGTCACCGAGATCCAGCGCAGCTTCCCGACCGAGGTCGACGCCGTGGCGGTGGACGGGTCGACGCTCGAGGTGGTCGGACGCACCGACTTCGCCGACTACCCGATCATGGCGAAGCTCGCGCGCTGGGGTGTCGACACCCACATGGGCTCGATGTTCGGCCTGGCGAATCAGCTGCTGCTCGCCGTCACGGCGCTCGGCATCGCGGCGATGGTCGTGTTCGGGTACCTCATGTGGTGGAAGCGGCGGCCGACGCGCGGTGCGCGGGTGGGTGCGGCGCCGGCCGGGGCGCTGGCGCGCGCGCCGTGGTGGGGTGTCGCGCTGGTGCTCGCGGTCGGAGGAGTGCTGGCGCTGTTCCTGCCGCTGCTCGGGGTGTCGCTGGTCGCGTTCGTGGTCGGCGACGCGCTCTGGATGGCGAGCCGGCGCTGATCCGCGACCCGCGCCTCCTCGGCTCGGCGCAGCGCTGACGACTCGAGGAGGCGCGGGTCGCGACCGCCGCCGCCCGGATCTGTGCAAATCGCGACCGCGCCCGGCTGCTCCGGCGGGCCGAACCCGACCTGTGCACGCTCGCGCACTGCGAAGAACCGGG
Organism: Frigoribacterium sp. CFBP9029; assembly: GCF_034045305.1. NCBI lineage: Bacteria > Bacillati > Actinomycetota > Actinomycetes > Micrococcales > Microbacteriaceae > Frigoribacterium > Frigoribacterium sp. CFBP9029. The sequence continues at coordinate 39,075 of NZ_JAXCWB010000004.1, forward strand.
CTATGACGCCCCGAACCGCCGGAACGGTCGCGATTTGCACACCCCGGCAGGCGCGCCATGCTGTACCCGACAACCCGTGCACCGACCACCCCGCACCCCCACGCGCCCCCGACGTCAGGACCGAGCATGCCCCGCACGAACACCGCCGCGTTCCTGCGCGCACCGCGCACCTCGTTCGAGGTCGGCCCGGCCGCCCTGCCCGAGCCGGCTCCCGACGAGGTGGTCGTCCGGGTGCGCGCCGTCGCCGTGAACCCGCTCGACTGGGTGGTGCAGGGCACCGGGCAGCTGACGTACCGCTGGCTCGCGCATCCCGCGGTGCTCGGCACGGACGTCGCGGGCGAGGTGGTCGCGATCGGCTCGCACGTGACGCGGCTCGCGGTCGGCGACCGGGTCGCGGGGCTGGCGACCGGCACCGACAAGGGGCGCGATTCGACGCGTGAGGGGGCGTTCCAGCACTACACGGCGCTGCTCGAGCGGCTGACGACGGTGATCCCCGACGGGCTGTCGTTCGAGCGGGCCGCGGTGCTGCCGCTCGGGGTGTCGACCGCGGCGTGCGCGCTGTTCCAGGAGCGGCACCTGGGGCTGCGACTCCCGCCGACATCCCGAGGAGGCGCGGCGCAGGCCGAACGCGACCCCTCACCCACCGAAGGAGGCGCGGCACCGGCCGAGCGCGAGGTCGTCGTCGTCTGGGGCGGCTCGTCGAGCGTCGGGATGAACGCGGTGCAGCTGGCGACGGCGGCCGGCTACGACGTGCTGAGCACCGCGTCGGCCGTGAACGCCGAGACCGTGCGGGAGCTCGGAGCGACCCACGTCTACGACTACCGCGACCCCGAGGTGGTCGACAAGCTCGTCGCGGTGATCGCGGGTCGCACCGTCGCCGGAGCGGTCGCGATCGGCGCCCGCTCGACCGAGGCGTGCATCCGCCTGCTGGCCCGCACGGGAGGGACGCGCCTCGCGATCGCGAGCACCCCCGTGTCGCTCGCCGAGGTCGCGGCCGGCCGGAGGCTCATCCCGACGGCCCTGCCGACCTTCGCGCGCCTCGGGCTGGCGACGGCGCGCTCGGCGCTGGCCGCGCGGCAGGCGGGAGTGACGGCGCGGTTCATCTGGGGCAGCAGCCTGCGCGACGACGACCTCGGCGAGCGGCTCTGGGGCGAGGTGCTGCCCCGCGGTCTCGCCGACGGTTCGCTGCGCCCGATGCCGGAGGCGCTGGTCACCGGAGAAGGACTCGCCGCGATCCAGGGCGCGGTCGATCGCCAGCGGGCCGGCGTCTCGGCGCAGAAGCTCGTCGTCCGTCTGTAGAGCCGGGCCGAGGAGGCGCGGGTCGAGCCGACACCGCACTCACCGCGGGGCGAAGGCGAGCCGTGAGTCCTCCCCGACGATCACGAGCTCGCCGCCCTCCACACGGGCGTGGTCGGCGTCGATCAGGGCCGTGGTGAAGCGCGCGTTCAGGTCGTTCAGCACCGGGTCGACGCACGCCTGCTCGGTCGCCGTGCCCTCGTCGAGACGCCAGGGGTCGACGCTCTCGATGTCGGCGCCGATGGTGTTGCAGATGCTGGTGACGTCGAGGCGCGTCCGGTCGATGATCAGCGTCGCGCTCGCGCCGGTCGCATCGAGACCGAGGTCGCCGGCGGCGTCGCGCGCCTCGACGAGGACCCACTCGCCACGCACATATGCCGGAACCGACGCGCAGGCGCTGAGCCCGAGCACCAGCGCCGCCGCTGCCGTGATCGCCACGACGGCGGTGGTGGCGCGCTTCCGTCGGGGCTGCGTCATGGGCCGATCGTACGAGCAGGAGCAGGTGCTGTCACCCACGAGCTATTACGCATGCGTGCGTAACAGCCGAACAGACGACACCCCCCCGCTCGCTCACGCCGGCCAGACGTCGGGCTCGGGCGCGCAGCGGGCGATCAGCGCGCGGATCTCGCGGTCGTGCTGCACCGCCCAGGCGACCGCCGAGTCGAGGCTCCCCGCAGTGTGCAGCCAGGGGCGGCGCCCGCCGTCGTCACGGCAGTGCGCGTAGACGTCGAACGCGTACCCCCCGAGCACCGGGCGCATCCTGACGAAGCCGAGCGGCGCAGCCGCACCCTGCCGGATCAGCCAGAGCCCCTGCCCTCCCGGCATGGGCGGGATCGCATACGGATGCTCGTGCGGCCGCTTCGCGAGCGCGGCGGCGGCGTTGACGAACGACGACTGGACTCCCATGCCGGCCGACCCTAGGCGAGACCTCCGACAGCGGAGACCTCGGCAGCACTCACCCCTGGCGCGTGTTCCACCGGGGGTTCTTCTTGTTGATCACGTACACGCGGCCGCGGCGGCGCACCACCTGCGACCCCGGGATCGCCTTCAGAGCCTTGAGCGAGTTGCGGACCTTCACCGTGCCTCCTTCATCAGCGCCCCCAGCTTGTTACTGAGAACGGTTATCACTTAGCTTAGGGGCATGATCGAACCGCTGCCCACCCCTCGGCTCTCGCGACACCGGGGAGTCGTCCTCGTCGGCGGCCAGAGCCCCGCCCTCGTCGAACGCCTCGCCGACGAGCTCGCCGGCCCCGCCAGCCGACGACTCTCCACCGAGCGTGAGCGCCAGCCCGAGCCCCGACCCGACCTCGACCCCGACCTAGGCCCCAGTCCCGACCCGCACACCGCCGTCGACACCATCCACCGACTCGCGCTCGACCTCGCCCACGACGGCGCCGCGGTCGACATCGTCGCCTCGGTCGAACCCGGCACCCCGCTGCGGCCCACCGGGCTGATGCTCGGCGCGCTGCTCGACGCCGATCTGGGGCTGCCCGACGGCCGGTCGCTGCTGCAGCACGTCGTCTCCGTCGTCAGCGCGGTCGACCTCGCCGAGCTGGTGCTGGGCGGTGTCGACGACCGGTTCCGCGCCGCCGAGCACGTCGTCGAACTGGTCGAGTACGCCACCGTCGTCGCCCTCGCCGACACGGACGCCGTACCCGCCGCCGACCGCCGGACGCTCGAGCGGCTGCTGGCGAGGCTCGCACCCGAGGCGGCGGTGCTGCCCGTCGACGAGGTGACCCGCACCTCCTTGGCGACCCGAGGAGGCGCGGCGCACCTCGGCAGCGCCGCCGGCTGGATGCAGGCCCTCTCGGAGCACACCCCCGACCTCGCCCACGACGGGACGATCACGACCTACGTGTACCGCGACGAGCGCCCGTTCCACCCAGAGCGCCTCGCCGCCGTCGTCGAGCGCACCTTCGCGCCGGGGACCGTGGGGACGGTGCTGCGCTCGCGCGGGTTCACCCAGTTCGCCACGCGGTGCGACCGGGTCGGGTCGTGGTCGAGCGTCGGGCAGATGCTGAGCCTCGACCCCACGTCGAGCCCGTCGTGGCACCCCGACTCGCCGCACGGTCAGCAGATCGCGTTCTTCGGTCTGGATCTCGACGTGGCGACGATCCGTCGTGAGCTCGACTCGTGCCTCCTGAGCGACGCCGAACTGCTGCGGGATCCGGCCGAGTGGCGGGACTTCGCCGACCCGTTCCCGGTCTGGGCCGCCGGCTGAGGCAGAGGTAGGGCGGGGTCTACGGTCGAACCGGGTCGCTCCACGAGGGGAAAGGCTCATACTCGCCTGGCACAGACTCCTCAGGGAAGTCGGTCGGGAGCCGATCAGCGACAGCAGCGAGCAAGGCGCTGTAGTCGTTCGTCCAGTACGACTCGCTGTACACGACCAACGAGTACTGCCCGCTGTCACGCACCGTGTACGTCAGCCACCATCCGTCACCGGTGTCGGCGCGCACCTCGCTCTTCGTGTCACTCTCACGGGTTCCGTACTTCCACCCCTTCTCATCGAAGTACGAACTCATCGGCTCGAGATCAGCGACCGCACCACTGGCACCGTCGGGCCGGAGTGATCGGCCTGCTCGGAAGGAGTAGCTGTCGTCTCCATCCGCGCCGGGCAGAGGCTCACCGAACGACCCCGGGCCGCCCGCACTGGGCAGCACATCCCCGCCGTTCCACCGCCACGAATCGTCCGACACCTGCAGCTGCGCCTCCTCGAGCACGGCCTCGATCTCCGAATACCGCTCCGCAGCCAACCCGAACTCGTCCTCCAGCGACATCCCGGCGACCTCCGCCTGCGTCAACCCCGCCGCGTCCCGTGCGTCCTCGCCTGCCGCCCCCGCCCCGGAGGCGCACCCCGCCACCGCGAACACCGTCACCACAGACAGCACCACCGCTCGAAGAACACCCCCAGGTCTGATCATGAACTAAGGCTGAACCGGGTCGTCCCACGAAGGGAACGGCGAGTACTCGCCCGGCACGGACTCCTGCGGGAAATCGGCCGGATCACGATCGGCGATCGCCGAGAACAACGCACGCGAGTCGTTCGTCCAGAACGGCTCGCTGTACACGGCGAGGGAGTACTGGCCGTTCGGACGAACCGTATAGGTGACCCACCACCCGTCACCGCTGTCGGCTCTCGCCTCGAAATTGCGGCCGATCTCGCGACTGCCCGACTCCCAGCCCTTCTCGTCGAAATACGCGATCATCGGATCGAGATCCGCCCGCTCACCCTCGGCACCCTCCGGCTCGAGAATCCTCCCCGCTGTGAAGAAGTACGAGTTGTCATCGTCCGCACCAGGCAGTGGCTCACCGAACGCGTCGGCCCCCGCCGCGACAGGAAGCACGTCACCACCGTTCCAGAACCACGAGCCGTCCGAGATCTGGAGTTGCGCCTCCTCGAGCACACCCTGCATCTCGACGTACCGCTCCGAGGCCAACCCGAACTCGTCCTCCAGCGACATCCCAGCCACCTCCGTCTGAGTCATCCCCGCGGCATCCCGTGCATCCTCGCTCGCCGACCTCTCCCCGGAGGCGCACCCCGCCACCGCGAGCACCATCACCACTGACAGCACCACAGCTCGAAGAACACCCCCAGGTCGCGTCACGATCTACGGCTGAACCGGGTCGCTCCACGAGGGGAAAGGCTCATGCTCGCCCGGCACGGACTCCTCAGGGAACGGAGTCACGTCCCGCTTGCCGATCGCTAGTCGCAACTCGCCCGCGTCGTTCGTCCAGTACAGCTCGCTATACACGACCAACGAGTACTGCCCGTTGTCACGCACCGTGTACGTCAGCCACCACCCATCACCCGTGTCAGCGCGCACCTCGCTTTTCGTGTCACTCTCACGGGTTCCGTACTTCCACCCCTTCTCATCGAAGTACGAGCTCATCGGCTCGAGATTGGCGACCGCACCACTGGCACCCTCCGGCCGAAGCGTCCGACCCACACGGAAGTAATAGCTGTTGTCACCATCGGCCCCCGGTAATGGCTCACCGAACGACCCCGGACCGCCCGCGCTCGGCAGCACATCCCCGCCGTTCCACCGCCACGCATCATCCGACACCTGCAGCTGCGCCTCTTCGAGCACGGACTCGATCTCCGAATACCGGTCCGCAGCCAACCCGAACTCGTCCTCCAGCGACATCCCAGCGACCTCTGCCTGCGTCAACCCCGCCGCGTCCCGTGCATCCTCGCCTGTCGACCCCGCCCCGGAGGCGCACCCCGCCACCGCGAGCACCGTCACCACTGACAGCACTACGGCTCGAAGAACACCCCCAGGTCTGATCATGAACTAAGGCTGAACCGGATCGCTCCACGAGGGGAATAGTTCGTATTCGCCCGGCACAGACTCGCGCGGAAACGGTGTCACGTCCCGCTTGCCGATCGCCAGACGCAGCTCACTCGAGTCGTTCGTCCAGAACACCTCGCTGTACACATCCACCGTGTACTGCCCGTTAGGTCGAACCGTGTACATGACCCACCACCCGTCACCGGTGTCGGCCCTGGCCTCGAAGTTCCGGCCGATCTTCATGCTGCCCGACTCCCAGCCCTTCTCGTCGAAGTACTGGATCATCGGATCGAGATCGGCACGCTCGCCCGTCGTCCCCTTCAGTTTGACGTTTCGGCTGGTACGGACGTAGTAGCTGTTGTCCTCGTTGGCACCCTCAGGCGCCTCACCGTACGCATTGGCCCCACCCATGACCGGGAGCACATCACCACCGATCCAGACCCACGAGCCGTCTGAGATCTGTAGCTGCGCCTCCTCGAGCAGGCCCTGCATCTTGACGTACCGCTCCGATGCCAACCCGAACTCGTCTTCCAGCGACATCCCGGCGACCTCTGCCTGCGTCAACCCGGCGGCGTCCCGTCCACCCTGTCTCACCACGTCATCTCCGTTCTTCGCGTTCGTCCCGCAGCCTGTCGTCACGAGCACCAGGATCGTCGCCACCAACGCGGCGACATGATGCAGGCGTTGGTTCTTGACTTCGTTCATCAGTCCGGTCTTCCATTAGCGACGATCTGCGAGATGGTCTTGAGGGATGTCGTGTCCGCCGAGAGGTACCCGTTCTGGTCGGACCCGGAATCCAAGAACATGTCATGCTGCGTCACAGCCTCGGTACCCGGTCCGGCCCCGGACGAGAATACGTGCACACCGTCGAGGATCGTCGGGTTCGTTCGCGTACCGAGACCGAGAGCCAGCCCGACAGGCGCGAGCCCGTCTCCCCAGGCCTGAGTCGCATAGACCTCATCGGCGTTGAGGTCATAGACCGTCGCTTCGTTCGTCAACCCCACGGAACCGTAGGAGATGAACGAGTCGACACGATGCTGGGTCAGCAGCAATGCCTCCGACGTCGTCGTCGAACCGTATGAGTGGGCCATGACGGAGTATGAGTCCGCCGGGACGTCGGCACGACTGTCATGCAGGCCGTCCATGAACGACGCAAGTTCGGCTGCCCCGGACAACGCACGAGCGGGAGACGCCACTTCGAATTCACTAGGCGAGTTGTAGCCCATCCACGAGACGACGGCATAGCTAGCGTCCGGGTTCCCTCTCACAGCGGCTCGGACCAGCTCATCCGCTGCCGTCAACGCCGACTTCATCTCCCCCGCGTTCGATTTCATCCCTGGGACGTTCACGGTTACGTTGGAAGCGGTGTCAAGGTCGCCAAGCGAGATGGCGGCCACGACGGCCCCGTCGTGCACACCAAAACCGACAAGCTGCGCAATGCTCGAGGCGCCATCCTGCCCGAGCAGTTCTTTCGCCGTTAGGTCGGCCTGGTCCACCGCCTTCCTCAGCGCGACAACCTGCTCCTCGAAGTCCTGCTCGGCCAGCGGCCCGTCCGGCACGATTCCCATCAACTGCGCTACCGCTTCTGGATTCGCGACGGCGGCATCCAGAACGGCACGGGAGGCAACGTCCCGCGAGACCGCAGGGACGCCGTCCAGGTTGGCCAGGAAGTACTGAGCAACGAGCGGCAATCCTTCAATGTATGCGTCTGACTGCGGCAGCAGCGCATACGCCTCGGCGACCTCAGCAGGGGTGAGACCGGGCTGCAGCAGTTTGGTGAGTGCCGGTGAAGCGGCGGTGATGACCACTCCATCCAGCCGCAGGTCGGGCAGTGACGCGCCGCCCGCCGCATCGAACTCCGCCGCGATCCCCTCGATCCAGGTCGCGTCCAGTGCGTTCTCTGCCATGAGGGTGTCGAGACTCGTGATCGCCGTCGACGACTCGATGGGCACCCATGAGCATGCCGACGCGAAACGCGTCCAAGCGTTCTTCATCTGGATCACGTGCTGAGCCGTGCTCAGATCGGAAGCTCGACTCATGCCGACGAAGGTCCGCAGCACGTCTGGATCAGCTGACGAGGTTCCACCGGACGCACCGCCACGTGTGCGGTTTCGCTCGCGGGCGCTGTAGGCAACGGAGATGGGCGTCGCCCTGATCGGAACTTCCGACGGTCTTCGGTCGACGAGCTCCGAGACGAACGCCGAAGACTCCTGGAGCACATCACCAGATCCACGCTGACGTTCGCGCTCGGCCTCTCGCTTCTTCCAGTCAGACAGGTCGGAGAGACGCTGACGCTCGTCGTCAGCCTGTCGCCTGGACTCACCCACGGCAGTCATCAGGTCTGTGAGCACACCAGTCAACGACAGCGTGTCCTCGGATCGCACGATGTTGGCTTGCGTGAAGAGAGTCGCGTACGCGCCCTTGAAGTCCGCCACCACGCCCTCGACCGAGAACCGGTTCGTGAACGCTTGCTCACCCAGGTCGCTCGACGCCCCGTCCGCCGCAGCGATCAACGCATCGGCCGCGCCATCGTCGAACTCGATCGTCGTCATGCCCACCACACCCCCGCGTGAACCCACTTGTCTGTGCCTCTGAAGGTACACCCCGTCCGCCCGCGTCCCCCGCGCCTCCTGCGACACCCCGTTCCCGGCGCTGCACCCGCATCCATCGGGGTGCAGCGCCGAAAACGGGGTGCAGTGCGAGCCGAGGAGGCGCGGCGCGGCTCAGCGGGCGGCGAGCGCCTCGACCGGGGTCACCGAGGTCGCCCGGCGAGCCGGCACGAGCGCCGCCACCCCGGCCAGCACCGCTGCCGTCAGCGCCAGCCCGACGAGCAGCGGCACGGGCAGCGTCGGCGCGATCAGCATCCCCTGGTTGGCGGCCCCGAGCAGCGACTGCGCCCCGGCCCAGCCGTAGACGGTGCCGAGCACGACCCCGACGACGATCGCCGTGACGGCCATCTGCGCCGCCTCGAGCAGGATCATCCCGCGGATCTGGCCCACCGTCGACCCGACGGCGCGCAGCAGCCCCAGCTCGCGCCGCCGCTGCAGCACGCTGAGCGACATGTCGTTCACCATGCCGACCGCGGCGATCACGGCCGAGAAGCCGACGAGGCCCGCCATGACGAGCAGCGTCGTCGTGAACACGGTGTCGAGCTCGGCCGCGTAGGCAGGGTCCTGCTGGATGCTGCCGATGAAGCTGCGGAGCGTCTCGAGCGCCACCGACATCGTCGTCACCAGGGTCACGCCGATCACGATGCCGATCGTCGCCCGGGTGCTGCGCTCGGGCTGACGCACGGCGTTCTCGGCGGCCAGGCGCGCCACCTGACCCGAGCCGAACAGGCGGCCGACCGCGGCGAGCCCGGCGGGCATCACCGTGTGGGCGCCGACGACGACACCCGAGAAGGAGAGGACCCCGCCGACGAAGGCGACGAGCACGCCGGCCTCGTTCGCGAGCCCCATGAGCACCCCGGCGAGCAGCAGCACGCCGCCCCCGACGACGAGCAGCGCCGCCAGCACCGTGCGGAGCACCCGGCGGGGGCGCGAGCCGACCGGCTCCTCCTGCACGACGCCCGTGGCCTGCAGCGGGGTGACCTGCAGCACGCGACGCGAGCCGATCCAGGCGGCGGCGACCGTGGTCGCGACGACGGCGACGGCCGGCACGAGGCCGCCGACCGAGACGAACGAGTAGTCGAGGTCGGGCAGGGTGCCGCGGGCCACCAGCACGCCGACGGCGACGACGACCAGCAGGGTGCCGACGACGACGCCGATCAGCGCACCGGCGACGCCGACGGCGAGCCCCTCGCGGGCGACGACCCGACGCTGGTCTCGGGCCGACGAGCCGAGCAGGCGCATCAGGGCGATCGTCGGCGTGCGACCGGCGACCACCGTGGTGAAGGTGTTGGCCGTCACGATCGCGCCGACGTAGAGGGCCAGCCCGACGAAGACCGACGCGACGAGATCGAGCATCGTCGACACGGTGCCGCTGGCCGCGACCGCCGGGTCGGACGCGATCAGCTGCTCGAAGACGTGCGACACCGAGAGCAGCGCCACGCCGAACGTGGTGCCGAGCGCGGCGACGAGCACGCTGGGGCGGTGCTCGCGCAGCTGGTCGCCGAGGGCGGAGCGGGCTGCGGCGCGGGCTCCGGTGGGCGCAGAGCCGCGGGCACCGGCGCGGTCGACCGTGGTGGCGCTCACGCGGCACGCTCCAGCTCGAGCATGACCTGCGAGATCTCGGCCGGCGTGCTGGCGCCGACCTCGTGCACGATGCGTCCGTCGGCGAGGAACACCACGCGGTCGGCGTAGCTCGCCGCGACGGGGTCGTGCGTGACCATGGCGATGCTCTGGCCGTGGTCGCGCGAGGCGGTGCGCAGCACCTCGAGCACGTCGCGGCCGGCCTTCGAGTCGAGGTTGCCCGTGGGCTCGTCGGCGAAGATCAGATCGGGCCGGGTGGCGAGCGCGCGGGCGATCGCGACGCGCTGCTGCTGTCCGCCCGAGAGCTGGTGCGGCCGGTGCGTCAGACGCGAGTCGAGGCCGAGGGTGCCGACGAGCCAGTCGATCCAGGCGCGCTCCTCGACGGAGGCGCGGCGGCCGTCGAGCCGGAACGGCAGCTCGATGTTGGCCGACACGTCGAGCGTGGGCACGAGGTTGAACGCCTGGAAGACGAAGCCGATCCGGCGGCGGCGCAGCAGCGTCAGCTGCGTGTCGTCGAGGCGCGTGATGTCGGTGTCGCCGAGCATCACCCGGCCCGAGGTCGCCTGGTCGAGCCCGGCGGTGATGTGCATGAGCGTCGACTTGCCCGAGCCGCTCGGGCCCATCACGGCGGTGAACTGCCCGGCGCGGAGGTCGAGCGACACGTCTCGCAGAGCGTCGACGCGGCCGTCGCCGAGGCCGAACGACTTCGTGACGTTCTCGACGCGGGCGACGGGCGCCGCGCCTCCTCGGCTGGTGCGGGTGGTGGGGTGGGCTGCGGGGTGGGCTGCGGGGTGGGTCATGAGGGGGGTCCTGTCGGAGAGAGAGGGGTCGAGGAGGCGCGGGTCGGCACCGGCGAGGAGGCGCGGGTCGAGACCGGCGCGGAGGCGCGGGTCAGCGGCGCAGCGTGCTGCCGCCGTCGTCGCCGGGCACGGCCTCGAGGGTCGTCCAGCTGGCCCAGCGGTCGTCGACGGTGGCGGTCACGCGACCGTCGCCGCACGACACGAGACCGGTCGTCGGGAGGGGCTGCGGCAGCGTCTCGGTCGGCATCGCCGGTCCGCCGAGATCGCCGTCGACGGGCTCGCAGGCGTCGAGGTCGACACCCTCCGCCGAGGTGAACGACAGCTCGTAACCGGGCTGCTCGGTGTCGAGACGCACGTCGATGTCGCGGGCGTCGGCGGGCACCCAGTCGGGCATGAACCAGGCGACGTCGTCGGAGGTGCGCGAGCTCGGAGCATCGGCGTACGTGTCGTAGTGGCGCTGCTGCACCTGCTCGCTGCCGAGGGCCTCCTCGGCGGCGCTGACCATCGACGAGCAGCCGGTCAGGGCGGCGATGCCGGCGACTCCGAGGGCGGCGAGCGCCCCGGCGCGCAGACGGCGGCGGGTGGTGCAGGCGCGGGTCGGGCGGGTCTCGGAGGTGGCGGTGGGCGTGGTGGGGGCGGCGTGATCTTCCATGCCTACGATCCTCGCGACGTGCGCCGCGCGGCCCTATGACGCCCGCACCCAGACCCGCGCGGGGGTTATCCCCCGATGAATCGTCGAGCCATCGACACGACCTAGCGGGTCTGGATCTTGCAGAGCTCTTGGGCGGTCTTCAGATCGGCGTCGTCTTCGTCGATCGTCGCCTCATCCGTCACCGTGATCGGCTCGTCCAGGCCGGCATCGGCGGCTCGCATCCAGTACGCCCAGCATGTTCCGGTGCCGCCGGCGGGGTGCCCGTGTTTGGACGTGAAGCGAATTCCCAGCGGTTGCGTGCCGTCGAAGAGCGTTGCGGTATTGCGCAACCACCTGGCGATGAGAGTCGTGATGGCTCGGTCATCGGCTGTCACGTGGGCAACCGTGAGACCACCGGTGACGCCGAGCTCGGCGAGTTCGTCTTCGACGTGGTGAGACAGTGCGGCGAGGGTGCTGGTGGACATGATGTCGACCCACCATCCGGCCGGGTAGTCCACGCGGTAGAGCGCGCGGCCGTCACGCCACGCCCGTGGCAGCCACCGGGCACGCATGGTGCCGGCCTGATCCCAATCGGCGACGACCATCGCCCAGTACTCCTCGAGGGGGATCCCCATCGCGTCCGCGTCCTTCTGCAGAGCGCGGCGGGCACCGTTGATCTCCGTTCGATACGGGGCGAGGAGCTCCATGAACGACGTCAGACGGTCATCGGTCGTGTACAGGGTGCGGCCGGGGGTGTCGAAGCGGCTCCACCCCGAGGTGTCGAGGGATCCATCGGCTTCGGCCCCGCGTAGCTGTGGCGAGAGGGCGCCGTAGGAGCTTCGGGCGATGCGGTAGTTTCCCGGACCTGGACTTCCGATGAGCTCGAGCCCGGTGGCTGTGCAGAGGGTCATCACCCAGAGAAGGAGTCGTCGAGCACCGCCTGGACGGCCTTGCCGGCGTCTTTGAATCGGTCTTCACGGATAGCGGTGATCGGGGTGTCGTACTCCAGCCACGGGTTCGCACCGATGAACCATGCACGAGCAACATGCTCACCCTCGGCCTCGGCGAGCCTCGTCCACTGCTCGTACGCGAACTGCAGACGACGCATCGCTTCGTTCTTCGGTGCCGGGCCATCGACTTTCGCCCACCGGTAGGGGAGTTTCGCGTCTTTGCTCCCGGAGAGGGATGCCACGAGAGTCCCGCCGAGCGAGCCGTTCAGGCGCCGAGTGATCTCTCGGACGTCGAGCTTGATCATTCGCGTGTGCGCTGTGGCGACATGCGTCGTGTCCGTCATGGTTACCTTCGATCCGGTGGTCGTCTACGCGCCAGACTACTCTCGACCACCCGCAAACCACTATTTTTACACCGCAGAAGCGTCGTCTTAACCACGCCTGCGCATCGCCGCATCGCGCGTGGAGCACGAGGGGTCATCCCCTGGCTGCCGCGGCGCGGCCGCCGCCGCGCCGAAGAACCGCGTTCGCGAAGATGAACTGCGATACATCGCGGTTCATCTTCGCGAACGCGGTTCATGGCGCGGCGCGGGCGACGGGGCGGGGCGGCGGCGGCTACGGACGGGGGTGCGTCGTCACTCCGACCAGCCGGGGGTCGGTCAGGGCGACAGGGTGCACGTCGCCGGTGAGCAGGAGGCGCGCCTCCGTCTCGCGGGTGTCGCACGACGGTCCTACCCACAGCTCGACGTCGCCGGGCTCGACGACGCGACGGCCGTGCCGGTCGGTGAACGCCAGACGGGAGGTGGGCACATCGAACTCGACCCGCGCCTCCTGACCCGGTTCGAGCGTCACCCGGGCGTAGCCGAGCAGCTGCGCGACCGGCCTCGTGACCGAGCCGATCACGTCGCGGGCGTAGAGCTGCACGAGGTCGGTGCCGGAGCGGTCGCCCGTGTTGGCGACGCGCACGGAGGCGGTGAACGAGCCTCCGGCGGCCACTTCCGCGGCCGAGGCCGACGAACCGGCCGAACCTGACGAGCCCGGCGAGCCCGGCGAGCCGGCCGAGGCCGACGAACCGGCCGAACCCGACGAACCCGCCGAACCCGCCGAGCCCGACGAGCCGGCCGACGAGCCACCCGCCGACCCGACCACCAGGTCGGTCCGCTCGAACGTCGTGTACGACAGCCCGTGGCCGAACGGCAGCACCGGCGTGCTGTCGGCGCTCGTCACCTCGGAGGGGCCGCCGAGCACGGGGTGCAGGTACGAGAACGGCTGCGCTCCGGCCGAACGGGGCAACGACACGGGCAGGTGACCCGAGGGCTCGACGCTCCCGGTGAGGACGCCCGCGACGGCGGCGCCGCCCTCCTCCCCCGGGAAGAACGCCTGCACGACGGCCGCCGGCGCCCCCGCGCCACCGACCGCCCACCCGATCGCATAGGGCCGCCCCGACAGCACGACCATCACAACGGGCGTGCCGGTGGCGACGACCGCCTCCACCAGGTCACGCTGCACCCCTGGCAGCTCGAGGCTCTCGACGTCGTTGCCCTCGCCGACGGTGCCGCGACCGAACAGACCGGCACGGTCGCCGACCACCACGATCGCGACCTCGGCGTCGCGGGCGGCGGCCACGGCCTCGTCGATGCGCGACCGGTCGTCGCCCTCGACGTCGCAGCCCGCCACGACCGTGACGTCGGCGCCCGGCAGCTCGAGCCGCAGCGCGTCGGCGACGGTCGGCAGCTCGATGCCGAGCGGCACACCGGGGTGGTGCGCCAGCACGTGGTTGACGAACGAGTAGCAGCCCATCAGGGCCTCGGCGCTGTCGCCGTTCGGGCCGAGCACCGCGATCGAGGCCGGGCCCGCACCCGCACCCGCAGCCGCACCGCCAGCCGCACTAGCGTCAGCCCCAGCACCCGCACCCGCACCCCCACCGACCAGCGGCAGCACCCCGTCGTTCGTCAGCACGACGACCGACTCGTCGGCCAGTCGCCGTGCGACGGCGCGGTGCTCGCTCGAGTCGAGGTCGAACGCGGCGGGCGGCGGCGTCTCGAAGGTCTCGTCGAGGAGGCCGAGCTCCTCCTTCTGCGCGAGCACGCGCAGCACGGCCTGATCGACCAGTGCCTCGTCGACCAGCCCGGCGCGCACCCGCTCGGCCAGCGGCGCGAGGTACGCGTCGCCGGTCGGCAGCTCGACGTCGATGCCGGCCTCGAGGGCCAGCGCGGCGGCCTCGCCCCGGTCGGCCGCCACCGCGTGCATCACCTGGAGGAACGCCACCGAGAAGTAGTCCGACACGACGACCCCGTCGAACCCCCACCGGCGGCGCAGCAGATCGGTCAGGTACGACGGGGTCCCGGCGACGGGCACCCCGTCGATCTCGGCGTACGAGTTCATCACCGAGCGGACCCCGCCGTCGAGCACGGCCATCTCGAACGGCGGCAGCAGGACGTCCTCGACGAACCGCGGCCCGATCTGCGCCGGCGCGTGGTTGCGCCCCGCAGCCGACGCCGAGTACCCGACGAAGTGCTTCAGCGTCGCATGCACCCCCGCGTTCTGCAGCCCCCTCACGTAGGCGGTGCCGATGGTGCCCACCACGTACGGATCTTCGGCGATGCACTCGTCGACCCGCCCCCAGCGCGGGTCGCGGATCACGTCGAGCACGGGTGCGAGCCCCTGGTGCACGCCGAGCTCGCGCATCGACCCGCCGATCAGCTCGGCCATCCGCTCCACCAGCTCGGGGTCGAACGACGCGCCCCAGGCCAGCGGCGTCGGGAAGGTCGCGGCCTGCCAGGCGGCGAGCCCGGTCAGGCACTCCTCGTGCACGAGGGCCGGGATCCCGAGACGGGTCTCGTCGCGCAGGCGACGCTGTTCGCGCCACAACCAGGAGGCGCGCTCGGCGGGGTCGACCGGCCTGGTCCCGTAGACCCGCGTCAGGTGCCCGAGTCCGTGTCGGGTGGCCTCCTCGTAGTCGCCCGACGTGGCCATCTCGCCCTGCATCGGCGCCACGTTCTCGGCCCCCTGGTCGACCCACCAGCCGACCAGCTGCGCGAGCTTCTCGTCGAGGGTCATGTCGGCGAGCAGAGCGGAGACCCGGCCGGAGGCACGGGGTTCGCCCCGCAGGAGGGTCGCCTCGGCCGTGTCGGTCGCGGGAGACTGCGGTCGCTGGGCGGTGTCGGTCATGTCGGCTCGCGCCTCCTGGTCTGAGGGGTTCTGCACCGTCTCGGTGACGGTGTCGGCGGCGGTCATCCCTTGACCGCCCCGGTGAGTCCGCCGACGATGCGGCGCTCGAAGAGGCTGAAGAAGATCAGCGCGGGCAGCATCGACAGCGCCGTGAAGGCGAGCACCCGGGCGGTGTCGACCGAGTACTGCGACGAGAACGCCTGCACGCCGAGCGGCAGGGTGAACGTCGACGGGTCGTTGAGGATGAACAGCGGCAGCAGATACGAGTTCCACGCGCCGATGAACGCCAGGATGCCCACGGTGATCACGCCGGGCAGCGACAGGCGCACCACCATGCGGAAGAAGAAGCCGAGGCGGCTGCAGCCGTCGATGAACGCGGCCTCCTCGATCTCGTCGGGGATCGCCCGGAGGAACGGCACGAGGATGATGATCGTCGTCGGCAGGGCGAACGCGATCTGCGGCAGGATGACGCCGGCCAGCGAGTTCGTCAGCCCCAGGTCGCGGATGACGAGGTACAGCGGCGTGATGGCGACGGTCATCGGGAACATCAGCCCGGCGGCGAACATCGCGTAGAGCACGCCGCGACCGGCGAAGCGGTAGCGGGCCAGCACGTAGCTCGCGGCGAGACCGAGCGCGACGGTGCCGATGGTGGTCGCCCCGGCCGAGATCAGCGAGTTGCCGACCTGCCGCCAGAAGGTTCCCTCGGTCAGCACGTCGAGGTAGTTGCCGATCTGCCACGGGCTCGGGAACCCCGACGGGTCGGTCGTGATCTGCGCATTCGTGCGGAAGCCCCCGAGCACGATGAACGCGACGGGCGCGAGCATCGCCACGATGACGACCAGGGCGACCACGTACGCGACGCCGCGTCCGGGATCGGCGATCCCGCGCCTCCTGCGCTTCGGCGGTCGGTCGTCGGTGGAGGCGGACCCGCGGCCCCGAGGAGGCGCGGCGAGGGTCGAGGCGGTCATCGTTCTTCTCCTGCGGTGGTGGCGGAGGTCGTCACGGCGCCGGCCGTGTCGCGACGCAGCACGTAGCGCTGGTAGACGAGGGCGACGACGAGCGAGATGAGGAACAGCACGACCGCGACGGCGTTGCCGTAGCCGTAGCTGCCCGAGGTGCGGCCGTTCGCGACCATGTAGGTGGCCATCGTCGAGGTGCCGGCGGTGGCCGCGATGTACTGACCCCAGATGATGTAGACGAGGTCGAACAGCTGCAGCGAGCCTATGATCGACAGGAACGCCCAGATGCGCAGCGTCGGGCCGAGCAGCGGCAGCGTGATGCGGCGCTGGATCTGCCACCAGCTGGCGCCGTCGATGGCCGCGGCCTCGCTGAGCTCCTCGGGGACGCCCTGCAGACCGGCGAGGAACAGGATGACGGCGAAGCCGACGTACTTCCAGGTGATGATGACGAGCAGGGTCCAGATGGCGATGCTCGGGTCGGCGAGCCAGTCCTGCGCGAGCGAGCCGAGGCCGATCTTCGTCAGCATGTCGTTGACGGCGCCGCTGCCCTGGAGCATGAGGCTCCAGCCGGTGCCGACGACGACCTCGCTGATGACGTAGGGCACGAAGATCAGCACGCGGATCAGCGACTGACCGCGGAGCTTCCGGTTCAGCAGCAGCGCCAGACCGATCGCGACCGGGCCCTGCAGCACGAGCGAGAGCACCACGATGGTCGCGTTGTGGCGGAGGGCGTCGAGGAACGCGACGTCCTGGAAGATCGTCAGGTAGTTGCGGAACCCGACGAAGTCGGTCGGCGCCCCGAAGCCCGACCAGCTGAAGAAGCCGTAGTAGGCGGCCATGACGATCGGGAACACCACGAACGCCAGGAACACCACGAGGGCGGGCCCGACGAGCAGGGCGATCTCGAGACCCCGGGCGCCACGCCCCTTCCGGGACACGGCCCGGGAGGCCGCCGGGGGCGATGCGAGCGCATCGCCCCCGGCGGTGGCGTGAGCCCGCGAGGGTGCGGCGGGCCGCACGGAGGGTTCGCGGAGACTCACGATGCGACCCCTACGCCTTCTTGGCGGCGGCGTCGACGGCCTCGACGAACTGCTCGGGCGTGCCGTCGCCCGAGAGCAGGTCGACCACGGCGACGTTCATCGCGTTGCCGACGTTCAGGCCGTAGACGGTGTCGAGCCACTGCGACACGAACGGGGCGTCGTTGTAGGCGGTCAGGACGTCCTGCAGGTAGGGCTCGGTGACCGACTCCTGAGCGACCGTGTTGACCGGAGGCGCGTTGAAGGCCTTGTAGTAGGCCGTCTGGACGTCGGGGGTCGCGAGGTAGTTCAGGAAGTCGACGCACGAGTCGGGAGCATCGGTCGAGCACGAGTACCCGTCGACGCCGCCCATGATGGCGCCGGTCTCGCCGTCGCCGCCCTCGATCTCGGGGAACGGGAACCAGCCCAGGTCGGGCAGCGGCTTCTCGTCGGGGGTCAGCGAGGCGATGACGCCGGGGTTCCAGGCGCCCATCAGCTCCATGCCGGCCTGCTTGTTGGCGATGAGGCCGGCCGAGCTGCCGGCGCCCTGCTGGGCGGCGGTGGTGAGGAAGCCCTCGTTGAACGGCTCGGTGTCACGGAAGTCGGCGAGGTCCTGGGCGGCGTCGACCCAGCACTGGTCGCTGAAGTCGCGGTCGGTCGCGGCCTGCTCGAGCACGTCGCTGCTGCAGGCGCGCAGGGCGAAGAAGAAGTACCAGTGCGCGGCGGGCCAGGCGTCCTTGCCGCCGAGCGCGACGGGCTGCACGTCGGCGTCCTTCAGCTTCGAGACCGCGTCGTCGAGCTCGTCGATCGTGGTCGGCGCCGCGTCGATGCCGGCCTCGGAGAAGAGGTCCTGGCTGTACCAGAAGCCACCGGGCAGCACGGCGACGGGCATCGAGTAGACCTTGCCGTCGACCGAGCCGGCGCCGAAGGTGCCCTCGCTGATGTCGGCTCGGGCGTCGTCCGAGATGCCGTCGCTGATGTCCTTCACCTGGCCGGCCTCGACCATCGCCGAGAGCTTGCCGCCGCCGCGCTGGAGGAACACGTCGGGCGCGTCGCCCGAGTTGAGGGCGGTCTGCAGCTTGCTGTCGAAGTCCTCGTTCTGCACGGTCTGGACGTCGATCGTCACGTCGGGGTTGGCCTCCTCGAAGTCGGCCGCGGCCTTCACCCAGAAGTCCTGCCCGGGGCCGGTGGTCGAGTTCTGCCAGAGGGTGAGCGAGCCGTCGTCGTCTCCCCCGCCTCCTCCGGTGCTGCAGCCGGTCAGCAGTCCCGCTCCGATCAGCAGGGCCGCAGACCCGGCCAGGAGCCGTCGAGATGTGGTCATGGTTCCACCTTTTCCTCTTCGTTGAGCGGCCGTGGTCGGCCGAGCGCGCCGTGCTCCGATGCGCGGCGTCGCCTCAGTGTCGAAAACGGCTGCGCAGGTGTCAAACGTTTTCGAAAACCATTTCGACGTGACTAGGCTGCGGGTCGTGATGACGAGTCGGGTGACCATCCACGACGTGGCGAAGGCCGCCGGCGTCTCGACGGCGACCGTGTCGAAGGCCGTCAACGGGCGGTACGGGGTCTCGCCCCAGGCGATCGAGCGCGTCATGGCCGCGGTCGACGAGCTCGGCTACGAGTCGAGCCTCGTCGCGAGCAGCATGCGCGCCCGGCGCACCGGGGTGATCGGCGTGCTCGTCGCCGACTTCGAGCCGTTCAGCTCGGAGGTGCTGAAGGGCGTCGGCGCGGCCGTCCGCTCGCGCGGCTCGGAGTACGACCTGCTCGCCTACAGCGGCGCCCACCACGGCGAGAACAGCGGGTGGGAGCGCCGGTCGCTCAGCCGGTTGAGCGGCACCCTCATCGACGGGGCCATCCTCGTGACGCCGTCGGTGCTGACGACGACCGTGAGCATCCCGGTCGTGGCCGTCGACCCGCACACCGGTCGCACCGACCTGCCCTCCGTCGAGGCCGACAGCCGCGGCGGGGCCCTGCTCGCCGTCGAGCACCTGCTGGCGCTCGGGCACCGCCGCATCGGGTTCCTGTCGGGGCGACCCGACCTGCGCTCGGCGTCGCTGCGCGAGGCCGGCTACGTGCAGGCGCTGCGGGCGGCGGGCATCACGCGCGACCCCTGCCTGACCCGGCACGGCGACTTCGAGCTGACGACGGCGCGGCAGGCCGCCCGCTCGCTGCTGACCCAGGCCGACCGGCCGACCGCCGTGTTCGCGACGAACGACCTGTCGGCGATCGCGCTGCTGCGCACGGCGCTCGAGCTCGGGCTGCGCGTGCCGGACGACCTCAGCATCGTCGGCTTCGACGACATCCCCGAGGCGTCGCGCGAGTCGCCGCCGCTGACCACCGTGCAGCAGCCGATGCAGCGGCTCGGGAGCGCGGCGGCGGGCATGCTCTTCACGATGCTCGACGGGGGCGCGCCGACGACGCCCGAGGTGCAGCTGCCGACGCGCCTGGTCGTGCGCGGCACGACCGCCCCGCCGGCCGCGCGCGGCGCCTGACCCCGCACCGGCCGCGCGCCGCACCTGCCGCCGGCGAACCATGAACCGCGTTCGCGAAGATGAACCGCGATAGAACGCAGTTCATCTTCGCGAACGCGGTTCATCGGCAGGAGGCACCGGCAGGAGGCGCGGTGCCGGGCTCGCGGGCCGCACCGGCTACGATCCACGAAGGGCACCCGGGTGCTCGGACGACGTCGTCCTCTCCTTCGAGCGACGCGTGAGGCGTGACGAGGCGAGGTGCGGGCCGTGGCGGCGACGAGAGACGATGTGGCGCGGCTCGCCGGGGTGTCGGCCAGCACCGTCTCGTACGCGATCAGCGGTCGCCGCACGATCTCGGCCAGCACGCGCCAGCGGGTCGAGCAGGCCATGGCCGATCTCAGCTACACGCCCAACGCGTTCGCCCGCGGGCTCGCCGGGTCGCGCGGCGGGATCCTCGCGCTGCACTACCCGTACAGCCGTCGGGGCGTGACGTCGTCGGAGTTCGAGTACGTCGCCGCGGCCACCGACCGGGCGCGCGAACGCGGCTACCACCTCCTCCTCTGGTCGCATCCGATCAACGACGTCGACGGGCTCGGCAGCCTCGTCAGCGAGGGGCTCGTCGACGGGGTCATCCTGATGGAGCTGACGGCGAGCGACGCTCGGGTCGCGGTGCTGACCGACTCGGGCGTGCCGTTCAGCAACATCGGCCGACCCGACGACGCCGACGGGCTGTGGTTCGTCGACGCCGACTACGAGTCGCTCGGGCGGATGGCCGTCGACCATCTGGCCGATCTCGGGCACGAGCGGGTGTTCTTCCTCAGTCAGATCATCGCGTCGCCCGAGCGGGGCTCGGGTCCGCTCGACCGCGCGACCAGCGCCCTGCAGCGACCCGCCGCCGAGCGCGGGCTGCGACTCGAGACGCATCTCGCCGAGAACTCGGTGCCCGGTGGCCGCGCGGCGTTCGAGGTGTTCGACGGGCTGCCGAGTCGACCGACCGCCGTGCTCGCGTTCAACGAGACGGCCCTCGCCGGCTTCGTGCAGTCGGCCGCCGCGGCCGGGCGGTCGATCCCCCGCGACATCAGCGTCGTCGCGCTCAGCATCGGCGACCTCGCGGCGGAGATGACGTCGCCCCCGCTGACGACGGTCAGCCCGCCCGGCATCCGGATCGCGGCGGCCGCCGTCGACGATCTCGTCGACCGCATCGAGGGGCGCCGGCTCGATGCGCCACACGTGTTGATCGCGCCCCGATTGACGGTGCGAGGCAGCTCCGCACCCGTTACGAGCCCGTGACCTGAGCGACCCTCGATGCGGTTGCGCGCCTCCTGAGGCTGTGTGAAGATCGTCGTCGACGCGCGTCGACGACGACGTGTCGCGGAGACCGGCTGACAGCACGACCGGTCGCCTGTCTTGCACTCAATGAGGAGAAACCAATGCGAGCATCCCTGCACCGTCGGATCACAGGCCCTCTGGCCATCCTGGCGGCATCCAGCTTCCTGATGGTCGGCTGCTCCGGCACCGCCGACCCCAACGACCCGAACGCGGGCGGCAGCGGCGGCGGCGCCGAGGTCGGCACGGCCGACGGCGTCGTGAACATCTACGGCACCATCAACGGCGACGAGGCGACCCTGCTCGAAGAGAGCTGGGCCGACTGGGAGACCGAGAACGACATCGACATCAAGTACACGGGCGACAAGGAGTTCGAGAAGCAGATCGGCATCAAGGTCCAGGGCGGCGACACCCCCGACCTCGCGATCTTCCCGCAGCCCGGTCTGCTCGCCGACACCGTGTCGTCCGGCAAGGTGCAGGAGCTCCCCGAAGAGGCTCTCGCCAACGTGAAGGACGGCTGGTCCGAAGACTGGCAGAAGTACGGCCAGGTCGACGGCACCCAATACGGCGCCCCCCTGATGGCCAGCGTCAAGGGCTACGTCTGGTACTCGCCCGCCAAGTTCGAGGAGTGGGGCGTCGAGGTCCCCAAGACCTACGACGAGCTCGTCGAGGTCTCGAAGACCATCCAGGAGAAGAGCGGCGAAGCACCCTGGTGCGCCGGCTTCAACTCGGGTGAGGCGTCCGGCTGGCCGGGCACCGACTGGATCGAGGACCTCGTGCTGCGCGAGGCCGGCCCCGACGCCTACGACTCGTGGGTCTCGGGCGACACCGAGTTCACCGACCCCGACATCAAGGCCGCGTTCGACTCGGTCGGCACCATCCTGCAGGACCCCTCGATGGTCAACGCCGGCTACGGCGACGTCAAGTCGATCAACTCGACCGCCTTCGGCGACGTCGCGACCAACGTCGCGAACGGCAGCTGCGCACTGACCCACCAGGCCTCGTTCTTCGAGGGCTTCCTGACCGCGGCGAACAACGCCGACGGCCAGCCCGCCACGGTCGCCGAAGACGGCGACGTGTGGGCGTTCCTCACCCCGCCGATGGAGGAGGGCGACCCCGCCGCCGTCACCGGTGGCGGCGAGTTCGTCGCCGCGTTCTCGAACGACGACGACACCGCCAAGGTGCAGGCGTACCTCGCCAGCGCCGACTGGGCCAACAGCCGCGTCTCGCTCGGTGGAGTCATCTCGGCCAACCAGGGCCTCGACCCCGAGAACGCCGGCAGCGACCTGCTGAAGAGCGCCGTCGAGATCCTGCAGGGCACCGACACCACCTTCCGCTTCGACGGCTCCGACCTGATGCCCAAGTCGGTCGGCTCGGACTCGTTCTGGAAGGGCATGGTCGACTGGATCGACGGCTCGGACACCGAGACGGTCCTCGAAGAGATCCAGGCCGGCTACACCTCCTAGTCGCCCGACAGTCAGGGGTCGCCGCTCGTCGGCGGCCCCTGACCCGTACCCTCACCCGTACCCGAAAGGACAGCGATGTCCAGTTTCTTCCAGTGGCTGGCGGGGATCCCGCCGCTCGCTCAGATCCCCCTGATCCTGCTCGCCTTCACGGCCCTGGTCGGCATCGTGCTGGTCTTCGTCGAATTCGCGCCCCGTCGCGGCCGCCTGTACACGATCCTCCGCCTCGCCGTCTGCGTGCTCGTGCCCGTCGGGGTGCTCTTCGCCTTCGGCCTCTACAACTCGGTCATGTGGGTCGCCGTCATCGCCGCCGTCCTCGGCGGCGGGCTGTTCCTGCTCGACTACCGCTCGAAGCGCGGCGCCGGCTACTCGCTGCAGCTCATCGGGTTCATGGCCCCCGCGGTCTTCTTCCTGATCATCGGTCTGATCTACCCGACCATCACGACCGCCGGTCAGGCGTTCATGAAGAACGACGGGTCGGGCTTCGCCGGCATCGACAACTTCATCTGGGTCTTCACCAGCCCCGACGGCCTGACCGCCTTCGGCAACACGCTGATCTGGGTGCTGCTGGCCCCGATCACCGCGACCGCCATCGGTCTCGCCTACGCCGTCTTCATCGACAAGAGCCGCGGCGAGAAGTTCCTCAAGCTGCTGGTCTTCATGCCGATGGCGATCTCGTTCGTCGGTGCGTCGATCATCTTCAAGTTCTTCTACGACATCCGTCAGGGCGAGCAGATCGGTCTGCTGAACGGCATCCTCGTCGCGTTCGGCGGGCAGCCGGTCGACTGGCTCGGGTTCGAGCCGTGGAACACCCTGCTGCTCGTGATCGTGCTCATCTGGACCCAGGCCGGCTTCGCCATGACGGTGCTCTCGGCCGCGATCAAGGGCGTGCCCGCCGAGCAGCTCGAGGCCGCGTCGCTCGACGGGACGAACGGGTTCCAGGCCTTCCGCCACATCACGGTGCCGGGCATCCGGACGACGATCATCGTCGTGCTCACGACGATCTCGATCGCGTCGCTGAAGGTCTACGACATCGTCTCGGCCATGACCGGCGGTCGCAACGATACGACCATCCTCGCGTTCGAGATGGTGCGACAGTTCCAGCTCGGCAGCCGCACCGGCTACAGCTCGGCACTCGCCGTGATCCTGTTCATCCTCGTGCTGCCGATCGTCATCTACAACGCCCGTCAGATCCAGAAGCAGAGGGAGATCCGATGACCGCCACCCCCACCCCGGTCGGTGTCGCCGTCACCCCGGGCACCGAGAGTCAGCTGAAGCGCGGCGTCGCGAAGATCGAGAGCTCGAGCGGCAAGCTGAAGAAGGGCACGACCAGCCGGGGCGCCACCATCGCCGCGCTGATCATCGCCGTGATCTGGACCCTCCCCACCGCCGGTCTGTTCATCTCGTCGTTCCGCCCCGCGAACGACATCAAGACCACCGGCTGGTGGACGGTCTTCGCGAACCCCGGCTTCACGCTCGACAACTACGTCAACGCGCTGAACTCGGGCGACAGCCTCACCCTCGGCAAGGCGTTCCTCAACTCGCTGGTCATCACGCTGCCCGCGGCGCTGATCCCGATCACGATCGCGAGCCTCGCGGCCTACGCCTTCGCCTGGATCGACTTCAAGGGTCGCAACACGATGTTCGTGCTGGTCTTCGCCCTGCAGATCGTGCCGATCCAGATGGCGCTCGTGCCGCTGCTGCGTCTGTTCTCGGACGGTCTGCGGATCGGCGGGCTGTACATCCTGCCGGGGCTCGGGGTGAACGGGCTCGACGGCTCGTTCGCCAAGGTGTGGATCGCGCACACGATCTTCGCCCTGCCGCTGGCGATCTTCATGCTGCACAACTTCATCAGCGAGATCCCGGCCGAGGTCATCGAGGCCGCGCGCATGGACGGTGCGGGGCACGGGCAGGTGTTCTTCCGCATCGTGCTGCCGCTGTCGATGCCGGCCATCGCCTCCTTCGGCATCTTCCAGTTCCTGTGGGTGTGGAACGACCTGCTCGTGGCGACGGTGTTCACGTCGGGGCAGGGGTTGCCGATCACGAAGGCCCTGCAAGACCTGTCCGGGTCGTACGGCCAGTCGTGGGAGCTGCTGACCGCCGGCGCGTTCATCTCGATCATCGTGCCGCTGATCGTGTTCTTCGCGCTGCAGCGCTTCTTCGTGCGCGGGCTGCTGGCCGGGGCGACGAAGGGCTGACCGCCTGCGGGAGCCGAGGAGGCGCGGGTCGACCGACCCGCGCCTCCTGCGTTCCCGGGGCGCGCACCATGAACCGCGTTCGCGAAGATGAACTGCGTTGTATCGCGGTTCATCTTCGCGAACGCGGTTCTTCGCGCGGGCGGACGCGAGGGCGGGGCGGAGGCGGGGCGGGGCGGGTGCGGGGCGCGGCGGAGGCGGGGCCGGGCAGGGCGGGCGCGGGAGCCTAGGAGGCGCGGGGCGCGGGGGCGGGCGCACTCGAGCCCGCGACGTGCAGCACGCACGGCAGCAGCACCTGCGTCAGCTCGCCAGCAGCAATACCAGCACCAGCACCAGCACCAGCAGCAGCCCCAGAACCCGCACCCGTAGCAGCAGCAGCAGCACCGGCACCGGCACCGGCACCGGCGTCGAGCCGCGCGACGAGCGCCTCGACCGCCAAGCGCGCCATCTCGGCTCCCGGCGCGTCGAGCGTCGTCATCGTGGGCTCGGTCGCGGCTCCGGCCGCCCGTGACGACGCCAGCAGCACCACCGAGACGTCGCGCGGCACCTCGCGCCCGGTCGCCGCGAGGCCGCTCTGCAGCCCGCCGGTCGCGTCGTCCTTGAGCATCAGCACCCCGGTGACGTCCGGCAGCGCCTCGACGAGATCGTGGGCGGCCTGCCGCCCGCCGACCGCCGACTGCCCGCTCGTGACGACGGCCGAGCGGAGTCCGCGGCGGGCCGTCGATGCTCGGAACGCGTCCTCCGTGCGGGCGGTGGGTCCGTACCCGACGATCGGGGTCCCCGCGAAGTCCTCGACCACGAGGCCGATGCTGCGGTGCCCCAGCGACTGGAGATGATCGAGGGCCTGTTCCACCGCCTCCTCGAAGTCCATGTCGACGTAGGGCACCCGGTCGTTCTGCGACGTGCGCCCCATCGACACGAACGGCAGATCGAGCTCGAGCAGCGCCTCCACGCGCGAGTCGTGCAGCTGCACCTCCATCACGAGCACCCCGTCGAACAGCCGCCCCGACACGAGCTCGCGCACGTCGTCGTCCGTCTGCCCGGTGGGCCAGAGCACGAGGTGGTAGCCGAGCTCGGAGGCGCGCGTGGCGGCGCTCATGAACATGTGGAGGGCGATGCCGCCGAGACGCTGCTCGAGCGCCGGGAACAGCAGGGCGATGATGCGCGTCCGCTTACTGGCCAGGGCCCGCGCGACGACGTTGTTCGTGTAGCCGAGCTCTCCCATGGCGTCGGTCACCCGCCGGTGCACCCCCGCCGACACGCTGCGCGACCCGTTCACCACGAACGACACCGTGGCGATCGACACCCCCGCCCGTGCGGCCACCTCTCGCATGGTCGCCACGACTCTCCTTCGCTCGACACCAGGCTAGTGCGGCGGACCCGCAGCGCAGACATCGGACGGATCCGTGTTAACCGCTTTACATGTAAAGCGGTTAACTGCTAGCTTCCCTGCAACGGAGCAGCGACGTCGCACTCCGCCTCTCGGGTCGACCCCCGCGTGGCCGACGTCGCCGGCCGCCCACCAGTCACCGAGAGAGAGCTGAGCAATGAAGCCCGCATCGATCCGCACCAGAACCCTCACCGCGACGGCCCTCGTCGCCGTCGTCCCCCTCGTCCTCGCCGGGTGCACCGGCGGCGGAGGCGGAGGCGCGTCCTCCGGAGGCTCGGTCGACAAGATCACCGTCGTCGACTACTACGGCGAGAACGACGAGAAGGTCATCACGACGTTCCTCGACCAGTGCGGCACCGAGAACGGCGTCGAGATCGAGCGCACCATGGTGCCCGGCGGGTCGCTCATCCAGCGGGTGCTGCAGCAGGCGTCGTCGCGCACCCTGCCCGACGTGCTGATGCTCGACAACCCCGACCTCGCGCAGATCGCCGAGACGGGCGCGCTCACCCCGCTGTCGCAGTTCGGGCTCGACGCCGACGGCTACGCCGAGGGCGTCGTGCAGTCGGGCACCTACGACGGCGAGCTCTACGGCCTCGCGCCGACCGTCAACACGATCGCGCTGTTCTACAACAAGCAGGCCCTGGCCGACGCCGGGGTCGAGCCGCCGACCACGTGGGACGAGCTCGAGACCGCCGCCGCGACCCTCACCTCGGGCGACCGGTACGGCATGGCCGTCGACGCCAACGCGACCTACGAGGGCACCTGGCAGTTCCTGCCCTTCATGTGGTCGAACGGCGGCGACGAGAAGGACATCGCGACGCCCGAGACCGCCGAGGCGCTGCAGCTCTGGACGGACCTCGTCGCCGACGGCTCCATGTCGAAGAGCGTCGTCAACTGGACCCAGGCCGACGTGAACGACCAGTTCATGGCCGGCAAGACGGCGATGATGGTGAATGGCCCGTGGCAGCTGCCCGCCCTGAACGCCCAGACCGCCGTCGAGTACGGCGTGACGACGATCCCGGTCAAAGACGCCTCCGACACCGCGGTCGCCCCGCTCGGCGGCGAGGTGTGGACGGTGCCGCAGACCGGCGACGAGGCCCGTCAGGCCGTCGCCGCGAAGGTCGTCGAGTGCATGAACTCCGACGAGAACCAGCTCGCCATGGCCGAGCAGCGCAACACGATCCCCTCGAAGACGAGCGTCGCGGACACCTACGCCGAGCAGCAGCCCGAGCAGGAGGCGTTCGTCACCCTGGTCGCGGGCGCCCGGTCGCGCACGGCGGAGCTCGGTGCCGACTGGCCCGCCGCCGCCACGGCCATCTACACCGCCGTGCAGGCCGCGCTGACCGGCCAGGCCTCACCCGCCGAGGCACTCGACGACGCGCAGCCGAGCGAGTGACATGACCACCGCCTCCTCGATCGGCACCCGCCCGGTCGCCGGCGACGAGACCCCGGTCTCGCGTCGGCGGCCCGGCCGCGGCGATCCCGGCCCCTCGGGCCGCCGCACGACCCGCCGCAGCACGGCCCGCCGCTGGGAGCGCGTCTCGCAGCTGCTGTTCGTGCTGCCGGCCGCGCTGTTCATCGTCCTGTTCTTCGGCTACCCCGTGGTCAAGAACCTGATCATGAGCTTCCAGGCGTACACGACCACCACGTTCTACACGGGCGAGGCGCCCTGGGTCGGCTTCGCCAACTACGCCCAGGTGCTCGGCTCGCAGCTCTTCGGCACGGCCCTGCTCAACACGGCGCTCTTCACGATCGGCTCGATCGTCGGGCAGTTCGTCATCGGGCTGCTGTTCGCCCTGTTCTTCCGCCGGGCCTTCCCGCTGAACGGCGTGCTGCGGTCGCTCCTGCTGCTGCCCTGGCTGCTGCCGCTGATCGTCTCGAGCGCGATCTGGAAGTGGATCCTCGACCAGGACTCGGGCGTGCTGAACCAGTTCCTCGGGACGTTCGGCATCCCGGCCGTGCCGTGGCTGACCAGCCCGAGCGTGGCCCTGCTGACCGTGGTGCTCGTCAACATCTGGATCGGCATCCCGTTCAACACGACCATCCTCTACGGCGGTCTGCAGGACATCCCCACCGAGCTCTACGAGGCGGCATCGCTCGACGGCGCCACCGGCTTCAAGGGCTTCCGTCACGTCACCTGGCCGCTGCTGCGACCGGTGGTCAGCGTGGTGCTCGTGCTCGGGGTCGTCTACACGATCAAGGTGCTCGACATCATCCTCGGGCTGACGAACGGCGGGCCGGCGAACGCGACGCAGACCATCGCGACGCAGTCGTACAGCCTGTCGTTCCAGCAGTTCGACTTCGGGTCGGGGGCGGCGCTCAGCAACGTGCTGATCGTCATCTCGGCCGTGTTCGCCGTCGTGTACCTGCGACTCAACCGGAAGGCCGTCGATGAGTGAGACAGCCCTGCGAGTCCCGAGCACCGGGGCCGTCGATCGTCGCGGCGCCGCACGCCGCCGACCGCTCTCGCGCCCCGAGGGGCCGAAGAAGTACCTGCTCAGCGCGATCGGCGTGCTGCTGCTCGCCGGGATGCTGTTCCCCGTCTACTGGATGGTCAACATCTCGCTGCAACCCGCCGGGTCGGCCATCGAGGCCTCCTGGTTCCCGTTCGAGGCGCAGTTCGGCGGGTACGCCCAGGCGCTGGCCGACCAGGGCGGCAACCTGGTCACGAGCCTCGTGATCGCACTCGGCAGCGTCGTGCTCAGCCTCGCGATCGCGACCCCCGCCTCCTACGCTCTGGCGCAGTTCAAGGTCAGAGGGGTCAACGCGGTGCTGTTCGCGATCCTGATCTCGCAGATGATCCCGGGCATCGTCGTCGCGAACGCGCTCTACGCCGCGTACAACGACGTCGGGCTGCTGAACACGATCCCGGGGCTGATCCTGGCCGACTCGACGGCGGGGGTGCCGTTCGCGATCCTGATCATGCGGGCGTTCATGCTGAACATCCCGCCGTCGGTCATCGAGGCGGCGAAGGTCGACGGGGCCGGCGACTTCAGGGCGTTCCGCAGCATCGTGCTGCCGATCAGCCGCAACGCGATGATCACCGCGGGTCTCTTCACGTTCCTGTTCACCTGGAGCGACTTCCTGATGGCGCTGACCCTGACGACGACCACCGACATCCGGCCGATCACGCTCGGCATCTACCAGTACATCGGCACCTACACGGCCGACTGGTCGACCGTGATGGCCGCCGCCGTGCTCGCGTCGCTGCCCGCCATCGTGCTGCTGCTCGCCGCGCAGAAGTTCATCGCCGCCGGTGCCACCGGCGGGGCCGTCAAGTGACGACGGCGCACATCCGAGAGAGAGGCAACACCATGACCACGAACACCACCGCACCCCTGCGGGTCACCGTCTGGGGCGAGAACGTCCACGAGAAGGTCGAGCAGCACGTCGCCGACCGCTACCCCGACGGGATGCACGGGGCGATCGCCGCCGGCGTCGGCGAGAACCTGCCCGAGGCCGTCGTCCGCATCGCGACGATGGACCAGCCCGAGCACGGCCTCACCGAGGAGCTGCTGGCCGACACCGACGTGCTCACCTGGTGGGGTCACGCGGCGCACGGCGACGTCGACGACGAGATCGTCGAGCGGGTGCACCGCCACGTGCTCGCCGGCATGGGGCTGATCGTGCTGCACTCCGGCCACTGGTCGAAGATCTTCACGAAGCTGATGGGCACGACCTGCACGCTCCGCTGGCGCAGCGAGCACGACCAGGAGCTCGTCTGGACGGTCAACCCGCAGCACCCGATCACCCGCGGCGTGCCGAACCCGATCGTGATCCCCGAACAGGAGATGTACGGCGAGTACTTCGACGTGCCGACGCCCGACGAGCTGATCTTCATCTCGGGCTTCACCGGCGGCGAGGTGTTCCGCAGCGGCATGACCTACCGCCGCGGCTTCGGCAAGATCTTCTTCTTCTCGCCCGGCGACCAGGACTTCCCGGTGTACTTCCACCCCGACGTCCGCCGCGTCATCTCGAACGCCGCCGAGTGGGCCCGCCCCGAGCGCGAACGGGCCACGCCGACGCTGCTCCGCTACGACCTCGGCGAGTACTTCGACGGCAAGGACTACTCGGGCCCGATCGAGGAGCCGGCCGACGCATGAGCGCCCCGATCCCCGTGGACGAGACCACCGCCTCCGGCGGCTTCCGCCGCGTCGACCGCCGAGGAGGCGCGCTGCGGGTCGTGCAGGTCGGCGCCGGCGAGATGGGGCGGGCCTGGCTCCGCACCGTCGCCGACTCCCCCGACGTCGAGCTGGTCGGCATCGTCGACCTCGATCTCGACGCCGCCCGCGCCGGGGCGCAGCACGCCGGTCTGCCCGATCTGCCGGTCGACCGCGACCTCGCCGCCCTCGTGGCCCGGGTCTCGCCCGACGCCGTGCTCGACGTGACCGTGCCGGTGGCGCACCACCCGGTGACGATGCAGGCGCTCCGCCTGGGCCTGCCGGTGCTCGGCGAGAAGCCGGCCGCGCAGAGCGTCGCCGAGGCGCTGTCGCTGACGGCCGCCGCCGAGGTGACGGGCGAGCTGTTCATGGTGTCGCAGTCGCGCCGCTACAACGACCAGCTGGTGGCGCTGAAGGCGCACGCCGAGCTGCTCGGCGACGTGGGCATGGTGTCGACGTCGTTCGCGAAGGCGCCGCACTTCGGCGGGTTCCGCGAGCAGATGGACGACGTGCTGCTGCTCGACATGGCGATCCACGCGTTCGACTCGGCGCGCTACCTGATCGGTCGCGACCCGGTGTCGGTGTGGTGCGACTCGTGGAACCCCTCGTGGTCGTGGTACCGGGGAGACGCGGCGGCGAGCGCCGTGATCGGCTTCGAGGGCGGTGTCCGCTACAGCTACGACGGCTCGTGGTGCAGCCCCGGCGTCGAGACCTCGTGGAACGGCGCCTGGCGCGTCTCGGGCTCGGGCGGCACGGCGCTCTGGTCGGGCGACGACGAGCCGGTCAGCGAGATCGACGGCGCCCCCGGGGCCCCCGAGGCGCGACCGACCGTGGGTGTCGAGATCGCGGGCTCGCTCGCGGCGTTCGCCCGGGCCCTCCGCACCGGCGAGCGCCCCGACGGCGAGGTGCACGGCAACGTGATGAGCCTCGTGATGGTCGAGGCGGCGATCCGGTCGACGCGCACGGGCGAGCGCGTGCTGGTCGACGACGTGCTCGAGCAGGCGCACCGCGAGGCGGTCTCGGTCGAGCGCGACCCCGAGGTGAAGGCGCGTCTCGAGTCGTGGGCGTCGGTGCGCGCGGCCCTGCAGGGCGGGGCGGGCGGGGTCGACGCGACCCGCGCCTCCTCGGCTCCGGAGCGGGAACGGCAGGAGGCGCGGTGACCGGGCAGGGCGCCCTCCGCTTCGCCCTCGTGGGTCACGGGTTCATGGGTGCGGCGCATTCGCAGGCCCTCCGTGTCGCGCCCGCGTTCTTCGACCTGCCGCTGGCGCCCGTGATGGCGACCCTGGTCGGTCGCGACGTCGCGGCCACCCGCGCGGCGGCCGAGCGGTGGGGGTGGGAGTCGACGGCGTCCGACTGGCGCGACGCGGTCGACGACCCCGACATCGACGTGATCGACATCTGCTCGCCCGGCTCGACGCACGTCGACATCGCGGTGGCCGCGCTCGAAGCGGGCAAGCACGTGCTCTGCGAGAAGCCGCTGGCCAACACGGTCGCCGAGGCCGAGCGCATGGCGTCGGCCGCGGCCGCCGCCGCCGAGCGCGGCGTGTTCGCGATGGTCGGCTTCTCGTACCGGCGGGTGCCGGCCGTGACCCTGGCGCGCGACATCGTGGCGGCGGGGCGCATCGGCGAGGTGCGTCAGGTGCGGGCGCAGTACCTGCAGGACTGGCTGATCGACGAGACCGACCCGATGACCTGGCGACTCGACAAGGCGGTCGCGGGCTCGGGCGCCCTCGGCGACATCGGGGCCCACGCGGTCGACGCGGCGCAGTTCGTGACCGGTCGGCGTCTCACCGACGTGTCGGGCACGCTGCACACCTTCGTGACCGAGCGGCCGCTGGTCGACGAGACCGTCGTCACCTCGGGTCTCGGCGGGGTCGCGGGGTCGGAGCGCGGCCGGGTGACGGTCGACGACGCAGCCTGGTTCACGGCCCGACTCGAAGGAGGCGCGATCGCCTCGATCGAGGCCTCCCGGTTCGCGACGGGTCGCAAGAACGCCTTCCGACTCGAGGTCTCGGGCTCGCGGGGCGCCGTGGCGTTCGACCTCGAGCGTCCGAACGAGCTCGAGGTGCTCGAGGTCGACGGGCCCGAGTCCGGGTTCCGCCGCGTGCTCGTGACCGAGCCGCAGCACCCGTACGTGGACGCGTGGTGGCCGGCCGGGCACGGGCTCGGGTGGGAGCACGCGTTCACGCACCAGCTGCGCGATCTCGCGGTGGCGCTGGCCGCCGGCGCGCAGCCGGCCCCGTCGTTCGCCGACGGCCTGCAGGTGCAGCGCGTGCTGGCCGCGGTCGAGGCGTCGGACGCCGCGGACTCCGTCTGGCTGCCTGTCTGACCCGACCCGCGCCTCCTGCGTTCTCGGGGCGGGTGCGCCATGAACCGCGTTCGCGAAGATGAACCGCGTTGTATCGCAGTTCATCTTCGCGAACGCGGTTCTTCGCGTGGGGGGCAGGGCAGGAGGCGCGGGGCGCGGAGCGGGGGGCGCGGAGCGAGGGGCGGGGCAGGAGGGGCGGGGCAGGAGCCTGCCCCGCCGTCCGCCGCTACCCCTTCACCCCGCCGGCGCTCAGGCCCGACTGCCAGAACCGCTGCAGGAACAGGAACGCCACCACGAGCGGCAGGATCGACACGAACGACCCGGTCAGCACCGTCGAGAACAGCACCTGGGCGCCGCCGCCGCCGGTCGCCGCCTGCTGCCACTGCGCCAGGCCGACCGTCGCCGGGAACAGGCTCGGGTCGTTCAGCATGATCAGCGGCAGGAAGTAGTTGTTCCAGGTCGAGACCAGCGCGAACAGCAGCACCGTGACGATGCCCGGGGCGAGCAGTCGCGACGAGATCGTCAGGAAGATCCGCAGCTCGCCGGCCCCGTCGATGCGCGCGGCCTCGAGCAGGCTGTCGTCGACGGCCTCGCTCGCGTAGACGCGCATCAGGTAGACGCCGAACGGGCTGACGAGCGACGGCAGGATGATCGCCCACGGGGTGTCGACCAGGTTCGCCGCGCTGAACAGCAGGTACGTCGGGATGGCGAGCGCCGTCAGCGGCACCATGACCGCCCCGAGGATCAGCCCGAAGACGAACGACCGGCCCCTGAAGACGTACTTCGCCAGCGAGTACCCGCACATGGTGGCGAGCAGCGCCGCCCCCACCGAGCTGACCACGGCGTAGAGCACCGTGTTGCCCATCCACTGCAGGAAGATGCCGTCCTGGAAGGTGAACAGCTGCGCCACGTTGTCGCCGAGCGCGAAGCTGCGTCCGAATGCCAGACCGAACGTGCTGAAGATGTCGCCGTTCGTCTTCGTCGCCTGGATCGCGAGCCAGACCAGCGGCAGCAGGAAGTACGCCAGCGTGATCCAGAGGATCACGGTCAGGATCGGCGTCTTGCGCTGGGAGCGCTCGACGCGACGTCGGGGGCGTCGCCGACCCGCGCCTCCTGCGCTCTGCAGTCGGCGGGCCGGACGGTCGACGGCCGTGGCTCCGGCGGTGTCGACGGGTGCGGGTGCGATCGTCACGACAGTCGCTCCTTGCGTGAGGTGGCGAGCTGCACCACGTAGCTGATGATCATGATGAGGAACCCGAGCAGGAACGCGATGGCCGCCGCGTAGTTGACGTCCTGATTGCGGAACGCGACGTTGTACGCGTAGAGGTTCGGCGTGAAGTCCGAGCCGATCGCGTTCGGGGCGATGCTGTAGAGCAGGTTCGGCTCGTTGAAGAGCTGGAACGACCCGATCACCGAGAAGATCACCGTCAGCAGGATCGCCGAGCGGATCGCGGGGATCTTGATGCTCCACGCCACCCGCCAGGGCCCGGCGCCGTCGATCTCGGCGGCCTCGTACATCTCGGTCGGCACGCTGCGGAGGGCCGCGTACAGCACGATCATGTTGTAGCCGATGAACTCCCAGCTGACGATGTTCATCGTGCTGCCGAGCACGTTCTGCGGCGACAGCAGGTCGGGTGCGGGCAGGCCGACGCCGGTCAGCACCTGGGCGATCAGCCCCGACTCGCGGCCGTAGAGGTAGCCCCACATGAGCGTCGCGACGACGCCGGGCACGGCGTACGGCACGAAGATCGCGAGGCGGACGAACTTGCTGCCCGCGACGCGACCGGTGTCGAGCGCAAGGGCGACGAACAGGGCGATCACGAGCATGATCGGCACCTGCACGAACAGGAACAGCGCGACGCGGCCGAGACCGGCCCAGAAGCTCGGGTCGTTCAGGGCCCGCTCGTAGTTGGCGAGCCCGGAGAAGACCTGCCCGCCGACGAGCTGCGAGGTGAAGGTGCTGAGGTACCCGGCGTAGCCGAGCGGCACGAGGAACATCGCCGCGAAGACGAGCAGGAACGGGATGGCGAGCGCCCAGGCGGCGATCAGCTGGGGTCGGTGCAGCGTGCTGCGACGACGCGGGGTCGGCGTGCGGGCCGAGGAGGCGCGGGTCGCGTCTCGACGAGCACTCGCGGAGGCGGGGGTGGGGGTGACGGAGGTGGACATCGGGGCTCCTTGCCGGGCCGGGGGCACCGCCCGTCGCCGCCGCCCGCCCGGGGGCGGCCGACGTCGACGGACGGTGCCCGTGAGCACTACTGGACGGTGAAGCCCTGCTGCTTCGCGTAGGCGGTGACGTCGTCCTGCCACGCCGTGAGGGCGGCGGACATGTCGTCGTGGTCGGCGATGGCCTTGCCGAGGGTGTCGTTGAAGCTCGAGTAGACGTAGTCCATGAACGGCAGCCACTGGAAGTCGGTGCTGACCGTGTCCGAGACGCCGGCGAAGAGCTCGTTGACCTTCTGGCCGCCGTAGAACTCGCTGGCCGTGCCGGTGAAGTCGCTGCTCGAGAGGGTGTCGGTCGTCGTCGGGAACAGGAACTGCTCGTTCGCGAAGGCGAGGGTCGACTCGGGGTCGCTGTTGAGGAACTTGCTGAACTCGGCGGCCACGATCGGGTTCTGCGTGCCCGTGATCACGGCGTCGGACGATCCGCCCCAGTTGCCCGAGACGTCGTCGCCGGCCTCCCACTGGGGGATCTTCGCGGCGGTCCACTTGCCGCTGGTGTTCGCGGCCGTGCCCTGCAGGAACACCGGCCCCCAGGCGGCGGTCTGCCAGCTGGCGTACTTGCCGGACGAGAAGCCCTGGTACCAGGAGTCCGTGAAGTCGGCGTCGGTCGAGACGAGGTCCTTGTCGATGAGGTCCTGCCAGAACGTGACGACCTTCTGCGTCTCGGCCGAGTCGAGGTCGATGCCGACGGTCTTGTCGCCGTCGTACGAGAACGGCTTGGCGCCGGCCTGCCAGAAGAGCCCGACGACCTGACCGGGGTCGTTGCCCGGCAGGTTCGACATGTACGAGCCGGTCTCGTCCTTCACGGTCTGCGCCTGCTCGGCGAACTCGTCCCAGGTGGCGGGCGGGGCGGTGATGCCGGCCTGCTCGTAGATGTCCGAGCGGTAGAGGTTGCCGAGCGGCCCGGAGTCCTGCGGCACCGACCAGACGCCGCTGTCGTCGGCGACCTGGTTCCAGACCCACTCGACGTACTTCGACTCCAGCTCCGCGCCTCCGTACGGGGTCAGGTCGACGAGGCTGTCCGTCTGACGGAACGACGGGATGTACTGGTACTCGATCTGCGCCACGTCGGGGGCGCCCTTGCCGGCCTTCAGAGCCGTGCGCAGCTTGGGGTACTGCACGGTGCCCGTGCCGACGTTGACGACGTCGACGGTGATCTTCGGGTACTTCGCCTCGAAGAGGTCGACCTCCTTCTGGATGTCGGGCACCCAGGTCCAGAAGGTGATGGTCGTCTCGGTGTCCATCGCCGCGTCGATGTCGGCCTGCGAGACGGGGGCGGTGGTCTCGCCGCCGCCACCGCCTCCTCCGCCGCCGGGGGCGCACGCGGTCAGCGCGAACGCCGACACGAGAGCCAGGGACACGAGCGCCTTTGCTGTGTTCTTCCGCTTCATGGTCTTCTCTTTCGGGGTGTGCGGCGTCTCGGGCGAGACGCCGGGTTCAGGGGGTGGAGGTCGTGGCCACGTGCTCGAACACGTGGGCCGATCGGGGGGTGAGGGTCAGGGTGCGACCGGCCTCGAGCACGTCGCCGGTCTCGAGATCGCGGACGGCGCGGGGTGCGGTCACGGCGGCCTCGTGGGCCGACCAGTTCGACACGAAGGCCAGGTCGGGCCCGTCGGGGCGCGACCCGGTGGTGACGGTGACGGCGTCCGTCGCCGCCCAGTCGCGGGCCGCCGTCCGCGGCACGAGCCAGCGGGCGATGCTCCGCGACAGCTCGGGGTTCGGCACGGTGGCGACGTAGGTGACGCGACCGGCCCCGGAGGCGCGGGTCGTCATCACCGCGTCGGCCCCGATCTCGGTGGCCGGGAACCGCACCAGCACCTCGGCGTCGTCGACCTTCAGCACGTCGGCCCAGCGGGTGCCGGCCGAGCCGGGCTCGAGGGCGAGACCGTCGGCGGGGCCGGCGGTGAGGACCTCGAGGGGCTCGTCGAGGTTCGTGTACTCCTCGTACCAGACGCCTGCGGGGCCCGAGAGCCGGGCGGGGGCGACGTCGCGCCGCGCCCTCGCGAGCTGGTCGCCGTACGCGGTGCGGACGCCGAGCACGAGGTGACCCCCGGCCTCGGCGTAGGCGGAGAGCGCGTCGAGCGTCTCGTCGTCGACGACGTACAGACCGGGCACGACGAGCACGGGGTGCTCGGCCGCGACCGCCGCGGGGCCCGTCGAGTCGGCGGTCATGGCGGCGACGAACTGCTCGACGTGCTGGATGCGCACCTGGGCGCCGGACTCGGCGAGACCCCGGTAGTGCGAGTCGAAGAGGTGCAGGTACGAGTCGGGGTCGGGGTCGCCGTTCGGCAGGGCCAGGGGCGGGTAGCCCTCGAACGACCACTTCGTGTCGGTGGACCAGAGCATGAGCACGTCGGCGGCCGGCGTGAATCCGTCCACCGCGCCTCCTACCGCCCCGAGGGTCGCACCGAGGGCCGCGACCTCGCGGTGGATGCGGCCGGGTCGCTGGCTGTGCGGCAGCACGCCGCCCCAGTAGGTCTCGACGCCGAAGTGCAGCGTGTGCCAGTGCCAGTACTCGACCATGCGGGCTCCGCGGGCGACGAGCGCGAGCGCGGCCTGCTTGATCTGCCCGTCGAACGGCGGGTGGTTCTGCCACGGGCCGCCGATCGACTGCGCGTTGGTCTCGGTCACCAGGAACGACGACTGCGCCGACGAGAACGCCCGGTCGCCCCACTGGTGCAGGGCCCAGACGCCGGTGTGCCACCAGCCGGCCTCGCGGGGGATCTCGACGCCGCGGGTCAGACCGTCCTGCATCTTGTAATAGGGGTTGCCGGCGGTCACGTCGAGGCTCTTCACGAGCCGGTCGTCGGCGACCTGCGGGCGGGCGTACGAGATGCAGGTGGTGACGAACTGGTCGTCGCGGGCGTACTCGCGCACGACGTCGGCCTGCCAGGCGATCAGCTCGTCGGCGAGCTCGCCCTGGAACCGGCGCCACTCGAGGTCGTACTGCGGCTGCACGTTGCCGTCGGGGCGCCAGAGCTGCGACCACTCGGTGATGCGGTGCGACCAGTAGACGAGGCCCCACTCGTCGTTCAGGCTCTCGACCGTGCCGTACCGGCGCTGCAGCCAGGCGACGAACCGCTGGAAGACCTGCTCGTTGCGGGGCAGCTCGTTGCCGGGCTCGTTGTCGACCTGCCAGCCGATCACGGCGGGGTGGTCGGCGTACCGGGCGGCGACGCGACGGACGACGCGCTCGGCGTAGAAGCGGTAGGCGGGGTGGCTTTGGTCCATCTCCTGGCGGGCGCCCCAGCCGGCCCGGACCCCGGAGGTGCGCTCGGCCGCGATCTCGGGGTGCAGCACCTGCAGCCACGGCGGCACGGCGTAGGTGGGCGTGCCGAGCACGACCGAGATGCCGCGGGCGTGGGCGCCGTCGAGCACGGGCTGCAGCCAGTCGAGGTCGAACTCGCCCTCGCGGGGCTCCCACGTCGACCAGACCGACTCGCCCACGCGGATGACGGTGAAGCCGGCCTCGACCATCAGGTCGAGATCGCGGTCGAGGGTGCCCGCCTGCTGGTACTCGGCGTAGTAGGCGGCCCCGAAGAGGACCCCGGAGTGGCGTGGTGCTGACGTCATCGTCGACCTGTCTGCTCGTGCGGATCGGCGTCGATCCGCGGATGCTGGCGTGCTGGTGGTGCATGATGGTCGGCCGATGTTGTCGATAACATCGGCGTTGATGAGGAAGCTAGTCGAGCCGCCGACGTCGCGCAAGTGGCAATCGAGCGGCGTGACCCGACCGTGATGCGGCGGTGGGTGCAAGGGCCGTCAGCGGCCGGCGCGGGGCCGTCTACGGCCGGTGCCGAGGCGTCCGCGGCCGGTGCCGGTGCCTCAGGCGCGGGGCGGAGCCGTGGAGGCGCGGGTCACCAACGCCGGCGTCGGCACGTGGATCACGGGGTCGGTCTCGCGCCCTTCGATGCGGTCGATCAGCGAGGTGACGACGAGCACGCCCTCCTGCGCGAAGTCCAGGTCGACCGTCGTGAGCGGCGGGACCATGTAGCGCGCCTCCGGGGCGTCGTCGTTGCCGACGACGCTGACGTCGCCGGGCACGGAGACGCCGGCCTCGGCGAGCGCCGCGAGCAGACCCATCGCCATGGTGTCGTTCGCGACCGCGACGGCGGTGGCGCCTCCGTCGGGGGCACGACCCGCGCCTCCTCCGCTCTCGAGGGCGCCCTCGGCGAGCAGGAGGCGGGCCGCGGCGAAGCCCGACTCGGCCGACCAGTCGCCCGCGGTGCTCGCGACGACCTCGCCTCCCCCGGCCGTGAAGGCGGCGGTGAAGCCCTCCTGACGCTCCCGGGCGACGAGCCACTGCTCGGGCCCGGCGACGTAGGCGGCCCGGCGGTGCCCGAGCTCGATCAGATGCTCGGCGGCGACGCGGCCGGCCCGGATGCCGAGCGACTCGCCGGTGCCGTCGACGACGAGACCGAAGTCGCGGCCCACGGGCATCGAGATGTCGCGCTGCGCGATGGCGGTGCGGGCGATCGCGGTCTGGGCCATGAGCACGAGCCCGGCGATCTGCTGACTGAGCACGAGGTCGAGGGCTTCGCGGACGCTGCCCTCGTCGCTGCCGTCCATCGTGACGATGTCGGTGACGTAGCCGAGGTCGCGCGCGGCCTCGGTGGCGCTGGCGATCGTGCGGGCAGGGCCCGACAGGTGCATGTTGTCGGCGAGCAGGGCGATGCGGTTGGTGCGCTTTAGCCGGAGGAACCTCGCGGCGCTGTTCGGCCGGTACTCGAGCTCGGCCAGGGCCGACTCGACCTTGGCGCGGGTCTCGGGCCGGATCCCCTCGAAGCCGCGGAGGAACCGGCTGACCGTCTGATGCGACACCCCCGCACGGGACGCCACGTCGTAGATCGTGGCGTCGGGCATGCCCCGAGGTTAGCCTGCGCCGAGACCCCGGGATGTCGCTGAGACCCCCGTGCGCGCGAAGGGGTCTCAGCCACTCCCCGGGGTCTCGCGGCCTACGCGATCAGCAGGCGCGACGACGCGCGAGCAGGCCGACCTCGGTCCGGCCCGGCGAGGGACGACCCGCGCCGCGCCTCCTCGTGATGTGCTGGCCTCATGCTCTCCGATCAGACCCTCCCGTGGATCATCGCCGCCGCACTGCTCGTCGTCGTCATCGCCGTCGTCGTGGTGCTGCTGGTGCTGCGACGCCGCCTCACGCAGGCCCGCAGGGCCGCAGACGAGCAGGCCCGCCAGGCCCGTGCCGAGCAGGACGCCCGCGACGCCCACCACGACACCCGCATGGCGCGCACGACCGCCGAGCACACCCGCGAGAAGGAGGCCCTCGCGACCGAGCTCGGCACCGAGAACAAGCGGCTGGCCGACGAGAAGCAGGCCGCCCTCGACGAGGCCGAGCAGACCCGGGCCATGCTGTCGACGGGCCTGAAGTACGAGGCGACGTCGCGCGAGCTGATCGCCGCGGCCTGCCGTGCGGCCGGCGCGGACGTCGTGCTGCTGACCAACGTGGTGTTCGTGCCCGCCGCGAGCAGCGCCTCCGGCAGGTTCGTCGCGCAGGTCGACCACGTGCTGGTCGGCGAGACCGGGGCGATGGTGGTCGAGAACAAGGGCTGGCGCGGCATCGTGTTCGACGGTCGGCGTCCGAGCAGCGTGTTCCCGGCGTTCGGGGGGCTCTTCGACGAGAGCACGATGTCGCCGCCGTTCGCCCTGCAGGTGGTCGACGACTCGCCCACCGTGCTGACCGTGCGGTCGCACCTCGGCACGAAGTCGCCGGCGTCGCAGGTGCGGCGCCAGGCGAACAGGCTGTCCGACCGGGTGCACGAGTCGATCGACGCGAGGCTGTGGTTCGACACCTGCGTGCTGTACTCGCACCCGAAGGCGACGGTCTTCGCCGTCGATCAGGACCGCAGTGAAGGAGGCGCGGCCACGCAGATCGTGTCGACCCCGACCCAGCTCGAGGCCGTCGTGCGCGAGCTGATCTCGCGTCCGACCAAGAAGCTGTCTCAGGCGCGCGTCGAGGACGTCACGGCGCTGCTCGCCTCGTACGGGGCCGACGTGCTCCGCTTCGGCGCGTTCGCCGAGGAGGCGCGGGTCGCGTCGGCCGCGTCGGCCGCGTCGGCCCCGGCACCGACCCCCGAGCAGGCCCCGGCCATGACCTCGGACCCGGTCTCGGGCACGGCTTCGGACACGGCACCGGCCGCCGACACGGACACGGCCTCCGCTGAGGCCTCCGACCGGACCCAGGCCTAGGCCTAGGCCTAGGCCCGGCGTCTAGCCCAGCTGGTCCGCCTAGCCGAGCTGGTCCAGCTGGTCCAGCTGGCCCAGCTAGCCGAATTCGGCCAGCACCGCGGCGGCGACCCGGGCGACGAGCGCGTCGTCGTAGGCGACCTCGGGGTCGTTCCTCGCCGTCAGGACGGTGAGCACGATGGGGTCGCGGCCCGGGGGCGTGACGACGGCGACGTCGTTGCGGATGCCTCCCGCGCCTCCTGATTTGTCGACGACCGTCCAGCCCTCGGGGGCGCCGGCTCGGACGAGGGCGTCGCCCGTGGCGTTGCCGCTCGCCCAGTCGAGCAGGAGGGCGCGGTCGACGGGCGCCAGATTCTCTTCGCTGGCGAGGGCGGCGAGGTCGGCCGTGAAGGCGCTCGGGGTGGTCGTGTCGTCGGTGCTGCCGGGTTCGATCGTGTTGAGGTCGGGTTCGCGGTTCACGACCTCGGTGGTGCTGTCGCCGAGCTGCTCGAGGGCCTCGTCGAGCCCTGCGGGGCCGCCGATCCGGTCGAGCACGAGGTTGAGCGCGGTGTTGTCGCTCTGGCGCACGGCGGCCTCGGCCAGCGACGACAGGCTCATGCCCTCGTCGACATACTGGCTGGTCACGGGTGAGTAGCCGGCGGCCGAGACATCGGCGGCCGTCCAGGTGACGACCTCGTCGCGCTGATCGGCGGGCACCTGCTGGAGGAACGCCGCGGCCGCGAGCACCTTGATGGTCGACGCGTAGCCGAACCGCTCGTCCGCCCGGTAGTCGAGGGTGGTGCCCGATCCGGTGTCGAGGGCGCTGACGCCGACGCGGGCGTCGAACTCGGTCTCGAGAGCGCCGAGCGCGGCCGAGGCGTCGGCGGTCGGCGCCGTGGCGGCCGTGGTGGCCGTGGGTGCGGGCGTCGCGGATGCCGGAGCCGAGGAGGCGCGGGTCGCCTCCCCCGCATCACCCTGCGTCGCCCCGGTGGTGCAGCCGGTCACCCCGGCGACGACGATCGCGGCGGAGGCGAGCACGGCGGTGGTCGGGGTCGCTGTTCGGCGTCTCATACCCGCCATGGTGCTACACGCCGCTCCCTCCCCGCCCCAC
Source organism: Frigoribacterium sp. CFBP9029 (assembly GCF_034045305.1). Lineage (NCBI taxonomy): Bacteria > Bacillati > Actinomycetota > Actinomycetes > Micrococcales > Microbacteriaceae > Frigoribacterium > Frigoribacterium sp. CFBP9029. The sequence continues at coordinate 81,195 of NZ_JAXCWB010000004.1, forward strand.
GCCCCTGAATCACAACGCGCCGCGGCCCACCCCGCCCCCGCGGCGTGTCGTGACTCCTCGACCCGGGCTCCTCAGCCTCGGGCGGCCCCGCCGCGCGCGGCACCCGGCGCACCGACGCTCTCGCGCAGCACCACCACCGCCTGGTCGGTCGTGAGCCGCGGCGTCTCGCCGCCCGCCATGAGCTGCTGCAGCTGGCCGAAGGCGCGCGACCCGAGGCCGGCGAAGTCCTGGCGAGCGGTCGTGATCGACGGCGAGAACAGCTCGGAGATGGGGTGGTCGTCGAACCCGGCGACGCTGACGTCGTCGGGCACCCGCAGCCCTTCGTCGGCGAGGCCGCGGATGACGCCCATCGCGATCTCGTCGTTGCCGCAGAAGACGGCCGTCACCGTCGGGTCGGCGGCCAGCTCGCGCCCGACCGCGCGACCGGAGAGCGGCTCCCACGACGAGTCGATGATCTCGGGCACCGGCACTCCGGCGTCGATCAGCGCGTTGCGCCACCCGGTGGTGCGGCCGTCCTCCTTGCCCGAGGGCGGCACCCGCACGTGGTGCACGGTCGAGTGCCCCAGCTCGAGCAGGTGCGCGGTCAGCGCGTACGAGCCGGTCATCTCGTCGATGACGGCCTGCGGCACACCGGTCGCGATCTCGCCCGAGATGGCCACCGTCGCGAGCGACGCGGGCACGGCGGCGAGTGCGGCGACGCCCTCGGGGTCGAACTTCAGCACGACGACACCGGCGACGGGCTGCTGCAGCGCGAGGTCGACGGCGGCGTGCACCGACTCGGCCTCGGTCGAGTCGATGACGGTGATGCTGACCAGGTAGCCCGAGGCCCGGGCGCTGACCTCGACGCCGCGGATCGTCTCGGCGTAACCGTAATGAGAGGTGTCGCCGGCCAGGACGGCGATGACCCGCGATCTGCCGTTGACCAGCGCCCGGGCCGACGCGTTGGGCCGGTAGCCGAGCTCGACGATCGCCTGCTCCACCCGTCGCGTCTTGTCGGCGCTGACCTTAGCCGCGCCGGTGAGCACCCGTGACACGGTCGGAGCCGAGACGCCGGCGAGCCGCGCGACGTCGTCGATGTTGGCGGGGCGCTGGTCCGCTGCGGGGCTCGGCATGATCGTCTCACCATAGGGCGATCCGACCAGACCCGTCATTTGACGGCGCCGCTGGTGATGCCCGAGATGATCTTGCGCTGCATCACCATGAACGTGACCAGCAGCGGCAGGCTCATCACGATGATGTAGGCGAAGATCAGGTGCCAGTTCTGCAGGTACAACCCGCTGCTCGCCACCTGGTAGAGGTTCAACGGCAGGGTGTCGAGGCGCCCGCCGATGACGAACAGCGCGTAGAACACGTCGTTCCAGACGTAGAGGCAGATCAGGATCGTCGCCGTCGCGAGAGTCGGTCCGAGCAGCGGCAGGATGATCCGCACGAACACCCGCACCGGCCCGGCGCCGTCGACTCGCGCGGCCTCCTCCAGCTCGACCGGGATGGTGCGCACGAAGCCGGTGACGAAGAACACCACCGTCGACAGGTACATGCCCATGTAGACGCCGATCATGCCGAGCGCGGTGCCGGCGAGGCCGATCTGGCGCAGCAGCAGCACGATGGTGACGACGGCGGGCGGCAGCACGATGCCGCTGATCGCCAACGCGTAGACGATCGCCATCGCCCGGCTCGAGCGTCGGGCGAGCACCCACGAGGCCATCGAGCCGAGCAGCAGCACCCCGAGCACCGACGGCACCATGACGAGCAGGCTGCCGAAGAACGCCGGCACCATGCGGCCGTCGCCGAACACGGTGGCGATGTTCTCGAACAGCTGCCAGTCCGTGGGCAGGGCGAGGTTGGGGCTGAACGCCTCCGCCTGGTCCTTCCCGGCCGTGACGACGACCATCCAGAACGGCACGCCGAGGAGGGCCACGACGAGCGCGAGCGCGACCAGGGGCTGCACCACGCGGCGACGGGGCCGTCGACGACGCGACGCGGGCGGCCTCGAGGAGGTGCGGCGCACCTCCTCGGAGTCCGTGACGGTCGGAGCCGGGGTCGCGATGCTGGAGACGCTCATCAGAGGACGTCCTCTCTCTTGCGGAGGAACCGGATCAGGGGGAACGCCAGCACGGCCACCATGACGAACAGCATCAGGCTCATGGTCGTGGCCTGGGCGAAGAGCCCCTGCCCGAAGGTGCGGAAGATGAAGATGTTGAGCAGCTCGGTCGTGCCGCCGGGGCCGCCCTCGGTGGTCGCCTGCACGACGTCGAAGCCGTTCATGGATCCGAGGAGGGACGTGGCGACGTTGAAGGTCACGGCCGGCGCCAGCAGCGGGAACCGGATCGTGCGGAAGGTCTGCCACCAGCTCGCCCCGTCGAGGCGCGACGCCTCGAGGACGTCCTGGTCGATCGTCTTGAGACCGGCGAGGTAGATGAGCATCGAGAGACCCATCCACTTCCAGGCGTGGATGAGCGCGACGACGACGATCGTCCACGAGGTGCTGCCGAGCCACGCGGTGGTGACCTCGGTGCCCGTGACGGCGCTCAGCACGGCGTTGAGGGCCCCGTCGGGTTTGAGCAGCGCCTGGAAGATGTAGCCGACGGCGAGCGCCGACATCACGACGGGCACGAAGAAGGCGACCCGGGCGAAGCGGTTGACGCGGGTGTCGGCCTCGAGCACGAGAGCGAGGATCAGCCCGAAGACGTTCTGGAAGACCGCGACGAGCACGGCGTAGACGAGCGTCACGCGCAGCCCGGAGACGAGGGCGCCGTTGGCGAAGAGCGAGGTGAAGTTGTCGACGCCGACGAACGAGATCTGCGACGAGAAGCTGGACCAGTTCGTGAAGGCGTAGACGAAGTTGAAGACGGTCGGCACGAAGAAGAAGACGACGAGCACGGCGAGCGCCGGGACGATGAACCATGCGGGGTGGTCCTGTCGCCGGCCGCCGGGGCGGCGGGGCGCGGTTCCGCTGCGCAGCGCCGGGACGGCCGTGCGGCGAGCGGTGATCGGGGCGGTCATGGGGGCTCCAGTCGCGAAGGGGGTGGGGGCCCGGCGGGGCGGCTGGTGAGGCCGCCCCGCCCGGGCGGGTGGGTCAGAAGTCGGTCGAGCCCTGGGCCTTGGCCAGCTCGGCGAACTGCTGCTGCGTGGCTTCGGCGACCTGCTCCGGCGTCTTCGTGCCCTGGATCATGTCGGCCAGGTTGATGTACAGGTCGGGGTTGGCGACCGCGAGGGCCTGCATCGAGCCGACCGCGTCCGGGACGGACTCCGCCGACGCGAGCAGCGCCTCCGGAACCGTCTCGGGGGTGTCGACGCCCTGCATGAGCGAGACCGTCTCCTGGTCGTCGACGAAGCCCTGGTAGCCCTCGCCCATCCAGTACGAGAGGAACTGACGCGAGGCGGCCTCCTGGGCGTCGTCGCCCGTGTCGAAGGCGACGACGGCGTTGGCCTGGTCGGGGATGAACGTGCCGACGTTGCCCGAGGGCGAGATCGGGAAGAACCCGATCTTCTCGTTCAGCTCGGCGGTGTCGGCCTTGGCCTGCAGCTGGCCGAAGAACGAGTTGACCTGCATGACCATCGCGGCGTCGCCGGCGAGCAGGGCGTCGCCCTGGTCCTCGAAGGTGGCCGTGGCGATGTCGTCGTTGAACAGGCCCTCGTCGATGAGGCCCTGGTACTCGTCGATCGCGCCCTGGATGGTCGGGTCGGTGAAGGTCTCCTCGTTGGTGTTCACGCGATCCCAGAGGCCGTCCGCTGCGGCGTCGGCCAGCTGCACCTGCACCCACCACTGCGTGGCCCAGCGGTCGCCGCCCATCTCGTGGAAGGGGGTGACGCCGTCGGCCTTCAGGTCGCGTGCGGTGGCGAGCAGCTCGTCGAGGTCGCCGGGGGTCTCGGTGACGCCGGCCTCGGCGAGCACCTGCTTGTTGTAGTAGACGCCCTCGACCGCGGGCACCGTCACGAGGGCGGCGTACCGGGTGTCGTCGAGGAGGCCGGTGATGTCGGCGTAGTTGGCGTCGTAGTTGCCGAGCCAGGGGGCGCCGTCGAGCGGCTGCAGGTTGGTGCGCGCGTTGAGGGCGGTGAGACTCGACTCGGTCGGCTGCCAGAACGCGATGTCGGGCTTGTCGCCGGTGGCGACGCGGGTCTGCACGCCCTGCTCGTAGGGGTCGGGGATGGTCTCGACCTCGACGGTGGCGCCGGTGAGCGCCTCGAAGCCCTCGATGACGCTGTCGGCCGTCTCGGCGGTGCTCTGGGCGGCCCAGACCGTCAGGGTCGTGCCGGTCAGGTCGGCGTCCTGCTCGGGCCAGCTGACGGGGCCTCCGGCGGACGACCCGCCGCCGGCTCCGGGGTCGCTGCAGCCCGCCAGCGAAAGGGTGAGGGTCGCGACGGCGGCCGCGGCCACCGCGCTCTTCTTCCAGGTGATCTTCATCGGTCGGTCCTTAGGAGAATGGTGCTGTGTGTGTGGGGGAGGGTCTCACGCCGAGGGGCGCGGCGTGAGGGCGAACGTGCGGGCGCCGACGGTCTCGGCGGTCGAACGGACGGTCAGGATGCCCGTGGCGGTGTTCCAGGTGGTCTGCCACGGGGTGAGACTGCGGGGGAACACGACGTCGACGTCGACGTCGGTGCCGCGCAGGGCGGGGAACGCGAGCTCGTGCTCGCCGGCGGTCTCGTCGCGGTCCCAGACCGAGACGAGCACGCGGCGGTCGGCGGTCAGCGCGAGGGCGACCCATCGGTCGTCCCAGGTCGGGAGGCCCTTCGGCCAGGTCGGCACGGCCACGACGAGGTCGGGGCGCACCTCTCGGGCCGCCGCGACGGCCTCTCGGACGAGGTCGAGCCGGGCGTCGTCCATCCGGTTCAGGTAGCCCGACAGGAAGAACCGGCCGAGCAGGCTGGTCACGAGGCAGAAGGCCGACTGCTCGGCCGTCATCGACGGCTGCGGGTAGGCCCAGCTCGCGGCCTGCTCGGGCAGGATCGACAGCGGTGCCGCGGAGGCGATAGGCGGGTAGAGCAGGTAGTCCTGCTGGTCCGAGGTCGACTGGGCCTGCACTCGCGAGAGCATCGCCTGGTCGGCGCGCATGGCCCCCGACGAGCACGCCTCGAGCACGAGGGCGGGGTGCCGGTCGAGCACGCCGTCGAGCCAGTCGAGCACGGCGCGCGAGTGGCCGAGCAGCCCGGCGCCGGCGCTCGGCGCGTCGACGTCGGTGCCCGCCCCGGGGTCGGTGTTGTAGTCGAGCTTGAAGTAGCCGACGCCGAAGTCCCGGACGAGTCGGTCGACGACCTCGTCGAGGTGGGCCCGGGCGGCCGGGTGCCGCAGGTCGAGGTGGAGGCGCTCCTGCTCCTGCACGCGGTGGCCGCGGCGCTGGAGGAACGCCTCGGGCGGCAGCGTCGACGCGACGGGGCTGAGCACGCCGACCGACTCGGGCTCGAGCCAGAGCCCGGGCACCATGCCGTGCGAGCGGATGCGGTCGGTGACCTCGGCGAGGCCGCCCGAGAAGCGCACGGTCGAGGGCTGCCAGGCGCCGACGCTCGGCCACCAGTCGCCGCCGTCGTCGTACCAGCCGGCGTCGATGCAGAACACCTCGGCCCCGGCGGCCGCGGCGGCGTCGACGAGCGGCAGCAGCTTGTCGGTGGTCGGGTCGCCGTCGAGGGTGTTCATGTAGTCGTTGAAGACGATGGCGGGTCGCGCGTCGTCGGGGTGCGCACGGCGGGTGGCCCGTCGGTGACGGGTCAACTCGGCGGTCGCGGCCTCGAGGTCGATTCCGAGGGCGACCGTGGCGGGCACCGTCGTGAACGACTCCCCCGGCGCGAGCGGCTGCACCCACTGGTGGTCGACGTCGGTCGGGCCCGAGAGGGCGACGAACGCGTCGTCGACGTGCTCGCCGACCTCCCAGCGCCACGGGCCGTTGTTCTCGATCTGCCAGAGCCAGGCGACCCCGCGCTCGACCGAGGCGACCCCGCCCAGCGGCAATGCGCCTCCGGTCGACCAGGTGCCCTGCGAGATCTGCTTGACGGCGGATCGCGGGCTGTGCCCGGTCAGCTGCTGGGCCAGCACGGGGAGGTCGTCGCGCAGCCGGGTCTCGGACCAGCGCCCCTCGCCGAGCCAGTCGTTGCGGCCGCGCAGCAGCGTCCAGTCGTCGACTCCCCCGGGCCGCCCGGCGGTGCCGCCGAGCCCCTGCACCCACGAGGTGACCGACTGCAGGTCGAGGGCGCGGTCGCCGGTGTTCTCGACCGTCGTCGTGACCGAGAAGGAGGCGCGGGCCGACGATCGCAGGTGCAGAACGACCCGCAGACCCTCGTCCGACGCCGAGACGAGGTCGAGTCCATCGTCGTCGATGCGTCGGACCTCGATCAGTCGCAGGGTCGACCCGAGCTCGGTGTGCACGAGACGCGACCCGACCAGGGTGCGGCCGCGACCGGCGGCGAGGATCTCGGTGATCGGGACGACCGCCTCCACCCGGGTGTCGACCGTGTCGGTCGTGGCTCGCACCAGGTGCAACGGCTCGTCGCCGTGGGCGAACTCGAGCGTGAGGCCGGGGGTCGCCCAGCGCACGATCGCTTCGGGGGCCGTCGGCACCTCGTCGTCGCGCGACGTCAGGAGGCGGTCGAGAGTCATGGGGTGTCCTTTCGTTCCCGAGTCATCGGGACGGGGCCGGCCGACGACGGGCGGGTCGTCGGCCGGCACGGGCGGTCGTGCTGCGGGGTCGTGCTGCGGGGTGGGGCTGGCGCGCGGGGCTGCGGGGCTGGTCAGCGAGCCGTCGTGGTCGGCGTCCCGACGCTCTGCTTGGCGAGCGTCACGGTGTCGATGTCGGGCGCCCACGCGGTGGTGTTGCCGAGGGTGATGGCACCGCTCGCGGTGGTGAGACGGAGGGGCTGCGCGTAGTCCCAGAAGCTGGTCCAGGCGTAGTTGTGGCGGACCGTGACCCGTTCGCGGGTGCCGCCCGCCTCGGTCACGTCGACGAAACGGCTGATCACCTGCGGGTTGTAGTTGATCGAGGCGCTCTTGTCGGCGTTGGCGGCCGAGAGCGTCAGCACGTAGTCGCCGGCTCCGAGCCCCGCCGGTCGGGCGAGGGTGGCGGTGTTGCCGGCGCCGTTGCCGAGGCTGCCGAGCACGGAGACCGCGCCCTGCGCGTCGGCCGAGCCGTTCGAGCCGGTCGTCGCCGGCAGTGTGCGGACGATCGTGCCGCCGGCCCGGGTCAGCGACTCGGCCTGCACCTTCACGGCGTTGCCCTGCGCCGTGTCGGCCGTGCGCTGGGCTGCGCCGCGGGTGCTGGTCACATCGGTGACGACGGCGCCGGTCGACGACGTGACGCCGATCTCGTTGACGCCCTGGGTCAGCCAGACGCGCACCGTCGTCGTCCACGCCCCGGCTGCCGAGACGCTGCCGGCCGGGATCGCCTTGTCGCCCACGGTCAGGCCGACGGCCGACGCCCTGGTCGTCGTGTACCGGACGGCGACGTCGTGATATCCGCTCTCGGTGGCCGCGACGAAGAACGAGGCGCCGGCCGCGCCCGACAGTCGCGCGCCTCCGTTCCCGGCGGCCGGCGTCTGTCCGTAGACGAGCTGAGCTCCGGAGGTGAGTCGCGCCTCGGTGGCGGGGTAGGTGGTGGGCTCGCCGTCGGTCGCGTCGCGCAGTTCGAACCGGTCGAGGGTGATGTCGCTGCCAGGCAGTCTCGTCTGGCCGTCGCGGCTCGCCCGGAGCGACAGCGAGTGGGTGCCGGCCTTCAGAGGCACGAGCACGTCGGTGCTGCCACGGTAGGTGTGCGAGAGATCGGCCGAGTACTTGACGAGCTGGTCGAAGCCTCCGTCGACGAACAGGGCGTGCTGACCGGGGGCCTGGTCGGCGCCGGCGAGCACCGAGAGCCGGTACGTGCCGTCGCGCGGCACCGTGACGTTCCATGTGGCGCTCGAGCCGACCTGGTTGAAGCTGCCGACGTCGCGTCCGCCCGAGGCCATGAACGACCACTCGCGGGCAGGGTCCTGGGTGTAGGCCGTGGCGTTCGCGAGCGTGGCGTTCTCGGCCTCGACGCTGCTGACGAGACGGGTGTCGACGGCGGGTCGCTGGGCGAGCGGCTTGGTGATCTGCACCTCGTAGGCGGCGTACCGGTCGTTGTTCGGGATCGTCACCGTGGCGGCGCCGGATGCCAAGGAGGCGCGGGTCGACACGATCACGGGGGGCTGGCCCGAGAGACCCTCGGCCCCGTTCAGCCGGGCCGCGCGGACGACCACGTCGACGCTCGAGCCGAACGTGGCCGAGTCGAGGCCGGTCAGGTCGAGCTGCACGTCGGAGGAGCCTCCGCCGACGAGCACGGTGGCCTCGCGGTCGGCGTCGTCGCGGGCGGCGATGGCCTGCACGGTGTCGGCGGCGTCCGCCTGCGGCGGGGTCACCTTGACCGTCTCACTGCCGGCCAGGTCGCCGTACCACTTGAACATCCACCAGCCGCCGTTGGCGCCGTTGCTTCGGGCCGAGTTGTCCGAGAGGTTGCCGGCGTAGTTCCAGTAGGCGGTCTGGGCGTCGACCTTCTGCTCTTCGAACATGGAGAACCACTGGATCAGCTGGCCGGGCACGCCCATGTCGCGGAGCATCCCGTACTCGGTGATGTTGACCGGGATGTCGGCGATGCCGAGGTCGGCGAGGATCCTCTTGTACTCGGCGTTGTGGCCGCGGAAGGTCGCGAGGTTCTGCGTGCCGAGCTCGTGCCAGATGAACACGTCGGGCAGCTGGCGCTTCTGCTTCGCGTAGGCGAGGAAGTCGCGGCTGCGGTCGGCGTGCCAGCCGGCGTCGCCGGGGCCTCCGACCTTCGCCGCGCCGAGGCCGTGGGCGGTGTAGATCTTCTGGATCTCGACGTAGGCCGCCGACCAGTCGGCGAGGAACTGCGTCTTCTGCGTGCTCCAGTTCGGGTACCAGTTGCCGGCGTCGGGCTCGTTGAACGGGATGAACACGTACTTCTCGGGGTGGGCCGAGTTCGACGCGATCGACTCGACGACCTGGCGGAGGATCGGCAGATAGTCCCACTCGCCGTCGCCGTTCGCGTCGGCGGGGCGCTGCCCGCCGTTGTAGGCCCAGTCGGGGTACATGTCCTGTGCGTAGACGTAGAGGTCCTGGCCGCCGGCCGCGAAGAAGTCGGACTCGACGTCGAGGGCGTCGCCGTTCGGGTGCTGGGCGCCCTGCGGGGGTTTCTGCGAGGTGTTCGTGACACGTGCGCCCTCGAGCACGGCGGGCGAGGGCGAGCCGTCGTCGCCGAGGCCGTAGAGGGTTCCGGTGGCGCCGCCGCGGAAGTCGCCGGTCGTGGTGCCGAAGTCGACGGCGACGCGGCTGGTGGCGGCCTCCGCCGAGGTGGGGGCGACGAGCAGCTGAGAGCCCGAGAGGGCGATGGCCACGGCACCGACGGCGGCGGTGCAGCCGAGCAGGGCACGGCGGGCGGGAGTCAGGGAGAAGAGCGACAACGGAGGTACTCCTTCGTACTTCGTCGATACCGCGATCACGTCGGTGTGAAATCGCTATCACGAAGCATGCACGGGCCGTCCGGCGTTTGCAAGCGTTTTCACGAAAACCCTTTCACGTCGATTCCCGTCCGTTGCCGCGCCTCCCCCGCCTCCCCCGCCTCCCCTCCGTCGCCGCGCCTCCCCCGTGTCCCCGCCTCCCCTCCGTCGCCGCGCCTCCCCCGTGTCCCCGCCTCCCCCGTCGCCGCGCCTCCCCCGTGTCCCCGCCTCCCCCGTCGCCTCGGGCTAGCCGGCGGCCGCCCCGGGCCCGCCGCGCAGCCAGCCCGCCCGCACCCGCGCGCACCCCGCCACGCGTTCGACACCCCGCCACCGAATCCCGTGGCGGCGTGTCGACTCGGTGGCGTCAAGCCGCCCGCCCCCACCCCCGCCTGACCCGCCCCCGCGCGGAGCCCCACGCCCCACCACCACGCCAGAAGATGGACACGACGCCACGCTTAAACCGGGCGTCGTGTCCACGTCCTGGCGTCGTACCCGCCCCACACCGCACCCGCCCGCACCCCGCCACACGTTCGACACCCCGCCACCGAATCCCGTGGCGTCGTGTCGAGTCGGTGGCGGCGAGCCGCCCTACGCCCCACCACCCCGCCAGAAGATGGACACGACGCCACGCTTAAACCCGGCGTCGTGTCCACATCCCGGCGTCGTACCCGCCCACCGCCGCCGCCCACCGCCGCAGCCGCGACACCCGTCAGGCGCCCTCGACCTCGTCGCTGACGAGCGACAGGTGGGTGCGCGAGTGCTCCCGCGCCGCGCCTCCTTCGCCTGCGGCGATCGCCCGTGCCGCGGCGAGGTGGGCGTCGAGCGTGCCGGCTGCCGGGACGGCCGGGGTCAGCCCGAGCTCGTGCCGCCCCTGCAGGATCTCGCGCACGGGGGCGGCGAGCTCGCCGTAGAGCACGTTGCCGCTGGCGACGAGCAGCAGGGTGTGGAACCGGATGTCGGCCGCGAGGTACTCCGCCGAGTCTCCGCGGGCGGCGCTGCCGAGGCGGTGCAGCTCGGTCGCGTGCTCCACCAGGGCGATGCGCTGGGCGTCCGAGGCGTGCACCGCCGCGAGCGCCGCGGCGGCCGGTTCGAGCGCCGCGCGCAGCTCCATCAGCTCGACGAGCTGCTGCCGGTGCAGGGGGCCGGCGAGGGTCCAGCGGATGAGCTGCACGTCGAGCACCCGCCAGTCGGCGCGCGGCAGCACGGTGATGCCGACGCGGCGGCGCGACTGCACCATGCTCAGCGATTCGAGCACGCGGACGGCCTCGCGCGCGGTGGTCCGCGAGACGCCGTAGTCGCGTCCGAGGCGGGCGAGCGTCAGCACCGCGCCGGGCTCCAGGCGGCCGGCCGCGATCGTGCCGCCGAGGGCGTGCAGCAGCTGCGCGTGTGCGCCCTCGCGGGCGGGTGGTGACGTCATCGTGACCATCCTGGCGTGCACCTCCTGAGTCGATGGGGTTGCAAAAGTACTACTTTTGGTGGCAACCTACGGACACCGAGGAGGCGCGCGACAGACCCCTCGCAGACGCACCACCCGAAAGACCCCGAGCTCACACCCCGCAGCCGACAGGCGCACCGGATTCGACGGAGAACCCCACCATGGACGACTGGACCCAGACCCTCGACGCGGGACCTCTTCTCGCCATAGCAGCGGGGTCGATCGCACTGATCCTGATCCTGGTGATCAAGTTCAAGCTGCACGCCTTCCTCACGCTGGTCATCGTGGCCGCGCTCACCGCCCTCGTCACCGGCATCCCCACCGGTGCGATCGCCGATCTGCTCGTCACGAGCTTCGGCACGACGCTCGGCTCGGTCGCCCTGCTCGTCGGGCTCGGCGCGATGCTCGGCCGCCTCGTCGAGTCGTCGGGCGGCGCCCGGGTGCTGGCCGACCGCATGGTCGACGTCTTCGGCGAGAAGCGGGCGCCGTTCGCGCTCGGCCTCGCGTCGCTGATCATGGGGTTCCCGATCTTCTTCGACGCGGGTCTGATCGTCATGCTGCCGATCGTGTTCGCCGTCGCCCGCCGCATGGGCGGCAAGTCGATGCTGCTCTACGGCATCAGCGCCGCCGCGGCCTTCTCGGTGATGCACGTGTTCCTGCCGCCGCACCCGGGCCCCGTCTCGGCGACCGAGCTGCTCGGCGCCAACCTCGGCATCGTGCTGCTCGCCGGTCTCGTGATCGTGTTCCCCGTCTGGTACGTCTCGGGTTACCTGTGGGCCAAGGCCGTCAACAAGCGCATCCCGCTGCCCGTGCTGTCGCTCTTCGGCAGCGAGAAGGACGACGTCCAGGCCGCGAACCCGCCCAAGGCCAGCACCGTGATCGCCGTGCTCGCCGTGCCCCTCGTGCTCATCCTGCTCAACACGGGCCTCAGCTCGCTCGGCTCCGTCGGCATCGTCGACCCCGAGGCCGGCTGGGTCCAGGCCCTCGTCCTCGTCGGCACGAGCGGCATCGCGCTGCTCATCTCGGTGCTCGTCGCCGCCATCGTGCTCGGTCGTGCCCGCGGCGTCACCGGCAGCGCCCTCGAGAAGGTGCTCGACAGCGCGCTCGGCCCGATCTGCTCGGTCGTGCTGATCACCGGCGCCGGCGGCATGTTCGGCGGGGTGCTGCGCGCCTCGGGCATCGGCGACGCCCTCGCCGACGTGCTCGGCGACCTCGGTCTGCCGGTCATCGTGGCCGCGTGGGTCATCGCCGCGATCCTGCGACTCGCGCAGGGTTCGGCGACCGTCGCGCTGGTCACCGCCGCCGGCCTGGTGGCGCCCGCCGTCGCCCTCGCCGACCTCAACGCCGTCCAGCTCGCCGCCGTCGTGCTCGCCACCGCGGCCGGTTCGGTCTTCGCCGGTCACGTCAACGACTCGGGCTTCTGGCTCGTCGGTCGCCTGATGGGCATGGACGTCAAGACCACCCTGCGCGTCTGGACCCTGCAGCAGGCCATCGAGTCGGTGCTCGGCTTCGCCGCCGCACTGCTGGTGTTCGCGGTCGGCTCGCTGATCTGACCCGGCCCGTCGGGTCGACCGGACACTCCCGGTCGACCCGGCCCGCGCCTCCTGCGCCGCGCCTCCCGCGCCTCCCGCCCCTCCCGTCGCACCCTCACGAAGGAGTCTCATGTCATCCCCGCTCTTCGACCTCACCGGGCGCCTGGCGCTCGTGACCGGCTCCTCCCGGGGGCTCGGCCGGTCGCTCGCCACCGCGCTGGCCGACTCCGGGGCGCGGGTGATCGTGCACGGCCGCGACGAGTCCGCAGTCGATGCGACGCGAGACGCGATCGAGCAGTCGACGGGCACCCGTCCGGCGGCGGCCGTCTTCGACGTGACCGACGCGAAGGCCGTCGAGGAGGCGGTGGCCGGCATCGTCGCGGAGCACGGCGTCCCCGACATCCTCGTCAACAACGCCGGCGTGCAGAAGCGCGCGCCGTTCACCGAGTTCGCCGTCGAGGACTGGGACGCCGTCATGGCGACCAACCTGTCGAGCGTCTTCTACGTGTCGCGCTTCGTGGCGCCCGGCATGGTCGAGCGCGGCTCGGGCAAGATCATCAACATCGCGAGCGTCCAGTCGATGCTCGCGCGCCAGACCATCGCGCCGTACTCGGCGAGCAAGGGCGGCGTGGCGCAGCTGAGCCGCGGCATGGCCGCCGACCTCGCGCGGCACAACGTGCAGGTCAACACGCTCTCGCCCGGGTACTTCGCGACCGAGATGAACACGGCGCTCTGGCAGGACGAGACCTTCGACGCCTGGCTGCGCCAGCGGACGCCCGCTCAGCGCTGGGGCCGCATCGAAGAGCTGCAGGGCACGCTCATCTACCTGTCGTCGGCCGCGAGCGACTTCGTCTCGGGGCAGAACATCTTCGTCGACGGCGGCATGACCAGCGTCGTCTGAGTCCGGGCCGGGCTGCGGGCGGTCTCGCGCCGCGCCTCCTCGGCTCCTCCCCTGCTCCGTGCCCCCGCAGACCCCAGAGAGAACCAGCATGAAGACCATCCAGATCGATTCCGCCCATGTCCTGACCGAGCGCGAGGTGGCGATGCCCGAGCCCGCCGAGGGGGAGGTGCGGATCCGGGTCGACTACGTCGGCATCTGCGGGTCCGACCTGCACTACTACTTCGAGGGTGCCAACGGTGCGTTCGTCGTCGAGGAGCCTCTCGCCCCCGGCCACGAGCTCTCGGGCCGGGTCGACGTCGACCCGAGCGGGCGTCTCGCGCCGGGCACCCCGGTGACCGTGCACCCCGCCCGCTTCGGCGCGGACGAGCCCGGTCTCGAGAACGCTCCGCACCTGCGGCGCGGGGGGTCGTACCTCGGCAGCGCGTCGACGCATCCGCACACTCAGGGCGCGCTGAGCGAGTACCTCGTGGTCGACGCCGGCATGATCCGCGTGCTGCCCGAGGGTCTGCCGCTGCAGCGTGCGGCGCTGGCCGAGCCGCTGGCGGTGGGGCTGCACGCTCTGACCCGCGTCGGTGATGTGACGGGCGCGCGGGTGCTCGTCTCGGGTGCCGGGCCGATCGGTCTGCTCGCGGCGGCGGCGGCGAAGGCCCGCGGTGCGGCGAGCGTGACCGTGGTCGACCTGCTGCCGGGGCCGCTGAGCCGGGCGCTGGCGATCGGCGCCGACGAGGCCCTGCGACTCGGGGTCGACGAGGTGCCGGCGGACTCGTTCGACGTGGTGCTCGAGTGCTCGGGTGCGGCGAAGGCGGTCAGCGCGGCGTTCGTCGCCGCACGCCGTCAGGGCACGGTGGCGCAGGTCGGCATGATGCCGAACGAGGAGCGCCCGGTGAACCTCGCGCCGGCCATCTCGAAGGAGCTGTCGGTGCTCGGGGTGTTCCGCTTCGTCGACGAGATCGACGAGGCCGTGCGGATCCTGGCGTCGACGCCCTCGCTCGAGGCGGTCGTGACGCACGTGATCGGCACCGATGCCGCCGAGCACGCGTTCGACGTGGCGAAGGACTCGTCGGTGAGCGGCAAGGTGCTGCTCGCCGCCTGGCCCGAGTAGGGCTGTGGGGTGCGCTCCACTCCCCCTCCCCCTCCCGTCTAAGAGTCACGACACGCCGCGAGCCCCCTGAGGCGCGGGGCGTGTCGTGACTCCTCGAGCCGCGGCGCCGCCTACGCGTCGCGCAGAAGCCGCGCGTGCAGCTCCTCGACGCGGCCGCGGATGTCGTCGCGCACCAGCCGCATGCGCTCCATCCCCTCGATGCCGCGGAGCGACGGCTCGTCGGTGATCCAGGTCTCGACGGGGGTGCCGGCGGGGTCCTCGACCCGTGCCTCCTCGCCGAGGACGACGATCAGGTCGGCGTCGCGCACCATCTCGTCGGTGATCGCCTTGGGCTGTTCGCCGTCGAGCGAGATGCCGAGCTCGCCGAGCGACTCGACCGACTGGGCGTTGAGAGCGCTGCCCGGTGCGGTGCCCGCCGACTCGACGTGCACCGCGTCGCCGGCGACGTGTCGCATGAGGCCTGCGGCCATCTGCGACTTGCCGCCGTTCTTCCGGCAGACGAACAGGACCGAGGGAGCCGTCGAAGTCATGAGCTCACAGTAGGCCGCAGCCCCCGAGGAGGCGCGCCCCGCCTCCCCCAGGCCCGCCCCGTCCACGAGTCGAGACACGCCGCGCCTCCCCCACTCCCCGCGGCGAGTCGTGACTCCTCGACGCCCCGGCACCATCCCCTCCCCACCCGGCTAGACAAAAGCGCACGTTATCACTACCGTCGAGGCGGACAGCCCGCCACCGCAGCAGCACAGACGGATACGACGAATGACGACGACGGCAGACCCCCCACGCCCCACCGCCCCTCTCCGCGGCACGGGCTTCTTCCGACTCTGGATCGGCGACTTCGTGTCGAACACGGGCTCCTCGATGATCACGTTCATCGTCCCCGTGATCGGCGTGACGGTGCTGGGTCTCTCGGCTGTCCAGGTCAGCTGGGTCGTGGCGGCGGGTCTCGCCGCCCCCTTGTTCGTCGCGCTCTCGGCAGGCGTCGTGGCCGACCGCGCCGACAGGACGCTCCTGCTGCACCTCTGCAACATCGGTCGCCTGGCGGCGTTCGTCCTGGTGCTGGTCCTCCTGCTGGCCGGGAGCCTGACCTGGCCGATCCTCGCGCTCGTCCTGTTCGTCGTCGGGGCGCTCACCCTGCTGTACGAGAGCGCCATGGCGGCAGCCATCCCGGCGGTGGTGCCCGCGAGGAGTCTCGTCCGCGCGAATTCCTGGATCGAGGGCGGCCTGTCCGTGACGGAGTCCGCCGGGCCCGCAGGAGCCGGTGCGCTCCTGTCCGCGCTCGGCGCGCCGTTCATCGTGGCGATCAACGCGGCCACGTATCTGTTCAGCTCGATCATGCTCGTCGGGCTGCCTCTGGGGCGCCGACCCGACGTCGACGAGGCCGCGACCTCGCAAAGAGGCATCCTCCGCGAGCATCTCGCCGAGATCGCGCTGGGCTTCCGCCTCATCTGGAGGCAGGCCCCGCAGCGTGTCGTGCTCCTGGCGGCGACCGTCTACAACTTCTTCGACTCCTGGATCCTCGCCGTCTTCGCGGTCTACGCCCTGCAGATCCTCGACATGTCCCCGACGCTCCTCGGCCTCGTCTTCGTCCTCCCGGTCGTCGTGGGCATCGTCGGCTCGGTGTTCGCCGATCGCGTCACGCGAGCCGCGGGGCTGGGCAAGACCCTCACCGCCTCATTCGGCCTCATCGCCGTGGCCGGCCTCGCGCTGCCCCTCGCCGGGCTGACATCGGGTGTGCCCGCGGCCGTCATCGTGTCCGTCGTCTTCGCCGTCTTCGAGATCTGCATCGTCATCAACCTGATCATCGGTCGAACGATGCGTCAGGCGCTCTTCCCCGCTCAGCATCTGTCGAAGGTCGCCGGCACGGCTCGCTTCGTGTCGTGGGGCGTCGACCCGGTGGGGGCCCTCGCGGGGGGTGCCGTCGCGGGCCTCCTCGGGCTGCAGGCGTCCGTCGCGATCGGGAGCGCCGGCTTCGTCGTCTGCGCCCTGATCTGCCTGTCGAGCCCCGCGTTGCGAGCCTTCCGGGCGCTGCCGGCCGACGCCTAGCCGAGGAGGCGCGGGTCACCCCGGCGGGCGGCCTCGCCTCCCCGAGACCCGTCAGCCGCGGATCGCGCTGGCAGGGTTCGCCCGAGCGGCCACCAGAGCCGGGTAGGTGGCCGACAGCACGCCGGTGACGCACCCCGCCACGAGTCCGACGACGACGATCCGGATGTCGAGCGTCGGCGTCCACCGCTGTGCCGCGCAGACGATCAGCACGCCGCAGAGTCCCGTCACACCTCCCGCGACGCCGCCGGCCGCCCCGATGATGAGGCCCTCGAGGGTGAACATGCGCCAGACCGACGACCGGCTCGCCCCGAGCGCCCGTCGCAGGGCGATCTCCGGTGCCCTCGCCTGAACGGACAGGTACATCGCGGTCGCGGCGCTGAGCGACGCCAAGGCGAGGAGCACCCACGACGGAGCCCGGTCGGCGCGCGTCCGCGGTACGGACGCGCGGTCAGCGAGTCAGGGCGACTATTCGCCGTGTTCTCGATGATCCGCTCGGAAACGAGGCGCTTCAGGCTCACATCGTCGCAAGGGCTCAAATATCAATTTGTATTTTTCAGACACAGAAGTTATTAATGACGGACGTGCAATTTAATGAGACGATGGTCGGGCTGCTCCAATTCCTGGACAGCTTGATCGAATGGAGTCTCAGTAATGGGTAAATTCGCCACTCGAAAGAGAACGACGGTGCGGCTCGTCGCAGGCCTCGCAGCAGCGTTCACGCTCACGGCTGGCATCGTCACGCCTGCCAATTCAGCTCCGATGGCGCCCGTCGCCGTCTCAGCGGAAAGGTCAGGGTCCGCTGACGCCGACGCTCCCACCACCCGCGCATCCACCTACGTCGGGGGCGGATACTGGCAGTACGGAACGACATCGTCGACCGTCTACTCCAAGTACCAGCACGCATCTCGTTCGCACCACTCGACGGCCTGTACCAAAGACCGCCTGTGCGCGCGCTCGGGCTGGAAGAACCCGGGAGTCCTCGCAACCGCCGCGCGAAGCAAGAGCAAGGGCGGCAACACCGCGTTCTGGGACGTCGGCTGACCATGCGCTTCGCTGCCACGACCGTCCTGGCGGTCGTGGCAGCGATGTTCCTCTCTGGTGCCCTCGCCCTTCAAACTCTCGCCGCGTACGAGAGCTACGGCAGCTCGGCGGCAGGACCGACGTTCGTCATCGGAGGGCTGCCGGCCGGGCCGAACGCGGACGAATCGGCGGCTCGGATCTCCTCTATCGCGCAGCGCCTCGACGTCGACGTGCTCCTCACCGCGGCCGACCCCCAGAACCCCGACACGACGACCAGGCTCATCTCCTTCAGGGGCACGGTCGAACTCCCGGTGACCCCCTGGCTTCGCTACACGATCGAACCGGTCACCGACGCGGCTCCGAGTGACCTCCGCGGCTACTACACGACCAGCGCGACAGGCCCTCTGTACGACAGGCTCCTCGACGAGCTGTCGGCCGCGGGTTTCGAGACCCAGCGCGTCCACATCTCGCTCGCGAGCTCCCTCGCCTTCGTGACCAGCACCTCCTCGGCTCTGCTGCTCCTCGGCACGACACTTGCGATCCTCGTCTCGACCGCTCTGCACGAGAACGCCCGACGCTCGAAAGCCGACGCCCTGCGGGTCCTGACCGGCTGGACGGCGCTGCGGATCAGGCAGCGTCGTCTCGTCGAGATCGCGACGATGACCGCGGTCATCGTCGCGATCCATGTCGTCGTGGCGATCTGCGCGTGGGGATTCATCGGCCGGTTCAGATCGCCCGAGGTCGTCCTTCCACTCATCGCCGGCGCTCTGGTCCCCACCGGCTTCGTCATCGTCGTCCACGCCCTCGTGAGCGCAGCCCCGACTCCCGGTCGGGTCTTCGAGGCGCGGTCAGGAGGCGCGTCTCGTCGAACGGAGCAGATCGCACCGCTCGGTCTCCGACTCGCGGCGGTGGCCCTGCTCACGGTCGCCCTCTCTGTCGGAGCCACCGCTCAGGCGACCTCGCTCCGCATCGAATCGTGGGCCCGCTCGCATCTCGACACGGCCGACCGGTTCGGGATGGGGGTCGGCGTGGCAGGGGTGACCGAACCAGCGTTCGACGACGCTCTCGGACCGCTCGCGCGTGAGGAGCTCGCGGCAGGTCGCGCGACGCTGTCGGACGCCGGAATGCTGCCCGCCGTCCTCATCACCCTGTCAGATCCGCCGTCCACGCTGACGTCCGCGGGCCACTCGACACATGTCGTCTCCCTGGAGACGGGGGCCGAGGAGACCGATGCGGCCGCGATCCAGGCCGCCTTCGATGAGACGCTCGCACCGAGTTGGACGGTGGCCGGCGACGCGCCCCCGCCCTACATCCATGCCAGAGCGACCGTCTCGTCCGCCCCGACGGTCGCCGAGCGTGCGGCGGTCCCGCTGGATGACGGCGAGCTGCCCCTCGAGGCGGTGCTGACAGTGCCCCTCGATCTCCTGCCCGACACGATGCTGGCTATCTCGGCGATGAACGGGTACGTGCTCTTCGATGATCCATCAGAGATCGAATCACGACTGCACGACGCGGGTGCGGGCGGACTGATCACCGCGTGGCAACGATCCGGTGACGAGTTCGCACAGGCCTCGAAGGAGGCCGCCGCCGACGGTCGTCTGGCGTTGACAGCAGCCGCCGGAAGCCTTGCCACGGTCCTCACCGGCGTGGCCGCCTCTGCGTCAGCCTTCTGTCGACGACGGATGAACGAGGTCCGCGTGCTGAAACTCAGCGGAAGACGCCCGTGGATGATCGACCTGCCCTTCACAGCCTCCACCACACTCGCTACGGCAGGGGTCGCGACCCTCGCCGGCCTGGTGTTCCCGAGCGTCACGCCCGGCATCACCGGGCTGATCATCGCCGCTGTCGTCATCGTCGATCTGGCGACGACGACCACGACCATCGCCCTCACGCGAGGTCGCACCTGGTCACGAGTGCTACGGCGCTCCCGAGAGAAGTTGGTCCTATGACACCGTCGACCACGATCGAGAACGACCCCCGGCTCCGGGTGTCCGACCTCTCACTCACGAGAGGCGGGCGACTCCTCTGGACGGATCTGTCGTTCTCGGCCGAGTCCGGCTCCGCTGTCGCCGTGGTCGGGCCGAACGGTAGCGGCAAGTCCTCGTTGCTCGCCTGCCTGACCGGTCTCGTGCGGCCGACCACCGGGTCGGTCGCGTTCGAAGGGAGAGCCGTGAGTGAACACTCGACACGGGACCAGAGGGCGTTCCTGCGGGACGTCTGCGGTGTCCTGCTGCAAGACGGCAACGTCGTCCCCGAGTGGACGGTGACGCAGAACGTGACCGTCGTCCGCCCGACGGGGGTCTCCGCCGCAGAGCGTCGGAGCCGGACGCGGGCCGCCCTCGACACGATGGCCCTCGACCATCAGGCCGACGTCAGGGCGTCGACACTCAGCGGAGGCGAGCGTCAGCGACTCGCCGTCGCGCGCCTCCTGACCCAGCGGCCCGCGCTGGTCGTCGCCGACGAGCCCACGTCCGCCCTCGACACGGCGGGCACCGTGCGGGTGCTCGATGCACTCGACACGCTCCGCGAATCGGGCTCGATCGTGGTGGTCGCCACGCACGATCCAGCCGTCGTCCACTGGTCGACGCGCCGAGTCGAGCTCGGGATGGCGACGCGCTCAGGCGTCGGTGGCTGACGAGCACCGAGCCCGCACCCCGCCCGCCACGACGCCAGGAGATGGACACGACGCCAGCCTTAAACCCGGCGTCGTGTCCACAACCTGGCGTCGTAGCCGGCCCCGCGTGCCAGGATCGACCAGACGTCGCGGTCGGCGGCGTCACCGACGTGAGGATGCGCGCATGACCGTGACGGACGAGCTGGTGCACGTGGTCCTGGTCGAGTGGGCCGACGGGGCGCCGACCGATGTGGCCGAGCAGGCGTCGCGCCTCTCGCGCGAGCACCTCCCCCGCATCGACGGCGTGCTCTCCGTGTCGAGCGGCGAGAGCGTCGGCGGCGAGCGCCTCGAGGCCAGGTTCGAGTGGATGCTCGTCGTGCGGTTCCGCGATCGGGCCGCGCTCGACGGCTATCTGCCGCACCCGTCGCATCAGCCGGTGTCGGCGTACCTGCGCGACGCGTCGGCGCGGGTGGTCGTGTTCGACATCGCGGCGTAGCGTCGTCGACCCGCGGTGCCCCAGCCCAGGAGGCGCAGGTCGCGCCTCCCCCACGGGTGCATGACCCCGCGCGCCGCCTCGCCGGCCTGACAGGATGGGAGGGGTGCGGCGTCCACCGCCGCCCGCTCCGGGGGACCACGAATGCCAGACCTGACGCGAGAAGAACTGGTCGCGCTGCGCGACGCCGAGAAGCTGCGCCTGAAGATCTTCGAGGACCACGGCAACGTGATGGACACGGTCGTCGTGACCGGTGACGACTACGTCGGCTACCGCGTCTGGGCGACCGACGAGCGAGCCGCGGTCTGGGGTGGGACGAGTCTCTACGCGTTCGAGTCCGCCGCCCTGAAGGACGCGCTCACGCGAGCCCGAGCGGGCCGATGGCTCGACTTCTGGCGACTCAGACGCGGGGTCGACCGACGAGCCGAGTCGTTCGCCGAGCGAGGCGGTGCCCTCGAGGCGGGTCTCCGCGGGACCCTGCTCCGCCCGAGCGCCGACTGGCTCGAGAACGACGACGGCCCGACGTTCTACGACGTGTTCACCTCGCCCGCCACCGACGAGCACGGCTTCCTCACCGACCACATCGGCGTCCTCCTGTGCTCGCGCGTCGGGGACTGGACGGCCACCACACCCCGTGAGGTCGACTACGGCCGCTTCCCCACGCGAGACGAGGCCCTCACCGCCCTGCTCGACGCCGCCGGCGGGTCTCCCCCTCGAGGAGTCGACACACGCCGCGTGCCCGACCACCCCCGTGGCGTGTCGTGACTCCTCGACGCACCGACGCCGAGGTGCGGCGATCGTGACCGAGCCCGCGAGCGCCGCTCTCGACGCGCGGCTCGATCAGCAGCGAGACCCCGCGCGGGGGCGGACGCGTCGTCTGATCGCCGGGTTGATCGGCAGCCTGCTGACGGGAGACGGGGCCGCGGCGACCGGGGGCGTCGACCTGGTCGTGACGCGCCGCGACACGGGACGCGAGGTCCTCCGCACCGGGGCGGGCACGCTCGAGGAGGCCGATCGGCTCCTCGCCACGGTGCGGAACGACCTCGAGACCAAGAGCGTCGCCGAGTTCGCGCGCGAGTGGCGCCTCCTCGAGTCCTGAGCCCCAGGGCCCCTCACCCTCGACCCCAGCCGAGGAGGCGCGGGTCACCCCCCGAGGCGATCGAAGTGCCCCGAAACGCGCCCCCAACCCACCTCTACCCCCGCATTGAGTCACCTAGATGACGACGTCACCCGTTCGGCGCGACCAGCACCTTCGCGTGCCGGGTCTTCCCGCCATCGAGCTCCGCCAGCAGCCCCGGCAGCTCGTCGAGCCCGACCGTCCCCGTGATCAGCGGCCCCGCATCGACCGACCCGTCCGCGAGCGCCCGCATCGCGCCGACGAAGTCCGAGTGCGTGTACGCGAGGCTGCCGACGACGGTGAGCTCCCGGCTCTGCCAGTCGCCGTACGAGACCTCCGAGGTGGTCATCGGGTAGCCGAGCAGGGCGAGGGTGCCTCCGCGGCGGACCAGCTCGGCGCTCGGCTGGAAGAGGGGCGCTGCGCCCGTGCATTCGTAGAGCACGTCGGCGCCGAGGCCGTCGGTGAGCGCGAGCACGCGCGACTCGAATGCGGCGCCCGGCTCGTGGACGTCGGTGAATTCGAGCCGGCGGGCGGTCTCGCGCCGCGCCTCCATCGGCTCGACGATCACGACGGCTCCGGCACCCGAGTGGCGGGCGTGCTGCGCGGTGAGCAGGCCGATCGGGCCGGCGCCCTGGATCACGACGACGTCGCCGAGGCGCTGGCCGGCGCGGCGGACGGCGTGGAACGTGACGGCGGTGGGTTCGACGAGTCCGAGCTGCTTGTCGGTGAGGCCGTCGAGGGCGCGCTGCACGCGGCGTTCGTCGACGGTGACGTGCTCGGCGAAGGCGCCGTGCGAGGGGGCGCCGTCCGATACGCCGTTGGCTTCGGCGAAGGCGGTGTCGCAGTGGTCGGGGTGTCCGGCTCGGCACATGGCGCAGCTGCCGCAGGGCGGGCCGACGCTGGCGACGACGCGGTCTCCCCCGGCGACGGTGGTGACGCCGGGGCCGGCGGCGACCACGGTGCCGGTCCATTCGTGGCCGAACACCGCCGGAGGGATCAGCCCGCCCGACGCCCACCCGTGAGTATCGGTCGCGCACACGCCCGTGTACCGGATCCGCACGACGACCTGCCGCTCCCCCGGAGCCTCGAGCTCAGCGTCGGCGAAGGCGACCGATCGCTCGGCATCGACGGTGACGAAACGTGTGCGGGCAGGCAGCTCAGTCATGCCCTCCAAACTATCCCTAGCCGACACCTGTCGCCCTACCCAGGAGGCGCGGGTCGGGCCGACGAGACATCGCCCCGTCCGGGTGGTCACGGTCGAGCATCCTCCCCCACGGCCCGGACGGCCTCGCTGATGGTGGTGCCCGGGTGGGATCGGCGATAGGCCCGGACCGCGGCGGCGTCGACCTCTTGTGCGTGGCCTGTCGACGGGTGTCCCAGGAGGCGCGTGCCGGTCGAGAAGGCGGAGCCCAGTGCGGCCACGATCAGGAGCATCCCCACGGTGCTGTCGCCGGTGAAGAAGACGACCAGGGCGATCGCCGTCAGGGCGACGGGAGCGAGCGCCCGCAGCCAGTTCGTCATGAGAGACTCCCCGGGTGACTGCGGGTGCCCGTCTCGTCACAGGTCATCGTTCTGCGTCCTCCGCGGTGGGATCCGTGTGTCGTTCGGCTCACTCCGAAGACGGTAGAACACGCCCGACGAGCGATGCGACCCGTTGGACCAGATGCTCAGCGATCTCCCCCGGGCGACGGAGTTCCGCGTGAGCGGATCGTGGTCACCGCGTGAAGGCGATCACAGCCGCCTCGGCGGCATTCTCGATCAGCTAGAACGCGACGTACTCGCCGTTGTCGTGGAGCAGGAACGACTGTGCGCTCTCCGGCACGATGTATGCCGTGTACCCGGTGAAGGACGTGCCGGGATACAGCGTGGGGCCATCGTCCATCGACGGCATTCCGTCGCCGAAGATGATGTACTCGCCGTCGTACTGGTTGCCCTCGGGTGTCGCCAGCGAAAGGTCGTACGACGCCAGGGACGGCTCGACGCCGTCGGGGTCGATCCCCGTCATGACGAGTTCTGTGACGACGTACTTGAAGCCTGCCGGAGCTTCGCTGTTGAACATGTTCCACTGCATGACGAGCGCATTGGCGTTCGCGTCGACGATCCGCGCGGTCAGGCTGTACTTCTCGCCGCCGAAGAGCCCCGTGGCGACGTAAGGCTGAGGAGAGGGATTCTCGATGGTGCCGCTGGCGGCGGCTGCCTCGCTCACCGCGGGCTCGGGCTCCGGCTCGGCTGCCTCGGCCACAGGAGCTTCCTCCGCCGATTCCGCCTCCGCCGCTTCGGTGACAGGCGGTTCCTCCGTCGGCTCCGCGGCGGGGCTGACTTCCGACGTGGCGTCGGCGGAGTCGGTCACGTCTGCTGCTGTAGGGGTCGTGCTCGGGCCAGCCAGTCCGACGGTCGTCGCGATGATTCCGGTGAGCAGGGCGACGCTGCCGAGAGCGAGTCCCGTGATCGCCAGGCCCTTCGGCTGCCTTCTCACCAGCGCCAGGATGGCCAAGGTAACGCCTGCCAGAGCCAACAGGAGACCGAGAACGGGAACGAGGCCCGTCAGAAAGGCTGCGATGCCGATGATCAGGGCTGCGATCGCGATGCCCCGGGCTCGAGACCCCAGGGGGGCTTGCGGGGCTTGGATCGGCTCAGCGAGCGTCGTCTGTTCCGCCTGGAGACTCGGCATAGGCGTCGTCGGCGCATCCGCAGCGGTCGGGCCGGCGTCCTGCCAGCCTTGTCCGTCCCAGTAGCGCATCTCGTTGTTGGCGTGGGGTGCTGGATACCATCCGGCGGGAGTTTCCTGGGGCATGGTTCGATCTTTCGGGTCGTGTCGAAGTGGCAATGCCACTACATCGAGCGTGGGGAGATGAAAGACCACGGGGGCACGCGGCGAGTGCACGCGAGAACGTCCCCCCGGAGGTCCGAGACAGCAACGCGGAGGCCTCTGGGTTGACCCGACGCTGTCTGCTCTGCCTAAAGATAAGGCAAACGCGAGCAAATCTCGTGACCCCATTTCGCGCCCCGAGCTGACCGGCCCCGCTGGGGTCACGGGTCGGGTGATCCTTCGACAGGGTCACCCCGTGGCCCGAGGCCCAGATCAGTGCCGCGGCGCCGCCCGCAGCGCCGCGTTCAGCTGAGCAGCCACGTGCGTCGCAGAGGTCTGCATCTTCCAATACAGCCCGCCCTGCGACGACATCTCCAGCTGCCCGTAGAGCATGACCGAGCGCTCGGGGTTGTTCGAGTAGCGACGGTCGGGTCCGCCTTTGACGTTGACGTACTGCCACGTCCGGTCGACCTTCTGCGCGTCGCGGGGCGCCGCCCCGGCCGCCTCGATGAAGCGTGTGGTCGTGGCACCACTGAAGAGGTCGCCGTATGCGACGTCGGCGTAGTGCCGGCCGTCTTTGACGAGTATCCGGTCGGGGAGGAAGTGCAGGCTCGTACTGCCTGCCGTGATGGTCGGCACCGTGATGTTGGTCGCGAGATGACGCGGAGCGTCGAAGCTCACGCCCGCCACGATTCGATTGATCAGATTCGCGGCGCCGGCGTTGGTCTTGTGTTGGCGGGTGGTCACGACCTGCCCCGACTCGAGCACGCGCCAGATCCTCTGCGAGCCGGCGGCGATCTTCGTCGTATCGATCAGCGACTCGAACCAGCGCTCGTCCGCTCCGTCGACGTCGTAGAAGACGACCACGCGGCTCTTGACCTGGTCCCGCAGCAGGAAGAACACGAGCGCCGCCGCTGCGGCAGCCGAGAGCGCCCATCCCCACGGCGCCAGCACGAGCCCTGCCACGAAGAGCAGTGCGGCGATGACCCAGAGCCACGACCGGTGACCGGCGGCGCTGTTGAGCTGCTCGACGATGTCACCCCGCCCCGTCGGCACGAGCTCGTGGATGGTGGCCCCGGTGACGTCCTTCATCTCGACCTGCGCCGGCGCAGTCGACCCCCGAGGAGGCGCGGGTCGCCTCGACCGCTCCGCCCTGGCACGTGTGGTCCGATACGTCAGGCCCCCGGCGTCCATCGTCACGTAGTTGACGCGTGGCGCTGCGCCTGTGCCAGAACCCGGCAAAACTGTGCTGACGCCAACTGCGGTCTTGCGGGCAACGAAGCGGAACGGCCCCGTTCTGATGTCCTCGCGTATGTAGATGCCCACGCGTTCAGACAGCCGGAATCTGGAAGAACGTGCGCCCAGTCTGGATGCCGCACGTCTTGCTGCGTGGTGGTGAGCTCATTGACACCCATCAAGCCTAGGAGCGATCCTCACCTCTTACAGCCCCAGTTCGGGCACGTTCGCTCATCGTCTCGCTTAGTCGCCATCTGCGCGGCCACGCCGGCATGAGCATTCCATCTGACTGAGGGCAGTCCTCCGCGGTCTCACCTCGAGAGCTTGTCCTGGTGTTTGCACGATAAGTTGATCGAAGCCCAAGGGGCTCAAGACATGGGAGTCACGATGGGCAAAGCCGACAAGCTTCTCGAACAAGCAGCACCGCACCTTGAGCAAGGCGAGGAGGTTCGCGCTGCCGTCATGGGAGCATACGAAACCAAGGTCATGGGCTCAGACAGCGTCAGGAATGGCGTGTTGATCGCGACAGATCGACGCGTGGTCTTCTACGCGAAGAAACTAGGTGGATTCGAGCTGGAGTCGTTCCCGTTCGGGAACATCTCGTCTTTTGAGCACGGCAAGTCGATGATGGGCCATCACATTGCTTTCCATGCATCTGGAAATGCCGTGCAGGTGAAATGGCTGCAGCCTGCAACCGACTTCGCTGCATTCATCGATGTCGTCAAGGAAGCTATGAACTCCAAACATCGCACTGCCGAGTCGATGAATACAGTGCCTACCGAGTCTGCGCCCGCCCTTGATGTCATCAAGTTGCTCAAGCAGCTAGGGGGATTGAGGGATGCGGGCGTCATCACCCCCGATGACTTCGAGATCAAGAAGGCGGAACTTCTCTCGCGCCTCTGATTCGCAGTCAGGCTCACGCGATTCCGTCCCCGAGTTCGACCCTCAGTGCCATGCGACTAGACGGGAGCATCCCCAGTGACATGGTTGACCAGGAGGCCATTACGGTTCGAGCATGAGTGACACGCGATCCGTTCCAGAGCTAGCTGCGCAGATCGGTGCCGACCAGAAGGAGATGCGTCGCTGGATGCGAGAGCGAGGTTGGCGGCATCCGATCGAGAAGGGTCAGCCATGGAGTCTGACCGCTGAGCAAGTCGCGATTCTGACCGCACGGTTCGGAGAGACCCGGCCCATTCACTCGCCGGAGCACCTCGAGACGACGGAACCGACGTCCCCGCCATTCTTAAGTTCACAGGGAATCGCTGGTGCCACGTCGCCAGACGCGACGCCACTCGCGCGACTAAGCGTTGGGGAGTTACTCGACACCTACTCCCAAGTGCTGCTAGAACTACGCGCCCGAAACCTGGTCCGGACTAACAACGCTCCCGTCGGCGACCTCGCCGAGTACTGCGCGGCGATGGTCTATGACGGACTCCTGGCGCCCAATTCGGAGAAGTCCTACGACTTGACCTCGGTCGAGGGTCGCAAGGTGCAGGTCAAAGTCCGGCTTATTCGACCGGGAATGGCGAGCGGTGCCGTCTTCTCGCCAGTCCGGTCATTCGATTTCGACATATGTGCCTTTATCGTGATCGACAATGAAGCTGGCAGAGTCATCGCGGCACGGGAATGGACTCCGGTCGAGGTGCGCGAGCATGGGTCCTACAAGAAGCACACCAACGGCACGGTCGTCACTGTCGCCCAGGTGCGCTCGTCAAAGGCCCGCGGGCGCGACCGAACAGCCGACTTCGACGCGGCCTGGGGTGCGATGCTCAGCCAAACTCGCTGACCTGCGGGGATCGGAACCGACTTTGACATGGCTGGCGTGTGTCGACCCCCGCCGGCCAGATCCTCGCGGCCTCTGCAGCCGAGCCGTCCGCTGGAGAAGCGAGCGACCCCTCGCTCGTCGTGCTGCGGGTCCACGAATACACCCAACCCCGTCGTAAGTGCCGCACCGGCCACTCGTAGGTACGATCTTGGTGCGGGCATCGATGACAAATCGCCCGCTCAGAGGAGGCCGGCGAGCCCCCGGACCACGAACCCCTCGGCCTCACCATCCGTCCACAGCATCACGTCCCGCAGCGAAGCCGCAGTCGCCGCAAGCTCTAGAACGATCTGCGCGGCGACCCAGTAACCGGCGCGAGGCGGGACGCCGTCCACAGGCCGCAGGGAGAAGAGCGACTCACGCGCCGCCGAGTCCCCCGATCGCGCATCTCGGACGACCTCCCCGATGCGGTGACGCGCCCGACGGCACCCCTCGACCCAATCGGCGTGCGCCCCGTCGAACCAGAACGTCTGAGACTCGGACGCGTCGGGCACCAGCAGTCGAGACATGACCACGGCGATGCCCTCTGCGACGAGTCGTCCCGTCAGGGTCTCGGTGTCGAAGGTCGGGTTGAGCCGCGCGTGCACGACATGCGACGCCTCGTGGGCGACCAGGGCGGTGTCGCCCAGCGAGTCGTCGAGGTACTCGAGTGCGACGAACAGCGTGGGGGCGCCGTCGAAGTTCGCGACCCATCCGTTCGCACTGCGCCCTCCGACGAGCATGACGAGCGGGATCTCGTCGTCGATCAGGCCCAGCTCCCGCAGTCGCCGGGCCACGGCGTGCACGGCGAGAGACGTAGCGGTCTCGCGGCGTCGGACGACATCCGCCTGCGTCTCGACGAGCGCCGCAGCCTCACCGCGAGCCGATCGGTCGCCCCACGCCGAGTAGTAGACCGAGAACACCTCCGGATGCGCCGCCTCGTACTCGTCGACCCACGCGGCCGCGCGGGCCACCCCCGCCTCGTGTCTCAGCAGGGCGAGGTAATCGGGCACCGTCGATCGGTCGGACATGCCCTCATCACATCACGGCCCGTCCACCGCCCGCCGGTCTCGTTGGAACGGATCCCCAGCCGAGGAGGCGCGGGTCAGCGGCTCACGCCCCTCACCGCGCCCGAGCTTCGGGCGACGGTATCGCCGACAGGGGCGCGCAGTAGATGAGGGCGTCCCAGTCGTTCTCGAGGGTGCACTCGATGGGGACGTCTCGGCCGTCGACGGTCAGGGCCTCGTCCTGGAAGCCGCCGCCGGTATGTCCGCCCGGGTCTCGGAAGGTGAAGACGTGTGATTCGTCGGCCGAGGTGCATTGGAAGGGCCGCTGATTGCGCCACCCGTCGATCCGCACGCATTCGCCGAGAGGGTGCGTCTCGAGGTTCTCATCGAGGTACTCCCACGATCCCGGGCGGCCGTCGTCGGTCTCGAAGATGCTGTGGGGTGTCGATTCGGCGATCTCCTGGGGGAAGTCGGGTTCGTTCCAGATGAGCATCGCCACGAAGAAGAGGCCCATGCCCCCGACGACCACGAGCAGGAAGATCCCCATCGTCTTGAGGTCGCGCTTCTGCCGAGCAGTCAGCGGCTCGATCGGCTTCGGTGGCCGCTTGGGCTTCGACACGTTCCTCCTCCATCACGGTGACGGCGCACACGACACCTCTGCGGCTCGCGCGCCGGCGGCCCAGTCCCCCAGACCCCGACACCCCGCCCAGCAGTCCCCGCTGCACCCCACCCACATCATCGCAGCGAACGCCGGCTCACGCTCACGCTAGCGAGTGCGCCAGACCGCGCCACGCCGCCCGCTCACCCCACAACAGCCGAAGCCTCCACCTCCACCCGAACCCCCGGCTCGAACAGGATCTCCACCCCGATCAGCGACGCCGGAGGCATCGGCGACGGGATCCCCAACTCCCCCGCCACGGCGAGCACCCCGGCCATGAACGAGTCCATCTGATCCACCGACCACTCGGTGACGAAGAACCGCAGCCGGGTGACGTCGGCGAACGACGCGCCGGCCCCGGCCAGCCCCACCGCGGTGTTGTGCAGCGCGAGGGCAACCTGCCCCGCCAGATCCGCCGGAACCCCGTCCGCCCCATGAGCCACCTGCCCCGCGACCTCGACGAACCGGGACCCGGTGGCGACCGAGACGTGGTGGTACGGGGCGGGAGCGAGCATCCCCGCGGGGCTGCTGAGCTGAACGGTCATGTCATCCTCTCGAGGCCGCCACGGTGGAGGCCGTCGCACGACTGTCTACGGGACGCCCTCAAGGCACTTCAACGAAACTAAGTGGCATGCACGACACCGACGCGGCCGTCATCACGCCCGAGCACCGTGAGCTGTTGGGAGAGCTGCTCGACCGCTGGTCGCTGCATGTCATCGATGAGCTCTGTGAGGGTCCGCGTCGCTTCAACGACCTGAGGCGTGCGGTGCCCGACGTCTCCCCCAAGTCGCTGACGACGACCCTCCGCCGTCTCGAGCGCAACGGAATGGTCGAGCGAGCCGTCCTCACCACCCGCCCCGTGGCCGTCGAGTACCGCCTCACCCCTCTGTCCCACTCCGTCCAGACCCTCATCGACGCCCTCTACCGCTGGACCACCACCAGCCTCCCCGCCATCACCGCCGCCCGAACCACCTTCGACGCCCCCGAAACCCCCTAGCCCAGGAGGCGCGGGTCGGCCGATAAGACGCAGGTCGCCTCCCCCAGGAGGCGGTGGTCACGGCCACCCTCTGGCACCGCGCCTCCTGCGGTCACGATTCCGTCACGGCGGTCGATGTCAGCCGCCAGGATGACACCGGTCCTCTGGCGATGGAGATCCGGCCGTCGAGCCGTCGGAGACCGGGCGGCGACGTTACGGTCGACTCATGAGAATTCCTTGGGGAATCACTGCGGCAGCCGCCCTGTCCGTGTCCGTCATGGCCATGCTGGCGGGGTGCACGGCGACCGATTCTGCGGCACCGTCGGCAACGCCCACGTCGTCCGCCGTGGCCTCGCAGACTCCTGCGCCGTTGACGACCGCCGCCGCGGCTCCCGAGCAGGGCGCGGACGCTCTGGACTCGGTCGACACGATCGTGGTCTCCGCGACGCAGCTGTCTCTTCGCGAAGCCGACTCCGAGGTCGCCTCGATCGACCTCGTCGGCACACCTCTCGACGATGCCGTGTCGACCCTGACCGAGGTGCTGGGCGAGCCCCGTCAGAGCGACCTCGAGGCGGCGAGCTGCGTTCGAGCGCAGACCGCCTGGGCCTGGGGGGACACGACCCGGATCGGGACGCCCGACCAGTTCACCGACGACGGGACGCTCAGCTTCGGGACGAACGAGACCGCGGTGGCGACGTCGGACGGGCGGTCGGTTCGAATCGAGACCCTGACCGGTGAGGCCGTCGGGGACTCCGTCGCTCCTCTGGACGGTGCTTTCGACGCCACCGTCAAGGACGACTTCGCGTCGGTGCCCGACCAGGAGCTGCTGTCCATCGTCTACGACCTCGTCAGGAACCCCCAGGTCAAAGACGGCGACTACCGACCGTACGGCGCCTCGGTCTACAGCGAGAAGGGCGTCATCGAGGCGATACAGGGACCGAACGAGATCAAGAGCGACTGCTGAGCTCCCGGCCGCGAGGCGGTCGCCCCTCCCAGATCATCGCGATCGAATGCTCGACGTGAATACGGCGGTTCGGTCTTCCCTATAGCCACACTCAGGGACGAGCGCCCGATGATCAGCTCCCCGGCTGCTTCCAGCACCTCCAGCAGCCCCCTCCGCCGTCTCGAGCGGGACGACATGCTCGAGCGGTCCGTCCTCACTACCCGCCCGGCCGCCGTCGAGTACCGCCGCACCCCTCTGGCCCACTCCGTCCAGACCCTCATCGACGCCCTCTCCCGCTGGACCACCACCAGCCTCCCCGCAGTAACCGCCGCCCGAACCACCTTCGACGCCGACGAAACCCTTAGCCCAGGAGGCGCCGGTCGGCCGAGAAGGCACAAGTTGACTCCTTCACGAAACAGGGTCACGGCTACTCCAGGGGTCGAACTCGCCGCCAGTGGCACGCACTAGAACAGGGCACGCTACTCTCGCGCCGACCTTTGTAGCTCGGCGCTCCCTCGCTCGGTCTCGGCTCCACCGGCAGAAGAACTAGGGGCGCGACAAGCTCGCCGTGCGAACCAGCTCCGGTCGCGCCGCATGCGCCGATGAGCTACACACATTCGCGGCCAGAGACCTCATATCTGTAAAGTGACGCTAAAAGGCGCAACTATGGGAGATGGACCACCCCACGAATCTAGAAATTTTCCTCTGGGCATACGAGGCGAAAATGCACCGCGAGTCCTCAAACTCTTGACTCATCGCCGCGTCGCGGCTCGGGCAGCTCGACGGAGGCCCATCTTCGCCGCCCGAACCACGACACCTAAATTGACCCGCCGTCGACAGTCCCGTAGCAAAACCAACGGCAACTCAGCAGACCTCTTTCGCCCCGACAATACGACCTCCCGATCCGCACACTGGATAGAATCGCCCACTACGCTTGGCCCGTGACTAGAACCCACTTCAAGCGTTGGCACTCGAACGTTGGGCAACGCCCTGTTCAACCCAATCCCGACAACGCGTGGAAGCTTCTTGAACTTGTGAACGAATGGATTCGCCATTCAGACTCAAAAGCAGCCGTAACCCTGGCTTTTACGGGAGCAATGGCTACTCTGCTCTTCAACCTCGCTCGTATAATCGAGAGTCGGAACGTGCTGATCGATGTTCTGGTAATCGTGTCATGTATGTTCGTGGCTATGACTGGCGCCCTCTGCGGCTTAACTCTAGCGCCGCGAATCACTGACACAGAATCCGGCGCCCGTGACACTAATCCTCTGTTTTATGTCAGCATCTCCGAGCAATATATGGGGCGACGGGCCGACTATAGAAGACTCATAAAACACTTGACGTCGAATCAACAACTACTCGTGGGTCACTTATCTGACCAGGTCCACGCGAATGCCCTGATAGCAACGAAAAAAGCCAAAGTAGTCCAATGGGCTATCCGTTCATGCCTTGCCACCGGCGCAGTTATCGGATTGGCCGCAATATTTATCGGCTTATCAGTCGACGGAGGATGACTCATGGATGGCAACCCCAGATACTTCAGCTTTGATTCAAGTTCGACTCGGATCGCTGAAATTCTCGATCAACCCTCGGGATCTTTTGAAGAGACCGACTCCCTACCCGACAGGGACAACTTGACATTTACGAACGGTTTTTATGGGCAATGCACGGCTGTATTTATAGACATTCGTGACTCATCTGGAATGACTGCGAGGAACCAACGACCGGCTCTCGCCAAGATCTACCGTGCCTTTATTTCCGAAATGGTGGCGGTTCTGAATTCCATCTCGACCGTTCGCGAAGTAAACATCGTAGGCGACTGCGTATGGGCCGTATACAACACGCGGTACATAATTGACATTAACAACCTTTTCAAAATTATCGCGCAAGCCAACTCGGTCGTAGAACTCCTTAACCAACACCTGACCAACCGTGGGATGGAAGCTTTACGCGTTGGAGTCGGCGTCGATTATGGTCGCGCCTTAATGATCAAGGCAGGCTTTAATGGAAGCGGCATAAACGATGTAGTGTATATGGGTGATGTTGTAAACAGCGCCGCACACATCGCCCATGAGGCTGGCCGCTCCGGTCGATCTCCTATTTTCCTCAGTCCATTGTTCTGGAGCAACCTTCAAGACGACTACAAGGCATTTTGCACAGCCAGCTGGGTAGCAGGCATCGGGAGTGTCTATGGCGCATCGGTCGTGGATATTTATGGAGAAGAATTAGCTAAGTCGCTGCGGTAGTAATCCTTCGAGCTCAGCCCCAACTCATGTGGATTTCAAGGAGTACATGCCCTGCAGACAGAAGTACCTAGCCGGCGGCGATTGCGTTAGAGCCTAGAGCCTCGTCACGCTCGATGATCGACATGCCGCCACCGTCGGAAGCTCGATACGTCAGTCGCTACGACGCTGACCGCCTCGGCCTCAACAGGTGCCGCTGTGACGGGCCGCCGCTCCCAGTCATGGCTGATCCTGAACGCCGCGGCCGCGGCGTCGAGGGTGTAGCCCCGGAAGCACCGCTTCGGCGAACCCACCTCAAAACCGGGTCTAGTTCATAGCAAGATCCATGACGGCTGCAATTTGCAGCCGGCGCAACTGAGCCCCCGACCTGGTCGTGGGGGGATCTCTCCATAGATACTCTCGGTTCATGCCTAGACCCCGCTGAAAGAACTGCTCAGTCCTGCTCGATGCAGCTTGGTAGCACACTAGCAGTCGCCTTAGGCGCGTCTGGCGGGACCGCAGTCGATACCATGACCCACCCAGACGCTGCGAATGCAAACTGCCCACATTGAGCCATGCCATCCCATGCCCCGATCTAGACAAAGCGCGCAGGTCCACCAGCACCGCCCGTCCGGGCACTAGTCGGAAAATGTAGCTCGCGTCGAGAATCCCAGACAGACTGATCCATATGTACGACGGATTTCAGTGGTGGGCGCAGATTATTATTCCGAGCGTCATCGGCGTTCTGACGCTCTTCGTCTCAGCCGTGGCCTTGTGGGTGTCTCACCGCTCAACCATCCTCGCAAACACTGTTGAGAAGGAACGAGAGGCTGCCACCGCGAGCAGGCAAGCGGAGGCTGCCAGCATTCGACTTCGGGATTTGGCAGTTGAGGAGGCCCGAAGCCTCTATAGGTGGTTCACGGAGTCGACTCGGCAACAGTCTCGGTGGCCAACGAGTCGACTAGACGGTATGCCGGAACCGCCCCACGGCCCGCTTGAAAAGGCGAGGCTGGAAGCAGAAACTGCCCTGCAACATAGTCTCGTGCCAGGCGCTGCAGACCTCTTGGCGATGACTGTTTTCGATTTGCAGAATCGCAGCGCTCGTCTTCCCGCGGAAAACAACACAAGGAGGGAGAACGCGGCAGCTCTCAAGCAGCAGTTTCTTGACGCTCGCGACCGGCGCACTCTCGACCGCATCAGGCGGTGGGCGTTCGACCCTGAGGGGATGAGCAAAACGATACCGGCTGAGTTGACGAATGCGCGAGATAATCAGCCCGCCTACCTGCGTGCGGGCCTTGATGTGAACTGGTTCTTCCCTGCCGACTTAACCCCGGACTACGATGTCGAAGGCAAGTAGCCATACGCCCACAGGGGCTGCGCACACCTTCACCCAGAACCGTCAGGCGCTCTGTGATCGCGTCAGGTGTCGCTTTATTTACTCGCCAATTAAGCGTTTGGTGACCGGCCCACCGTGGCGTTCCCGCTCCAATCGGTTCGGTCTCTCGGAGATGCATGCGAGTTGATGGGAACCCTCGCCGACGAGACAGTCGACCTGATCACTCCATTCCCCTTCAGAGGCTGACGTATAAGGACGACAGCTGTTTATCATCCCAATTATCTAGCAGTTTTTCTGCTTGAACCGACTGATTGATGGTCAAAGGGCCTGACGGATTTGGGCATCCCCTAACCAGACAAGTACTCAATGACCGCCATGACGGCGGCGTTTCTCATCTGTCGAGATCTCACTTTGCCGACGTAGAAGAGAGCCTGGAAGTCAGTTTCTGAGGCAGCTAATACAGCCCCGATGGTCGTCAGGTTTAACTCCTCAAGCTTTGATTTCTGAAAGTCAGTGAGGTCCAAATCATCGATACTGGCAGCCAGCCTGGCCTCAAGCGCAACATTGCTGTCCAATTCCAGACGCTCGATGCGAAGTTGCTCAATGGGCTTAAATGCGGGGTGATTCGCTCCAAATTCCTGCATGCGCTTAACGCTCAAGGTTGATCTAACGATGGAACCGTACTGAATTGGTTCTGCATCCTGAGCCAAGTTGCAGCCTAAATTGACGATGTACCTGGTGCCGACTTCGCTACGTGTGGCCCGGATTCCCGAAACGCCCTCAAGAAGAATACCGCTGTAGCATAGGAGACGTAGAGCCTCGCGTACGGTCTGCGGAGCATCTCGGTGAATCCATATGGCGGATGATGATTCGGATGAACCTTGATTTCGTGCATGAAGAACGGGCAGAACGTCGCGCTCAATGAAATTTCGACCCCAGTCGATGAGTTCCCGATGCCCTGGGTATCGTTCGGCAAGGTTGGAATGCTCCGCCCATATATCTTCACGGTAGTAGTTCCGGATGGACTCCTGGACTCGGTTACGATTTAGAGGGGCACTCGCAGCAAAGGTTTTGAGGAGAATGCGCGGGTTGCCCGTTGCTGCAAACGAAAGAACATCGAAAGCCTCCCCATACTGCTCTATCGATCGGCTTAGACGCGAATCCTGTTTCAGGACTATCTCTCGCATAGAGGCGGCATAGGCAGCGTCGGTCAACGAGCGTTCGACATCCAGGACGGTCGCGTCATGAGTCGGCTGAAACGACTCACCGTACGACGTCGCACCCGGATAAACGGCTGCCTTGACCGCCAATCTCGGACTGCGCAGATCCCGCATGAGCGTGAAGAATTGTCGTTGCTGCTCTGGAATAAAGACATGGGCAGCCTCGTCCACGAGGAGAGCAATACGCTTCAGCTCAAGCTGTTGGCACAAGTCGTCAATGGCATCGCGTAGGACATCTGGGTCTGGCACTAACCGTCCCGACGGAACCGGTTCCCCGTTCTTCCAGAATTCCTCGTATTCGCTTTGGACTACCTCGTCCGTGGGATTCCTACCCGCGGGGCCTGAAGTCGATTGCATGAGGGCAGTGAGGGCACTATCGGTAGGAAGCGACAAGCCGTAGGTCACTAGAGCCCGCTTGATACCGATCGAAATTTTGGAAATCATCCAAGGTAGAAATCCATCCTCTGTCTGGCGGATTAGCCCAGCCCGAGCGAAGGTCACGTAAACAGGAAGGATCTTGTCCCGGTCGAATGCCGCGCGCAACTCTGCCTCGGCAACGCGAAGAAGAAAGGACTTTCCGACTCCACGGCTACCTCGGAGAAGTACAGGTGATCTCGATTTTAATCGATCAACAACCGCCCGGTCGCCAGAAGTTTCGACAAAATAACCGAGCACCTCGTCAAGTTGGAGGTCTTCGGTTCGGTAAAACAGATCGACACTGCTGTTAGTCATTAGCCAGCCCTAGAAATTTGCGGATGGAATTCAAGTGCCCGAAGCGATTGATAAGAACTTCGCTCAGACGAGTGTGAGCATGCGCGTCGAGGTCCTCGCCGTACCGGACATAGAGGAGAAAGAGTACGGCCGTTCCAGCCGAGGCAGCATGCTCGCACCAGTTACTAACAGCTTCGCTGCTATACTCCAAAGCTTCAGGCAGTTCGTTCGAGAACTTCGCCTTGCCGTGAACGAACTGAGAGCAGTACCTGTAAGTACGAGCAGCGTCGCCAGCGAAGGAGGACGCATCATCTCTACATTGGGGAGCAAATTCGTCGACGAACTGCTTCGAGAGTAGGCCCGATTCTTCGTCTAGAGCTTTTGACCAGGAGAAGTCACTCTTGTCAGAGTTCCACCTTCGGCGCTCAAACTCATGGACAGAGAAGTGCACTGCCGCGAAGCTCAACTCAAGAAATAGCCTCAGGCTTGCAAAGGCTTGACGATAAAGTCCGGACGCAGCGCAAAATTCGGCGAGGGCCAGCTCACGACGAGCTGCGCGGAGCTGAGCAACTTCTGGACCAGTGATGAGGGTCAACCATTCGCTGAGATCATCATCGACTTGATGAACTATTCCCAGTTCACCGCGATGATCGGCAACAGCCGATTCAGAGCAAGTTGTTGCGGCTGTTTGTAGGTCCCGCAGGTGCTGGCGCATGTCGACAGCTGGCACGGAGCCCAGGGCGTGTTCCATCGTTCCCCCAACGGACGCAACACTCTGCTGGCATCCAAGTTTACAATAGATGAGATCACGTCATTTCACCAATTCGATTTCTGGACCGAGGCTTGCAAGTCGTCTCGACGACACCGAGGACGGGAGACCCCGCCCGCCGGCATCTGGAAGGGGCAATCTCGTAGGTATGTGTTGCATTCGTCACCATCAATTTGTGTCATCGAGGTTGGCGGCGAGACACAGGTAACGTTTCAATGAGGCCGGTTAGTTTTTTTGCTGAGGCACGTTGGCGTTTCTGCTGAGGAGCGGTTTGGATCTGATGAAGTGTGAGGCCGACGGTGATTGCAAAGATGCAGGTGTTCCGGGAGGGCGCTGTGTCGGGCTGCCTCGGTGTCGTGCTGGCGTGACAAGGCCCTTCTACTGTTGAGGGGGCGGTAGAAGCGTTCGATCTCGTCGTTGGTCTGGATCCATTGGGGCGAGTTTTCTTCGGAATGATTTTAGACCGGTGCAAGTATGCCGCCAAGCGTGGGCTTGATAGACAGAACCGTTTTCGGAGGAAATGCGCTCGACCCACACGTCGTAAGCGGAGAAGCCCGACGAGAAGAGAACGGTAGGCAAGCCAAGACTCGCTTTCGAGTCGAGCTCAGGTGGTTGACCCACGATTTGGCCAAGCCGTCCCCGCACATACGCTCATCTCAACCTACAATCAGTGGAACTCCTGCTGAAATCGCCCACAGCGATGGCCGTCGTGACCAGCCTTACGCTCGTATCTTTCTCACCTCGAGATGCTTGATTTCCCAACAAAGTCCGAGGACTGGCGCGTCAGCCTCCGTGTCTTGGTCCTCGACGGAGCGACATCGTTAGTTCTAGATCGATGCGATCCCTTCCTGGAGCCAGGCTGATCTTGGGATCGAATTCCCGTACCGAGCGCCGTCACGTCGGCCTAGATGCCGAAATCGCAGCGACGTGGGTTCACGCAACTAGGTGGTGGGAGAGACCGATTAGAAGTCGCCGAGGGACCTCTGCCGAGACTCAGCTGGGCATGTCGACGAACCGCGAGAACATCCCGTGGAACGCCACCGTGATGGTGTCGGTGGGGCCGTTGCGGTGCTTGGCGACGATGAAGTCGGCCTCGCCCTGGCGGGGATTGTCCTTCTCGTAGGCGGACTCGCGGTGCAGCAGGATGACCATGTCGGCGTCCTGCTCGAGCGAACCGGACTCTCGCAGGTCGCTGATCGCCGGCTTCTTGTCGGCACGCTGCTCGGGGCCACGGTTCAGCTGCGACAGCGCGATCACCGGCACCTGCAGCTCCTTCGCCATCAGCTTCAGCGCACGCGAGAACTCCGAGACCTCCTGCTGACGGCTCTCGACGCGCTTGCCCGACGTCATCAGCTGCAGATAGTCGATCACCACGAGCTTCAGGTTGTGCTGCTGCTTCAGACGCCGGCACTTCGCCCGGATCTCGACCAGCGTCATGTTCGGGCTGTCGTCGATGAACAGCGGCGCATCGTTGATCCGCCCACGCACCTGCGCGATGTTCGTCCAGTCACGCGCATCCACCGTGCCCTTGCGCATGTTCTGCAGCGGCACACTCGACTCGGCCGACATCAGACGCATCGCGATCTCGCTGCGCCCCATCTCGAGTGAGAAGAACACCGACGCCTGCCCGTGCTTGATCGACGCCGCCCGCGCGAGGTCGAGCGCCAGCGTCGACTTACCGAGCGCCGGTCGCGCCGCCACGATGATCAGCTGCCCGGGGTGGAACCCGTTCGTCAACGCGTCCAGCTGCGCGAACCCCGTCGGCACACCGGTCATCTGGCCGTCACGACCCTTGGCCGCCTCGATCTCGTCGATCGCGACCGTCACGGCCTCGTTCAACGGCACGTAGTCTTCGGTCTGGACTCCCCCGGCCACGTTGTAGACCTCGGCCTGCGCGTTGTTGACCAGGTCGACGACCTCGCCCTCGCTGGCGTAACCCATCTGCACGATGCGCGTACCGGCCTCGACCAGACGACGCAGCACCGCCTTCTCCGCCACGATCGACGCGTAGTACCCGGCGTTCGCCGCCGTCGGCACCACACCCGTCAGCGTGTGCAGGTACTCGGCCCCGCCGGCACGCGACAGATCGCCCGACTTCATCAGCTCGTCGCTGACCGTGATGACATCGGTGGGCTCGCCGTGCGAGTACAGCCCGAGGATCGCGTCGTAGATGACCTCGTGCTTCGGCACGTAGAAGTCCATGCCGCGCACCGTCTCGATCACATCGGCGACGGCGTCCTTGCTCAGCAGCATGCCGCCGATCGTGCTCTGCTCGGCCAGCAGGTCGTGCGGCGGCACACGATCCATGCCCGAACCCATCGCGGGGCGATCGCGGTCACGCGGCGAATCGCTGGCGATACCGAGCTGGGCGAGCGACATGTGGCCTCCTGGCGAGAGCTGATCGGGCGCGTGCCGACGGGCACGAACGACACTCGGGACTGTTCTACAGCGGACCCCCGACATCGCTGCCCGAACCGCCGCGACCTATCCCCTACGAGCGCGTGTACACCATATGGACACCTAGTTCTCCACAGCAAACAAGCCTGTGGATAACTCTGGGGAGAACCCGTGCGAAACGCCGGAGGCGCTTGGGGAGAACTGTGGATCAACCTGTGGAGAAAGAGATACTTCACTGGCCAGACCCCCCTCTGACCAGGGGTTTCAATTTACTCACCCTGTGTGTAAAAACTAGTCTCAACCCTGGGTCGAGACTCCCGATTTGACAACGGCCTGTGCACAGAGAACTTGACAAGGAGGCGCGGTGACCGATACGGACTCGGCTCCCGTTCAGCTTCTGGTAACCCGGTCTCGACTCCCCCAGCCGCGCCTCCTCGGCCCCTCCGCAGCCCCTCAGCGCCCCGCTGCGCGCCCCGATTCAGTGAGACGCCCATGAACCGCGTTCGCGAAGAAGAACCTCGATAGAGCGCGGTTCATCTTCGCGAACGCGGTTCATGCCCCCACCACGACGAAAAGCGGCGCCCCTCCCGACAGGAGGGGCGCCGCTCACCAGAGCTCAGAGAGCTACTTGGCCGAGACCACCGTGAGGGTGATCGTGGCGATGACGTCTTCGCGAAGACGCAGCGTGGCCTCGTGCTCACCGACGAGCTTGATGGCCGAGGGGATCTCGACCTTGCGCTTGTCGATGGTCGCGACGCCCTGCTTGGTGACCGCGTCGGCCACGTCGGCCGGACGGACCGAGCCGAACAGACGACCGTCGGCACCGGTCTTGACCGTGAGACGGATCTTCTGGGCCTCGAGGCGGGCCTTGAGGTCGTGGGCCTCTTCGATCGTCTTCAGCTCGCGGGTCTCGCGGGCCGTGCGGATCTGAGCGACCTGCTTCTCGCCACCACGCGACCACGCGACGGCGAAGCCCTGGGGGACGAGGTAGTTGCGGGCGTAGCCGTTCTTGACGTCGACGACGTCACCGGCCGAGCCGAGGCCGGAGACCTCGTGCGTGAGGATTACTTTCAAAGACATGCGTTCTCTCCTTCAGTCGGCGCTGATCAGCGGCCGGAGCCGGCGTAGG
This sequence comes from Frigoribacterium sp. CFBP9029, assembly GCF_034045305.1. Taxonomy (NCBI): domain Bacteria; kingdom Bacillati; phylum Actinomycetota; class Actinomycetes; order Micrococcales; family Microbacteriaceae; genus Frigoribacterium; species Frigoribacterium sp. CFBP9029. The sequence continues at coordinate 122,122 of NZ_JAXCWB010000004.1, forward strand.
GGAGAAGCGCCATCTCGCGGGCGTTCTTCACGGCACGGGCGATGAGGCGCTGCTCCTGGACGGAGACGCCGGTGATGCGACGGGCGCGGATCTTTCCACGCTCCGAGATGAACTTGCGAAGGGTCGCGACGTCTTTGTAGTCGATGACGCCGACACGGATCGACTTCGCGGGAGCGGCGTTCTTGCCGCCCTTGCCGCGGAGGGGCTTGCGGCGGTCGCCGCTGCTCTTTCCAGCCATTGTGGTCTGCTTTCAGATGAGTAAGAAGAAGTACTGAGGTGAACGACGTGCCCTGAGGCAGGGTGCCTAGAAGGGCGTCTCGTCGTTGTAGGTGCCGCCGCCACCGGGGGTGTTCCACACGTCGCCCGAGGTGTTTCCACCCTGCGGAGCGGCTGCGGGCTGACCCCACGGCTCTTGCGCCTGACCGCCGCCGACCTGACCCTGCTGGCCCTGCTGGCCGCCGCCGCGGTTGCCCCCGAAGGAGCCTCCGGCAGCGCCGTCGCGGGACGAGGAGGCGCGGGTCACCTGAGCGGTCGCGTAACGCAGCGAGGGGCCGATCTCGTCGATCTCGAGCTCCATGCTGGTGCGCTTCTCGCCTTCCTTGGTCTCGTACGAGCGCTGCTTGAGCCGCCCCTGAGCCATGACCCGGCTGCCCTTGGTGAGGCTGCTGGCCACGTGCTCGGCGAACTCGCGCCAGACGCTGGCACGGAGGAAGAGCGCTTCGCCGTCCTTCCACTCGTTCGACGCGCGGTCGAACGTGCGGGGGGTCGACGCGATGGTGAAGTTCGCGACCGCGAGCCCGTTCTGCGTGTAACGCAGCTCGGGGTCACTGGTGAGGTTACCCACCACTGTGATGACGGTCTCGCCTGCCATCGGTTACTCGGAGGCCTTCGGTGCGGCCGGAGCAGCGGGCGCTGCCGGGGCAGCGGGCTTCTCGGACGACGCGGAAGCGACCGACGCGGCGGGAGCCGACGCGGAGGCCGGAGCAGCGGCGGGAGCCGACGCGGCGTTGGCGGCCTTGCGGGCGGCCTTCTCGTCGGAGACCTTCTTCGCGGCGGCGACCATCGCGATGGCCTCCTCGGCGCGGAGCACCTTGGTGCGCAGCACGGCCTCGGAGAGACCCAGCTGACGGTCGAGCTCGACCGTGGCGGCCGAGTTCGAGGTCATGTTGACGACGGCGTAGATGCCCTCGGTCTTCTTGTTGATCTCGTAGGCGAGACGACGACGACCCCAGATGTCGATGTTGTCGATCGTGCCACCGTCGTTGCGGATGACGTTGAGGAACTTGTCCAAGCTCGGGGCGACGGTGCGCTCATCGATCTCGGGGTCCAGGATGACCATCAGTTCGTACTGGTTCATGACTAACCCACCTCCTTCGGACTTAACGGTCACAGACGGTCTGTGACAGGAGGGTATTCATGGTCACGGGCACCGCTTGGGTACACGCAACCTTGCAAGGGTAGCCGCTCGCGCCTCCTAGTTCAATGCCCCGCTGTCTCCGTCGCCCGGCTCGTCGCCGGCCGGGGGAGTCTCGAGCGCCGCGTTCGCCTCGCTCTGAGCGCGCGCCAGGGCGTCCTCGACGGAGATCCGCCCGGCGAACATCTCGTCGAAGATCGGCTCGATGATCGACTGGGTGCGACCGTAGATGTCGCTCGGCGCGGCGATGGTCGGCCCGTCGTCGATCACGTCGAAGAACGGCCGGACGTCGACGCCCTGCGCCGTCCAGTGGTCGTAGTACCCCTCTTGCGCGCCGAGCACGGCCGGCACGGCGGCGCCGTCCGCCCCGATGTGCTTCGCGCCGTCGGTCGAGCCGAGCCAGGCGAGCACCTTGGCGGTGTCGTCGCGGTGCGGCGACGCCGAGTTGCCGGCCGCCACGATGCCGTTCGTCACGCTCACGCGACCCTCGGGCCCGGCGGGCATGGGCGCGACGCCCCATTCGAAGTCGGCCCCGGCGGCCACGGGCGAGAGGCTGTACAACCCCGACTGGAAGAGCGCCATCTTGCCGGCCGCGAACTGCTCGCGACTGAAGTCGGCGTCGTCGTTGGTCAATGCCGCAGGAGGCGCGACACGCGCCTGCTGCACGAGGTCGACCACGTACTGGAAGGCGACCCGCGCCTCCTCGGTGTCGAAGGCGAACGCCGTCATGTCGTCGTTCTCGAAGGCGCCGCCGGCCGAGGCCAGGTAGTCGTACCAGACGGCCTGCAGGTCGTTGCCGGCGTTGTAGCCGTACTGCACGGGGGTGCCGTCGAAGGCCGGGTCGTCGGCCGTGCGACCGGCGGCGTCGCGGGTCAGCTTCTTCAGCACGGGCAGCAGGGTGTCGCCCTCGCCGCCGCCGGCCGCCCAGGTGAGATCGTCGAGCGCGGCCGGGTCGATGCCCGCCTGCTTCAGCAGATCGGCGTTGTAGTAGAGCGCGATGCCGCCGTCCGACAGCTGGGGCACGCCCCAGAGGTGGCCGTCGGCGGTCGTGAACTGGTCGACGACGGCGGGGGACCACGCGGCCCGCGACGATCGGGCCAGAGCGCGGTCGATGTCGAGCAGCGCGCCCGCGTCGGCGTAGGTCGTGTAGTTCGAGCTGTTCAGCCAGAAGATGTCGTCGGCCTCGCCCGACTCGACGTCGTCGGCGAGCGTCGTGAAGTACTCGCCGTAGGGCACGACGTCGACCTCGATGTCGATGTCGGGGTTGTCGCGCTCGAACGTCGCGAACGACTTCTCGTAACCGGCTGCGACGGTCTCATCCCACACGCGGACGGTGACCGTGGTCTGATCCTCGTCGGGACCGGGACGCGACGGGCCGGAGTGACCCGAGTTCGCGAGACCGAACGCGGTGATGCCGAGGGCCGAGGCGGCGACGATCGCGACGCAGACGGACCCGGCGACGATCGCGGAGTTCAGAGGCTTGGACACCGATGCAGGCTACCCGCACCGCCGAGGAGGCGCGGGTCGGCCTGGCCAGGAGGCGCGGCCGGGTCTACAGCTCGGCCCGACCGCTCCGCCGCACCCGCACCGCGCGGCTCGTCTACGCCCCGCGCGCGCCCCACCAGGCCAGCAGCCGCTCGGTCGCCGCCTCGGCGCCCAGCGGCCCCTCCTCGGTGCGCAGCTCGAGCAGGAAGCGGTACGCCTCGCCGACCTCGCGACTCGGGCCGATGCCGAGCACCCGCTGGATGTCGTCGCCGTCGAGGTCGGGTCGCAGCGAGTCGATCTCTTCACGCTCGCGCAGGTCGGCGATGCGGTGCTCGAGGTCGTCGTAGGCGAAGCCGAGGCGGTCGGCCTTGCGGCGGTTGCGGGTCGTGACGTCGGCGCGGGTCAGCATGTGCAGCCGCTCGAGCTGGTCGCCGGCGTCGCGCACGTAGCGGCGGACGGCCGAGTCCGTCCAGCCGCCCTCGGTGTAGCCGAAGAAGCGGAGGTGCAGCTCGATCAGGCGGTGGACGGCCGCGATCGTGTCGTTGTCGAAGCGCAGCGCCTTGAGCCGCTTCTTCGCGAGCTTGGCGCCGACGACGTCGTGGTGGTGGAACGTCACGACCCCGCCGGGTTCGAGTCGACGCGTGGCCGGCTTGCCGCAGTCGTGCAGCAGGGCGGCGAGACGTAGCGTGAGATCGGGGGAGTCGCCGGGGTGCCGCTCGGCCTCGTAGCCGATGGCCTGCTCGAGCACGGTGAGGCTGTGCTCGTAGACGTCTTTGTGGTGGTGGTGCTCGTCGACCTCGAGGCGCATCGCCGCGAGCTCTGGCATCACGTGCTCGGCGAGCCCGGTGTCGACCAGCAGGCGGATGCCCGGGGTCGGGGTCGCGGTGCGCAGCAGCTTCGAGAGCTCGTCCGCGACGCGCTCGACGGAGACGATGGACAGGGTGGAGGCGCGGGTCGTCATCGCCTCGCGCACCTCGGGCGACACCTCGAAGCCGAGCTGCGCGGTGAACCGTGCGGCCCGCATCATCCGCAGCGGGTCGTCTCGGAAGCTGTCGACCGCGGCGCCCGGTGTCGCGAGGCGCTGGGCCAGGAGGTCGTCGACGCCGCCCGACGGGTCGACCAGCACCTGCTCGGGCAGGCGCAGCGCCATGGCGTTCACGGTGAAGTCGCGGCGGACGAGGTCGCCCTCGAGCGTGTCGCCGAACTCGACGACGGGCTTGCGGGTCTCACCGTCGTAGACGTCGCTGCGGTAGGTCGTGATCTCGACGACCTCGCCGTCGACCCGTGCCGCGATGGTGCCGAACTCGCGCCCGACGTCCCAGTGGGCCTCGGCCAGCGGCACGACGATCTCGAGGATCTGATCGGGGGAGGCGCTGGTCGTGAAGTCGAGGTCGTTGACCCGGTGCCCGAGGAACGCGTCGCGCACCGGACCGCCCACCAGGGCGAACTCGTGACCCGCGGCGGCGAAGGCGGCCGACAGGCGGGCGATGCGGGGAGTGGCGGCCAGTCGACCGAGGCGCTCGACGGCGGCGGCGACGTTGTCCATGGGCGACCACTTTGCCACACGAGGAGGCGCGGATCACCGTCGCGCGCCTCCTCCCCAGGGCTGGTTCCCCACCCCCGAAGCGCCCGCCGGGCGTGCTCGAGGTCCCCCTGCGAGGGACGATTCTCTAGACTCGCCTTGCTCGCGCGACCCCTGCGTCCGTGCGAGCGCCATCACTATGAGACTTCTCCCCGCCCTCCTGGCCCTCGTGACGACGCTCGGCGTCGCGGGCGCCGCGCTGCCCGCCGACACGGCGACGGCCGCGTCGGCGGGCACGGGCACGACGGCGTCGGCCGCGAGCGAGGCGGCCACGGCGGCCGACGGCGACTCGGTCACGCTGACGGTCGCGCCCGAGGCCGACGGGGTGCTGCGCTCGGGCGACGACCTCGACCTGACGCTGACGATCAGCAACGGCGGCGAGACCGACCTCGAGGCGGGCAGCGCGCGGATCTACCTCGACCGCGACTCGTTCCTCACCCGCTCGAAGCTCGCCGACTGGCTCGAGCCCGAGACGACCACGGGCGACGACTACCTGGGCCTCTACATGGCGCGCGTCGACGTCCCCGCCGTCGCCGCCGGTCAGAGCGTCACGGTCGACGACGTGTCGATCCCGGCCGAGCGGACGGCCCTCGACGGGTGGACGTGGGGTGCGCGGGCACTGGGCGTGCGCCTCCTGGGCTCCGACGGGCTGCAGGTCGCGCAGGCCCGCAGCAGCGTCGTCTGGTACCCGAGCGAGAGCTTCCAGCCGACCAGGCTCTCGGTCGCGGTGCCGATCACGACCCCCGAGACCGAGAACGGCGTGCTCGACGCCGCCGCGCTCGAGGCGTACACCTCGGCCGACGGCACCCTGACCCGGCAGCTGCGCCAGGTGGTGGGCAGCTCGGCGACCGTGGCCGTCGACCCGATGATCATCACGTCCATCCGCCTGCTGGGCAGCGAAGCCCCCGAGTCGGCCGTCGAGTGGCTCGACGAGCTGACGTCGGCGGGCCTCGAGACGTTCCCCCTCACCTACGCCGACGCCGACGTCGCCGGGCTCAGCCAGGCCGGCGCCCCCTCGGTGCCGGCGCCCACCTCGTTCGACTCGTTCGTCGACGAGTCGCGGTTCGACACCTCGGCCACCGCGACCGACGTTCCCAGCCCGGTCGAGACCGGCGGCACGAGCGACGGGTCGGACTCGAGCACCAGCTCGTCGGGCTCGGGCTCGTCCGACTCGGGCTCCGGGGCCGCCGGCTCCGGTGCGACCGCGACGCCCACCGACGAGCCGACCGTCACCCCCACCGAGGCCCCCTCGGCGCCGCCGCTGCCGACGACCGAGTCGCTGCTGGCGTTCCCGTGGTCGCTCTCGTCGATCGCCTGGCCCGTCGACGACAGCGTCGTCGCCTCCGACGTCGACACGATCACCCAGCGCGACTACACGTCGACGATCCTCTCCAGCTCGAACGTGAACGTGGCGACCGACGCGACCGAGAACGCGCCCGTCGACCTCGGCGGCTCGACCGGTCTCGTCTCCGACGACACCCTCTCCGATCTCGTCCGCGAGGCCGCCTCGGCCACGTCGACCGACCTCTGGCAGTCCGCGATGGCCGAGCTGTCGGCGAGCGTCGCGACGATCGCGAAAGAGCGCCCCAGCGACGCCCGCACCATGCTCGCGACCCTCGACCGCTCGTGGTCGATCGACGGCGACCGTCTGCGCCAGACCCTCCAGGCGCTCGACGCGCTGCCCTGGTCGGCCCCGTCGTCGCTGGGCGACACCCTGGCAGCCGAGCCGACCGATGCGACGGTCGTCGACCGGCCCGAGCCGGCCGAGCGCCTCCGCGAGCTCCGCTCGCTCGTCAGGTCCGACCAGCAGGTCACCGACTTCTCGACCGCGCTCGAGCAGCCGGAGACCGTCACCGGCGCCGCCCGTCTGCGCACGCTGGCCCTGTCGTCGAACGCCTGGCGCGACAACGCCGAGGGTCTGACGAACGAGGTCGCCGACGCCGCGATCGCGGCCACCGAGACCTCGAAGCTCGTCTCGATCGTGCAGGGCAGCGATCAACTAATCCTCGGCGACCGCTCGTCGCTGCCGCTCTACGTGCAGAACACCTCCGACTCGGCAGCGACGGTGTTCCTCACCCTCGCGCCGTCCAGCTCGCGCCTCCTCGTCGAGGAGAACCGCATCCCCGTGACCGTGCAGGCGCAGTCGCAGACCCGTGTGCGGGTGCCCGTGCAGTCCATCGCCAACGGAACGGTCGACGTCTCGATGTCCCTCGTCAGCTCCACCGGGGTCACCATCGCGACCCCGGCCGTCGTCTCGATCAACGTGCAGGCCGGGTGGGAGACCGCGATCACCTGGGCCTTCGGCATCGGCTTCGCGCTGCTGTTCGGCGGCGGCATCTACCGAACGATCCGCAAGCGCCGTCGTGGCGCAACCGACGGAGACGCCACGTCGCACGACGCATCGTCGGAAGACGCCGTCGCGTGACCGGTCAAGGTGGTCTCGGCCGCGCCAGCGTGCTGCTCGCCTCGGGCACGATGGTGTCGAGGGTGCTCGGCTTCGTCAAGACGGCCGTGCTCGCCGCGGCGATCGGTCAGTCGGCGAGCCGCGCCGCCGACTCGTTCGCCCTCGCGAACCAGCTGCCGAACAACATCTACGCGTTGATCGCCGGCGGGCTGCTCAGCGCCGTGCTGGTGCCCCAGATCGTCCGGGCGGCGACCCACGACGATGACGGGGGGCAGCGCTTCATCAACAAGATCGTCACCCTCGGCACGATCGTCTTCGCCGCCGTCGGGCTGCTCGGCACCCTGCTCGCCCCGGTGCTCGTCTCGATCTACGCGCAGCAGGCGAATGCATCCGGTCAAGGGGGTTACACCTCCGAGTCGCTGGCCCTGGCGACCGCGTTCGCCTACTGGTGCCTGCCGCAGATCTTCTTCTACGCCATGTACTCGCTGCTCAGCGAGGTGCTCAACGCCCGTCAGGTCTTCGGCCCGTTCACCTGGGCACCGGTGCTCAACAACGTGGTCGCGATCGCCGGTCTCGTCGTCTTCATGGTGCTGTTCGGCGGAGCCGAGTCGAACTCGTCCGTCGACGTCTGGTCGCCCGACCGCATCACCGTCATCGCCGGCACCGCGTCGCTCGGCGTGCTGGCGCAGGCGGCGTTCCTGCTGCTGTTCTGGCGTCGCGCCGGGCTCACGTTCCGCCCCGACTTCCGCTGGCGCGGAGTCGGTCTCGGCGCCACCGGTAAGGCGGCCGGCTGGCTGTTCGGCATGGTGCTCGTCACCCAGGTCGCCGGTCTCGTGCAGAGCCGGGTCGCCTCGCAGGGCAGCGGCGCGGGCGCCTCGAACGCCGTGCTCGCCAACTCGTGGCTGCTGTTCATGCTGCCGCACGGCATCGTCGCCGTCTCGATCGCGACCGCCTACTTCACCCGGATGAGCGGTCACGCCTCCCGCGGCGACCTCCGGGCCGTCCGCGCCGACCTGTCGCAGTCGCTCCGCACCATCGGCATGTTCATGGTCTTCGCGACCGTGGCGATGTGCGTCGTCGCCTACCCGTTCGCGAGCTTCTTCGAGCGGACCTTCGAGGGCGCCGGCCAGATGGCCCAGGTCATCCTCGGCTTCATGCCGGGGCTGATCCTCTTCAGCGTGCTGTTCGTCGTCCAGCGGGTCTTCTACGCCCTGCACGACCAGCGCACGCCGTTCTTCATGCAGGTCGTCCAGTCGAGCATCTTCGTGGTCGGCACCCTCATCTCATCCGCCGTGGTGGCAGACGACCAGGTGGCCGTCGCCATCGCCGTGACCACCTCGATCGCCGGCTCGACGCAGACGGTCGTGGCGCTCGTGCTCATCTCGCGGCGCCTCGACGGCATGGACGGCCGCTGGGTGCTGCGCCGCTACGTGCAGTTCCTGTTCTTCTCGCTGATCGCCGGTGCCGTCGGGCTCGTCGTCGTGACCGCCATGGGCGGTTTCTCCGCTGACGGCTTCGCCCACACCGGCCGGATCCCCGGTCTGCTGACCGTCATGGTCGCGGCCGCCGTCATGGCCGTCGTCTACCTCGGCATGCTCAAGCTGATCCGGCTGCCCGAGCTCGAGGCCCTCACGGCGCCGGTGTGGAACCGGGCACGACCGATGCTGGCGCGCGTCCTGAAGCGCTGATCCGCGCCTCCTCGGTGTCCGGCCTGCGAAGTCCGCAGGGGTGAGCCGTGCCTCCCGGGTCGCTCGGAATAGCCCGTCGTTAGGATGTGTTCACTCAGACGGTCGGGCGAGAACGTCGATCGGGCACCACGGCTCGAACGCATCTGGCACGACATCCGCCACGTTCTTCCAGAGAGGTGCTCATGCGCCAGATCATCATCATCGGCTCCGGCCCCGCGGGCTACACGGCCGGCATCTACGCCGCACGAGCCGGGCTCGAGCCGCTCATCGTGGCCAGCTCGGTCGAGGCCGGCGGCGAGCTCATGAAGACCACCGAGGTCGAGAACTTCCCGGGCTTCCCCGACGGCATCATGGGCCCCGACCTCATGTTCAAGCTGCAAGAGCAGGCAGAGAAGTTCGGCGCCGAGGTGCTGCTCGACGACGTCACCAGCGTCGACCTGACCGGTGACGTCAAGAAGGTCACGCTCGGCAACGGCACCGTCGAGGAGGCCGTCACGGTGATCTTCGCCACGGGCAGCGCGTACCGCAAGCTCGGCCTCGCCGACGAAGAGCGCCTCAGCGGCCGCGGCGTCAGCTGGTGCGCCACCTGCGACGGCTTCTTCTTCAAGCAGAAGGAGATCGCGGTCGTCGGCGGCGGCGACTCGGCGATGGAGGAGGCGACGTTCCTCACCCGCTTCGCCAGCAAGGTCTACGTCATCCACCGCGGCGACTCGCTGCGTGCGTCGAAGATCATGCAAGAGCGCGCCTTCGCCAACGACAAGATCGAGTTCCTCTGGAACAAGACCGTCACGAAGATCAACGGCGACGAGAAGGCCACGGGCGTGCAGCTGACCGACACGGTCGACGGCAGCACCAGCGACCTCGACCTCGACGGTCTCTTCATCGCGATCGGCAACGACCCGCGCGTGCACCTCGTCCACAACCAGCTCGACCTCACGGTCGACGGCACGATCGCCGTCGAGGGCCGCAGCTCGAAGACCAACCTGCGCGGCGTGTTCGCGGCCGGCGACGTCATCGACGCGACCTACCGCCAGGCGGCCACCGCCGCCGGCTCCGGTGTCGTCGCGGCGCTCGACGCCGAGCACTTCCTGGCGAGCCTCGACCAGACGTTTCTAGCCGAGAACACCGAGGGCGCGGCCGAGGGCATCGACACGGCCGAGTCCGTCGCGGTGGGCGTCTGACCGGACCCCCGGTCACCGTCTCGCGAACCCCACAGCCCTAACAGTCCCCACGACGAAAGGAACCACCATGAGCACCGCCAAGGCAGTCACCGACGCGTCCTTCGAGAGCGACGTCATCACCTCCGACAAGACGATCCTGGTCGACTTCTGGGCCGAGTGGTGCGGCCCGTGCCGCGCCGTCTCGCCGATCCTCGACCAGATCGCGGCCGAGCACTCCGACAAGATCGAGATCGTCAAGCTGAACGTCGACGACAACCCGCAGACCGCGGCGAAGTACCAGATCACCTCGATCCCCGCCATGAAGGTCTACCGCGGTGGCGAGGTCGTCAAGACCGTCATCGGCGCGAAGCCCAAGCAGGCCCTCGAGGCCGACCTGGCGGAGTTCCTGGCGTAGTCGAGAGACCGCATCGAGAGCCCGCCCAGCACCACGCTGGGCGGGCTCTCGTGGTCTCACCGCCGCACCAGGCATAGTCTTGAGCGATTCACCCTCCGACCGTTAAGGACGCAGATGAGCGACAAGGGCACCAACCTCGATCCGTGGTACGACTCGTACGCCGACCGCACGGCCGGCCTGAGCGCCTCCGAGGTCCGAGCCCTGTTCGCCGTCGCCTCCCGCCCCGAGGTGGTCTCCCTGGCCGGCGGCATGCCCTACGTGTCGGCCCTGCCCCGTGAGCTCGTCACGGGCTCGATCGACCGCGTCATGTCGAAGGGCGGGGGCGCGATGGCGCTCCAGTACGGCTCGGGGCAGGGCACACCGGCGATCCGCGAGCACATCATGCAGATCATGGCGATGGAGGGGATCCGCGGCAGCGCCGACGACGTCGTCGTCACGACCGGCTCGCAGCAGGCGCTCGACCTGGTCACCCGGCTGTTCATCAACCCGGGCGACGTCGTGCTGGCCGAGTCGCCGAGCTACGTGGGCGCCCTGGGCGTCTTCAAGGCGTACCAGGCCGATGTTCAGCACGTCGCGATGGACGACGAGGGGCTGATCCCGGAGGCGCTGCGAGAGGCGATCACGGCCGTCACCTCGCGGGGCGGCACGATCAAGTTCCTGTACACCATCCCCAACTTCCACAACCCGGCCGGTGTCACGCTCTCGTGGGCCCGTCGACTCGAGATCCTCGAGATCTGCCGCAGTGCGGGCATCCTGGTGCTCGAAGACAACCCGTACGGGCTGCTGTCGTTCGACGAGCCGGCCCCGCAGGCCATGCGCTCGGTCGACGACGAGGGCGTCATCTACCTCGGTTCGTTCTCGAAGACGCTCGCACCCGGGTTCCGCGTCGGCTGGGCTCTGGCGCCGCACGCGATCCGCGAGAAGCTGATCCTCGCGAACGAGTCGGCCACCCTGTCGCCGAACTCGTTCGGTCAGTTCGTCATCACCGAGTACCTCGATCAGGCCGACTGGCGGGGGCAGATCGACATCTTCCGCGATCTCTACCGCGAGCGGCGCGACGCCATGCTGTCGGCCCTGGGGGAGTACCTGCCGTCGCTCAGCTGGACGCGCCCCGAGGGCGGCTTCTTCGTGTGGCTGTCGCTGCCCGACGAGCTCGACTCGAAGGCCATGCTGCCGCGGGCCGTCAAGGAGCTCGTCGCCTACACGCCCGGTACGGCGTTCTACGCCGACGGAGGAGGTCGGCAGAACATCCGTCTGTCGTTCTGCTACCCGACCTCCGAGATGATCAAGGTCGGCGTGGCCCGGCTGGCGACCGTCATCAACGGCGAGCTCGATCTGCTCAACACGTTCTCGGGGGCGCAGCTCGGCAAGCCCAGCCGTCAGCGCGAGGGCGTCACGATGCCGCCGCCGAACATCTCCTGATCAGGCCTTTACCCGTAACACCGCTCACTCTCCCGAAGGATCACCGGCCATGAACTCGAGCCCTCTGCGCAACGTCACCGTCCTCGCCGGCGGCATCTCGCACGAGCGAGACGTGTCTCTGCGATCAGGGAGGCGCGTGGTCGACAGTCTCACCTCCCACGGCATCACGGTCGAGCTGCGTGATCCCGATGCGACCCTGCTGGCTCACCTGACCGAGACGCGGCCAGACGTCGTGTGGCCGGTGCTGCACGGGGCGAGCGGTGAGGACGGCGCTCTGCGGGGCCTGCTCGAGGCGCTGGACATCCCGTTCGTCGGCAGCACCTCCGCCGCGGCGCGTCTCGCGTGGGACAAGCCCACCGCCAAAGAACTCGCCCGTCGCGCCGGGGTTCTGACCCCTCGAGGGCTCACCCTGTCGCACGATGCCTTCCGCGAACTGGGCGCAGCAGGAGTCCTCGCAGCGATCGCCGACGAGCACCCGGTGCCCGTCGTGGTGAAGCCGGCCCGAGGAGGCTCGGCGCAGGGAGTCACGGTCGTCGAGTCCGCAGATGGCCTGCCCCGTGCGATGGTCGACGCCTACACGTACTGCGACGACGTGATCGTCGAGCAGAAGATCACCGGCACCGAGATCGCAGTCGGGGTCATCGACACCGGTGATGGTCCGACGGCGCTGCCGGCTGTGGAGATCGTGCCGCGGAGCGGCTTCTACGGGTTCGACGCGCGCTACAACGCGGGGGAGACCACCTTCTTCACGCCCGCTCGTCTCGATGATGACGCTGCTGCGGGCGCGGCCCGCGCGGCGGTCGCCGTACACGAGGCGCTGGGGCTGCGGCACCTGTCGCGGGTCGACCTCATCGTCGATGCGACCGGTGCGGCGTGGTTCCTCGAGGTGAATGTGCTGCCCGGGCTCACCGAGACCTCTCTCGTGCCCATGGCGCTCGATGCGGCCGGCTTCGAGCTGGGCCTCGTCTATGCCGCGCTGGCCGAGAAGGCTGTGCGCGAGCACCAGTAGGCCTGCCTCACCGCTCTGTGTGTCTGTGTTTCACGTGAAACTCGGTGAAAGTCCGGCACTCTCTCGCGTTAAAACTCCTCCATGTGCCACGTCGCACTACTGAGGCACGTGCGCCGGTCCGGTTTCACGTGAAACGTACCGACTTGACCGACGACACACGGACCATCGCACCTGACACCTGGTACCTGGCACCCGGCACCCGCGCACCCGCACACCCCGGACCCCGGATCCCGAACCCAGCACCTCGTATTTGCACGCTGCGTGCCTGCCCACCCGCGGACCCGGCACCTCCCTCTCGAACACCCGCGCACCTGCGCACCTCCGCACTTCCGCGCCGGCACACCGGCGCACCGGCGCAGGCGACTATGCGTAGATGGACCACCGCCATCGATTCACATACCTGCGCAACCACATGCGCCCTCTCCGTGGTGTCCTGACACAGCCGCAAGTTAGATCGCCGCAGTCCTGCCCGTCGCATGGCCCTGCGGATGTATTGCTCGGGCGTCGCGCCACGATCGGCGACTCGGATATCCCGACACAGCACGGAAGAACAAGTCGTACCGTCGAAACTGCTGTTCACAGACATGTAACAGCGCATCGGCGTCCAGCGACGAGCATCACAGCATGGCTATCGCAGAGACGAGCAGACCCTCTAGATCGCCGTGCACGCCCCTGCACGGTATGACCGCGACAACGAACGGTGCCCGGACCCGGGCCAGGGCGAGACTGAAGGGCAGGCCCACCTACCAAGCCAGGCGATGAATCGGGTCTGTACGCAGCCAGTGTAAGTAACAGGACTGCCCAGCATCCTCGACGTCGAAACGCCCCCTCCAAGGAGGGGGCGTTTCACGTGAAACACGACCGCCGAGACGGCCAGTTCGACCTCAGACCACGGGATCCTGGCCCAATTCGCCCAGGATACGGTTCAGGTCGTCGATCGTGGCGAAGTCGATGGTGATCGACCCCTTTCGCGCACCCAGGTTGACCTTTACCCGTGTCTCGAGCCGGTCGCCGAGGCCCTCGGCGATCTCGTCGAGGTGCGCTTGGTGGCGGCCGGCCGCCTTGGTGGTCTTGGCCTTGGCCGGAGACCCTGCAGCGATCGCCTCAGCCTGTCGGACGGAGAGATCCTCGTTGACGATCTTCTCCGCGAGACGCTCCATCAGCACGGGGTCGCCCGTCGACAGGATCGCCCGTGCATGACCGGCCGACAGCACGCCCGCAGCCACCCGGCGCTGCACACTGGCCGGCAGCCTCAGAAGGCGCAGCGTGTTCGTGATCTGAGGTCGGCTTCTGCCGATGCGAGTGGCGAGTTCATCCTGAGTGATGCCGAAGTCGGCAAGAAGTTGCTGATAGGCGGATGCTTCCTCCAGCGGGTTCAGCTCAGCCCTGTGCAGGTTCTCCAGCAGAGCATCACGCAGCATCGCGTCGTCAGCGGTGTCTTTGACGATCGCCGGGATCGTCGCGAGACCCAGCTCCTTCGTCGCGCGGAGTCTGCGCTCGCCCATGACGAGCTCGTACTGCACCGGCGTCGTCTTCTTGCCCTTGTTCGGCAGGGGCCGTACGACGATGGGCTGCAGCACACCGACCTCGCGGATCGACGTCACGAGCTCAGCCAGCTCCTCGTCACGGAACTCCGTGCGCGGCTGCTTCGCGTTCGGAACCACGTCCAGGGGATTGAGGTTCGCCAACCGAGCCCCAGGCACCGCGACCAGGTCTTCCGCCGTCTGCTGCGCCGTGGGGAAGAACACGTCGACAGGGCGTCCCTGTGTCTCGTCGTTCACGGGGATGAGAGCGCCGATGCCGCGCCCGAGTCCGGTTCTCTTCGTAGCCACTACTGGGGTGCTCCTCGGTGTGCGAGTTCGGCGGCCGCCTCGAGGTACGAGATCGACCCGGGGGAGTTCTGGTCGTAGCTGATCACGGTCTGCCCGTAACCAGGGGCTTCGCTGATCCGCACCGAGCGGGGGATCAGCGTCTTGAGCGCCTCCTCGGGGAAGTGCTCGCGTACGTCGGCGACGACCTGCTGCGCCAGGTTCGTGCGCCCGTCGTACATCGTCAGCAGGATGCTCGACACGGCCAGACGCGGGTTGAGGTGCTTCTCGATCAGCTGGATGTTGCGGAGCAGCTGGCTCAACCCCTCCAGCGCGTAGTACTCGCACTGGATCGGGATCAGGACTTCTCCTGCAGCGACGAACGCATTGATGGTGAGGAGACCCAGTGACGGCGGGCAGTCGATGAACACGTAGTCGTAGCGCTGGCCCGCAGCCTCTGTCCGCTCGAGGTGCGCTTCCAACGCCGTGCGGAGCCTCTGCTCACGGGCGACGAGAGAGACGAGTTCGATCTCAGCACCGGCGAGGTGGATGGTGGCCGGGATGCAGAACAGGGTTTCGAACTCGGGGCTCTGCTGCACGACGTCGTCCATGTTGCCGTCGTTGACGATGACATCGTAGACGCTCGGGGTGTCCGCCCGGTGGTCGACTCCGAGAGCGGTCGAGGCGTTGCCCTGGGGATCGAGGTCGATGACGAGCACGCGGGCGCCACTGCGAGCCAGGGCGGCGGCGAGGTTCACCGTCGTCGTCGTCTTGCCCACACCACCCTTCTGGTTCGACACGGTCAAGACCCGTGTCTCCGCCGGCGGGGGAAGCGGCGCACGCGACAGTGCCGCCTTGCGCCGGTTCAGGTCGGCGAGCTCCCGAGCCAGGGGAGTGGTGCCGTCGTAGTCAGTGGAGGAACTCACCGGATGGATTCTCCGAATCGCCATGTTTCACGTGGAACAACGTGGGTGCCGCCCGACGAACACAGTCGAACACCGAGGAGGCGCGGCGACAGGTCGAGCACTGGCTCAACTTTAGCTTGCAGCACCGACAAAGCACGGAGGTGAGCGCGCGATAACACGCAAACCGTCGAAACTCCTGATCAAGGGTAGTTCAGGTACCAGATCGGGTGTCGCATGCGTCAAACGCTCTCTCAGCGCTACAGCCACCACGAGTCGCACCCCGACGTGACCGATCGCGCTCAGATCGGCTCCTGTGGAGCCGGATCGCGCCTCCTGAAGGTGGTCACGCCAGGGTGGCGCGGAACACCCTGGTCGTCTCGGTCGGGTCGACCACGCCGACGCCCAGCTCGAGCACCTCGACATCGACGAGATGGTTCTTCGCGATGACCTTGCGCGCGGCGTCGACCTCAGCATCGACTCGCGCGCCCTTCATCAGCAGCAACTGGCCGCCCGTCTTGACCAGGGGAGCGGTCAGCGGGATCAGCTTCGACAGCGCCGACACCGCGCGGGCGGTCACCTGGTCGAGCCAGCCGTCGAGCTCGACCTCTTCGGCACGAGCCCGCACGACCTCGACGTTCGTCAGGCCCATTCGCCCGGCCTCGGCACGCAGCCAGTCCGTGCGACGCTCCATCGGCTCGATCAGCACGAGCGTCGCGCCGGGTCGGGCGGCCGCGAGCACCAGGCCGGGCAGACCCGCACCCGACCCCACGTCGCCCACGCGGCCGTCGACGAGGAGCGGTGCGACGAGACCGGAGTTGACGATGTGCCTCGTCCACAGCCGCGGCAGCTCGAGCGGGCCGATCAGACCGAGCTCTTCGCCGTACTGGGCGAGATCACGTGCGTACTGCCGCACCACGTCGATGCGGTCGCCGAAGATCTCGGCGGCGACGGCCGGTTCGGTCTCGAGGGTGCTCTGGTCGGCCATCGGTCGTTCGGCGTGCCGACTCAGGCGCGGGTGATGACGGTGTGGCGGTCGCGGCCTTCGCCCTCGGACTCCGAGGTGAAGCCACGGGCGGCCACGATGTCGTGGACCAGCTTGCGCTCGTACGACGACATGGGGGGCAGCGACGCCGCGGTGCCGCCCTCTTCGAGCTTCTCGACCGCGCGGTCGACGAGGGCGCCGAGCTCGGCCTCGCGGATGGCGCGCGAGCCCCCGATGTCGAGGATGAGCCGCGAGAACTCGCCGGTCTTGGTCTGCACCGCGATGCGCGTCAGCTCTTGCAGAGCGTTCACCGTGTCCGGCTTCGACAGCACGCGGAGGTTGCCCTCGCCCGTCGAGTCCACCGAGATGTACGAGCGGCCGGCACGGACCTCGATGTCGATGTCGCCGTCGAAGTCGCAGATGTCGAGCAGCTCTTCGATGTAGTCGGCGGCGATCTCGCCCTCGTCGAGGTCGCCCGTCGAGGAGGTGCTGGTCGCGTTCTCGTCGGAGGCCTCGGCGGCACTGGGGTCGACCCGCGCCTCCTCGGGGGACTCGGTCTCGGAGGCGACGCCCTCGGCGTCGGTCGGCTGCGTGTTCGTCACGTCGTTGTGGTCCGTCTCGCTCGTCACTTCTTGTTGCCGTTCTGCTTCTTGGCGCGGTTCTTGCCCACCGGCTGAGTGCGCTGGGTGGTCTTCGGCACGGCCGGAGCCGACTCGATCTCGGTCACCGTGATGGCGGGCAGACCCTGGCCCTTGCGCTGCTGCTTGCGGGCGAGGCGCTCTTCGCGGGCGAGCGCTGCCTCGCTGCCGGGCGTGGGCATGTTGCGGATGACGATGAACTGCTGCGCCATCGTCCAGATGTTCGAGGTCAGCCAGTAGAACATGACGCCGAGGGGGAACGAGAGACCCGAGAAGACGAAGACGAGAGGCAGCACGTAGAGGAGCATGCGCTGCTGCTTGAACATGGGGCTCGCCTTGGTCTCGGGCGACATGTTCTTGGAGACGATCTGCAGCTGGGTGATGAACTGCGACGCGGTCATGACGACGACCATGCCGGCGGCGATGAGACGCACCTCCCAGGTGGTGGCGCTGAGGAAGGTCTCCTTCAGCGGTGCGCCCCAGAGGGTCGCCTCGCCGAACGACGTGGAGAGCGCCTGGTTCAGCAGGCCGACCCCGACGCCCTCGCGCTGGGCGTTCTGCAGCACCGAGAAGAGGCTGAAGAAGATCGGCATCTGGATCAGCAGCGGCAGGCAGGAGCTGAGCGGGTTGGTGCCGGTGTCTTTGTACAGCGCCATGGTCTCGCGCGACATGGCCTCGCGGCTGAACTGGTCGCGCTTGCCCTTGTACTTGTCTTGGATCTTCTTGAGCTTGGGCGCGATCTCCATCATGCGTCGCTGGCTCTTGATCTGCCGGACGAAGATCGGGATGAGCAGCGCTCGCACGACGAGCACCAGGCCGACGATCGACAGCACCCACGTTCCGCCCCAGTCGAAGCCCATGCCCGCACTGGTCAGGAGTTCGTGGAAGCCGACGAGGATCGCCTCGACGACCCACTTGAGGGGCCAGAGGATGGTGTCGATGAAGCCCATGGTGTTCGGGTCAGCCCTTTCCGTGGCTCTGTACGAGGAGACCGTGCGGTGCGACGGGAGCGGAGGCTCGAGCCGCACGACGGGGGAGCACGAAGCCGGAGCCCGTGATCGAGAAGTTCTGGAACCGCGGTTCGGGGACGTCGTCGATGCCGCCCGCCGCCCAGGGGTTGCACCGCGCGATGCGCCAGGCGCCGCGAGCGGAGCCGGCGACGACGCCGTACCGCTGGATCGCCTCGAGCGCGTACCGCGAGCACGACGGGTAGTACCGGCAGACCTCGCCGTAGAGCGGGGAGATGACCGCCCGGTAGGCGCGGAGCACGACGATCGCGACGTTGCGTGGAAGCAACGACACGAACAGTACGAGTTCTCTCACGCTTTCACGACCTTGTCGACGACCCCTGAGATATCCCTCAGCAGGGTAGACCAGGAAACGTCGACGCTGCCTGGCAAAGAGCGGATCACGATGTCGGTGCCCGGAGGCAGCGACGGCAGCAGCTCGTGGCAGACGTGCTTGAGGCGACGACGCACGGTGTTGCGGGCGACCGCATTGCCCACGGTCTTGGCCACGATGAACCCGAACCGGACGTCGCCGCCGTCGTCATGACGACGCACGTAGACGACCGAGTGCGCCGTGGCCGACTTGCGGCCACGGCGCACGGTGTTTCGGTAGTCGTCTGCGCGGACGATCCGGTTGGCTCTGGCCAACACCGGGTGCGACTACGCGGAGAGTTCGGTGCGACCCTTGCCACGACGGGCGGCGAGGATGGCGCGACCCGCACGGGTGCGCATGCGAGCACGGAAACCGTGCTTCTTGGCGCGGCGGCGGTTGTTCGGCTGGAACGTTCTCTTGCTCATGGTGTTTTCTCCAGTGATGCGGACCTGGCCTGCTGCCATGATCCGAGAAGTCTTGTACAGCCCAACTGGCTGAAATCAACTGATTAAAAGTACGCGGCATCGGCCCTGCGGTCAAACGGCAGCCTCGAACGAGTTTATCCACAGTGTTGAAAACTCCGATTGCAGAAGACATACTCATCCGAACTAGGGTGGGTACCTCCCGCTCCGGATCCGCGTAAACACGGGGAACGAGCACCACTCCCGGCTGAATCGGCCACCGCCGACCCGTGGACAAAGCTGTGCATAACTCGGTACGCCGAGATGCCGTCGCCCCCGGGGCGCACGGCGTGCCCAGCACGCAGATCACCGGCAGAAAGAGAAATCCCCGTGGCGAACACCGTCGATCCGGTCCAGGACCTCTGGCGGTCCGTGCTCGCGAGTCTGACCACCGACGACCGCATCACCCCCCAGCTGCACGGCTTCATCAGCCTGGTCGAGCCGAAGGGCGTTCTGGGCGGCACCCTCTACCTCGAGGTGCCCAACGACCTCACCCGGGGCATGCTCGAACAACGCATCCGGGGGCCGCTCCTCGAGTCGATCGCCGCGCTCGGCGACGACTCCGTCGCGAGCTTCGCCATCACGGTCAACCCCGACATCACGCCCGACACCCTCACCCAGCAGCCCGAGCAGACCGAGCCGGCCCACTACATCGAGGCCCCGTTCGTCCCCACCCCGGTCGAGTCGCCGACCACGGGCAAGCGCAACGACTCGCGACTGAACCCGAAGTACAGCTTCGACAACTTCGTCATCGGGGCCTCGAACCGGTTCGCCCACGCCGCCGCGGTCGCCGTGGCAGAAGCGCCGGCCAAGGCCTACAACCCCCTCTTCATCTACGGGTCGTCCGGTCTGGGCAAGACGCACCTCCTCCACGCCATCGGCCACTACGCCGAGACGATGTACCCGGGCATCCGCGTCCGCTACGTCAGCAGCGAGGAGTTCACGAACGACTTCATCAACTCGATCGCGAACAACCGCTCGAACCTGTTCCAACAGCGGTACCGCGAGATCGACATCCTCCTGATCGACGACATCCAGTTCCTGCAGGGGAAGGACAGCACCCAGGAGGCGTTCTTCCACACCTTCAACACGCTGCACGATCACGACAAGCAGCTGGTGATCACGAGCGACCTGCCGCCGAAGCACCTGACCGGCTTCGAGGACCGCATGCGCTCGCGCTTCGAGTGGGGCCTCATCACCGACGTGCAGGCGCCCGACCTCGAGACCCGCATCGCGATCCTCCGCAAGAAGGCGCAGAGCGAGAAGCTGCAGATCCGCGACGAGGTGCTCGAGTTCATCGCCACGAAGGTGTCGAGCAACATCCGCGAGCTCGAGGGCACGCTCATCCGGGTCACGGCGTTCGCGAGCCTGAACCGGACGGCCGTCGACCTGGCGCTGGTGCAGACCGTGCTGAAGGACCTCATCACGCTAGATGAAGACAACATCATCGCGCCGGTCGACATCATCAACCACACCGCCGACTACTTCAAGCTCTCGGTCGACGACCTCTACGGCTCGTCGCGGTCGCAGGCGATCGCGACCGCGAGGCAGATCGCGATGTACCTGTGCCGCGAGCTGACCAGCCTGTCGCTGCCGAAGATCGGTCAGCTGTTCGGCAACCGCGACCACACGACGGTCATGTACGCGAACAAGAAGATCAGCGAGCTGATGAAGGAGCGCCGGTCGATCTACAACCAGGTCACCGAGCTCACCAGCCGCATCAAACAGGACACCCGCTACAAATAAGGGCCCGGTCGAGGGGCGAGATCGTCACCTCCCGGCAGCACCGTCCGAACGGGCGTCGACCATCGGTCGGCGCCCGTTCGTCGTCTCGTCGACCTGCAGGAGGCGCGCAACAGCACCCCAGGAGACCGGACGATCCCACAGTGTGGATAACCTGTGGAAAGTGGTGGATAACTTGGGGGCCGGTTGTTCACGGATGACATGACCCTGTGGGAACAGCCCTCGACCCCACCGGCGGTCGTCCCGGAGTTTGTGATTCCGGTCCACACCGAGTGCACAAGTCACACGGTTGTAGTTCCCTGTCGCCGCGGGGTTTTTAACAGGTTATCCACACTGTGCACAACGGTTAAGACTGTTAATCCTCATTACAAGAAATCATTGGAGAGACAACCTTGTGGACGGATCGAGGGCCCTCGAGGCCACGGGTCCGGGGCGCCGATTGCTGTGCCAGTATTAACCGGCCATCCACGAGCAGGTAGTCGATAGGGGTCCCCCGCGTGAAGTTCCAGGTCAACCGTGACGTCTTCAGCGATGCCGTCTCCTTCGCGGTGAAGCTCCTTCCGCAGCGCACCACGCTGCCGATCCTGAGCGGGGTGCTGATCGAGGCGGACGCCGACGGCCTCACCCTGTCGTCGTTCGACTACGAGGTCTCGGCTCAGACGCAGATCCCCGCCGAGGTCGACGAACCCGGCACGATCCTCGTCTCCGGGCGTCTGCTGGCGGACATCGCGAGTCGCCTGCCGAACGCTCCCGTCACGTTCTCCACAGAGGAGAACCGCATCGCGGTCAGCTGCGGGTCCGCCAACTTCTCGTTGCTGAGCATGCCCGTCGAGGAGTACCCGACGCTGCCGACGGTGGGCGAGCAGTCGGGTGTCGTACCCGGCGACCGCTTCGCACTGGCCGTCTCGCAGGTCGCCGTCGCCGCGTCACGCGACGACGTCACCCCGGTCATCACGGGTGTCCAGCTCGAGGTCACCGAGAACGCGCTCTCGCTCGTGGCCACCGACCGGTACCGCGTGGCCGTCCGAGGCATCGACTTCGACCCGGGCACCGCCGCCAGCGCCGAGACGACCACCGCGCTCGTCCCGGCCCGCACCCTGCAGGAGGTCGGCAAGACCTTCGGCAACGCGACCACCGTCTCCGTGTCGATCACCGGCAGCGACGACCGCGAGCTCATCGCGTTCCAGGCCGGCAACAAGACCGTCACCTCGCTGCTGATCAAGGGCAACTTCCCCCCGGTCAAGCGGCTCTTCCCCGAGACCGTCGAGAACTACGCCGTGATCAACACGGCCGAGCTCGTCGAGTCCATCCGCCGCGTCTCGCTCGTCCTCGAGCGCGAGGCGGCCCTCAGGTTCACGTTCACCATCGACGGCCTCACCCTCGAGGCCATCGGTAGCGAGCAGGCGCAGGCGTCAGAGTCGATCGATGCGTTGTTGACGGGAGAGGACACCGTGGTCTCGTTGAAGCCGCAGTTCCTCCTCGACGGTCTCGGAGCAGTCCACTCCGAGTTCGTCCGCATCTCCTTCACGAAGACGGAGAACCCGAACAAGCCCGGTCCGGTGCTGATCACCAGTCAGTCCTCCAAAGACCAGGCAGGCGCTGACAGCTACAAGTACCTGCTGCAGCCCAACCTCCTCCTGCGCTAGACGCGCCCCCCAGAGCAGGCGCCCACCCGCGCCTCCCACGAACAAAGGAAACCTATGCACATCGGCCTCGTCGGTCTCGGCAAAATGGGCAACAACATGCGTGCCCGCCTCCGCGACAAGGGCATCGAGGTGACCGGTTACGACGCCAACCCCGCCGTCTCCGACGTCGCCACGCTCTCCGATCTCGCCGCCGGGCTCCCCAGCCCCCGCATCGTCTGGGTGATGGTCCCCGCGGGTGACATCACCGCCGCCGTCATCGAAGACCTCTCCAAGGAGCTCTCCGAGGGCGACCTGGTCATCGACGGCGGCAACAGCAAGTTCACCAGCGACTTCGCGAACGAGAAGCTGCTCGGCGCCAAGGGCATCAAGTACATCGACGCCGGCGTCTCGGGCGGTGTCTGGGGCAAAGACAACGGTTACGGCCTCATGGTCGGCGGTTCCACCGAGAACGTCGCCATCGCACAGCCGATCTTCGACGCGCTCCGCCCCGAGGGCCCCCGCGAGGAGGGCTTCGTGCACGCCGGCGACACCGGCGCCGGTCACTACGCGAAGATGGTCCACAACGGCATCGAGTACGCGATCATGCAGGCCTACGGCGAGGGCTACGAGCTCCTCGAGGCCCGCTCCGACCTGATCAAGAACGTGCCCGGCACCTTCAAGGCCTGGCAGCGCGGCACCGTCGTGCGCTCCTGGCTGCTCGAGCTGATGGTCCTCGCCCTCGAGGCCGACCCGAAGCTCGCCGAGATCTCGGGCTACGTCGAGGACAGCGGCGAGGGTCGCTGGACTCTCGAAGAGGCGATCAACCACGCCGTGCCGATGCCGACGATCAGCGCGTCGATCTTCGCGCGCTTCGTCTCGCGTCAGGGCGAGGGTTCGCCGACCATGAAGGCCGTCGCCGCGTTGCGCAACCAGTTCGGTGGCCACGCGGTCAAGAAGGCCTAGCGCCTCTCCGGCCCGCGTGCGAGTACTGCATCTCAGTCTCACCGACTTCCGCAACTACACCACTGCAGAAGTCGGCCTCGCGCGCGGGCCGAACCTCTTCGTCGGCAGCAACGGCCAGGGCAAGACGAACCTGGTCGAGTCGCTCGGCTACCTCTCGAGTCTCGGCTCGCACCGCGTCTCGAGCGACGCCGCCCTCATCAGACAGGGCGCCGACTCCGCGATCGTCCGGGCCCGACTCGAGGCCGACGGTCGCGAGCTGCTCGCCGAGGTGCAGATCAACCGGTCGTCGGCGAACCGGGCGCAGATCAACCGCGGCGCGATCAAGCCCCGCGAGCTGCCGCGCTACTTCACCAGCGTGCTGTTCGCCCCCGAAGACCTCGCGCTCGTGCGAGGCGAACCGTCGGGTCGCCGCCGGTTCCTCGACGAGCTGCTCGTCGCCCGATCACCTCGCTTCGCCGGCGTCCAGACCGACTACGAGCGGGTGCTGAAGCAGCGGAACACCCTGCTCAAGTCGGCCAGGGCCAGCGGCGTCAAGGCCGGTCAGCTCGGCACCCTAGACATCTGGGACGAACGTCTCGTCGCCCTCGGCAGCGAGCTCATCATCGCGCGCGATCGACTGGCCGCCGATCTCGCCCCCGAGGTCGCCCGCGCCTACGCCGCCGTGGCCGGTGAAGACCACCGGGCCCGGCTCGCCACCGTGCTGAGCATCCGCGGGTCCGTCCCCGACGACGAGACCGCGGCGGCCGCGGAGGTCCCCGACGAGGCGATCCCGGCCGAGTCCGTCGCCGACGTGTTCCGCGAGGCGCTCGCCCGCGTGCGTCCCTCCGAGCTCGATCGCGGTCTCACCCTGGTCGGGCCGCACCGCGACGACCTCTTCCTCTCGTTGAACGGCCTCCCGGCACGCGGTTACGCCAGCCACGGCGAATCGTGGTCGTTCGCTCTGGCATTGAAGCTCGCGTCGGCGGCGGTCGTCCGCTCCGAGTCGGCCACCGGCGACCCCGTCATCGTGCTCGACGACGTGTTCGCCGAGCTCGACGGATCCCGCCGCGAGCGTCTCGCCGACGAGGTCGCCGGCTACGAGCAGGTGCTCATCACCGCCGCGGTCGAGGGCGACGTGCCGCAGCGGCTGAAGGCGCACACCGTGCGCATCGCGGCCGGCACCATCGTCGACGAGGCGACCCCGTGACCGACGCGCCCGATCCGTCCGAGACCGGCGCCGCGCCTCCTCCGGTCCCCGGCCCGCAGCTGCCGCCGGTGGAGCTGCCGCCCGCCGACGAGGCGCAGCGGGTGTATCTGCGGTTCCGCCGGGTCTTCGGCGACCCCACGAGCCGATCGCGCGACGGTCGACGACGCAAGGCCATCAAGCTCGGATCGCCGAGTCAGCCTTTCGGCACGGGTCGCGAGCCACGGGGCATCGCCGACGTGCTCGCCAGCGTCACGACCGAGATGGGCTGGAACTCGCCGCTCGCGCAGTCCGAGCTGATGGAGGCGTGGCCGGCGCTGGTGGGCGACGAGCTCTCGGGGCACTCGCATCCGGTGTCGATCGACGACGGCACGCTCACCGTGCAGTGCGATTCGACGGCCTGGGCGACGCAGCTCCGTCTGATGCGCGGACAGGTCACCACGACCATCGTCCAGAGGTACCCCGAGGCGGGCATCCAGTCGGTGCGATTCTTGGCACCCAACGCCCCGACCTGGAAACGCGGTCCCAGATCGGTTCCAGGGCGTGGTCCTCGCGATACCTACGGGTGACGAGGGTGAATCGTCCAAGGCGGTGGAGAAAATCCCTCTGAGGGCGGATTTCGCCCCGTCGCGGACGGGCCTGCGGTAGACTCGGAAGGTCGTCCGCCGGCCTCTCCAGGGGTTCGGAGAACGGGCGTTCCACCCTCGTCCCATCCGGCAGGAGCCTCCCCGCACATGTCACCTGACACCACCGACGCCCAACCCGACCACTCTTACGGCGCCGGCGACATCCAGGTGCTCGAAGGGCTCGAGGCCGTCCGCAAGCGACCGGGCATGTACATCGGCTCGACAGGGCCCCGGGGTCTGCACCACCTCGTGTACGAGATCGTCGACAACTCGGTCGACGAGGCCCTCGCGGGGCACTGCGACCACATCGAGATCACGATGCGCGAAGACGGCGGCGTCCGCGTCGTCGACAACGGCCGCGGCATCCCGGTCGACATCCACCCGGTGGAGGGGCGGTCGACGGTCGAGGTCGTCCTCACCGTGCTGCACGCCGGCGGCAAGTTCGGCGGTGGCGGCTACGCGGTCTCGGGTGGTCTGCACGGCGTCGGCAGCTCCGTCGTCAACGCGCTCTCGAGCGAGCTCGACGTCGAGGTCCGCCGCCAGGGCAACGTGTACCGGCAGAGCTTCACCGACGGTGTGCCCGTCGCGCCGCTCGCCAAGGGCGAGGCGGACGAGACCACCGGCACCACGATCACCTTCTGGCCCAACGCCGAGATCTTCGAGAGCATCGAGTTCGACTACGAGACGCTCCGCACCCGATTCCAGCAGATGGCCTTCCTGAACAAGGGCCTCCGCATCGAGCTCAGCGACGAGCGCGTGCAAGAGGACGACGCCGAGCCGAGGCACGACGTCTTCCACTACGAGAAGGGCCTCGTCGACTACGTCGAGTACCTCAACACGGTGAAGAAGGTCGAGACCGTCCACGACGACATCATCGCCTTCGAGCAGGAGGACACCGAGAAGAAGATCTCGCTCGAGGTCGCGATGCAGTGGAACACCTCGTACCAGGAGAGCGTCCACACCTACGCGAACACGATCAACACGCACGAGGGCGGCACCCACGAAGAGGGATTCCGTGCGGCGCTCACCACGCTGGTCAACCGCTACGCGAAAGACCCGAAGAACAAGCTGCTGAAGGAGAAGGACGACAACCTCACGGGCGACGACGTCCGCGAGGGCCTGACCGCCGTCATCTCGATCAAGCTGGGCGAACCGCAGTTCGAGGGTCAGACGAAGACGAAGCTCGGCAACACCGAGGCGAAGTCGTTCGTGCAGAAGGTCGCGTTCGACCAGATCACCGACTGGTTCGACCGCAACCCGCGTCAGGCCGCCGAGATCGTCCGCAAGGGGATCCTCGCATCGCAGGCCCGCATGGCCGCCCGCAAGGCGCGCGAGCAGACCCGACGCAAGGGCGTGCTCGAGTCGAACGGCATGCCCGGCAAGCTGAAGGACTGCCAGAGCAAAGACCCCTCGCTCAGCGAGATCTTCATCGTCGAGGGCGACTCGGCCGGCGGTTCGGCCGTGCAGGGGCGCAACCCCGAGACCCAGGCGATCCTGCCCCTCCGCGGCAAGATCCTCAACGTCGAGAAGGCCCGTCTCGACCGCGCGCTCGGCAACAACGAGGTCCAGGCGATGATCAAGGCCTTCGGCGCCGACATCGGCGAGGACTTCGACCCCGACAAGGCCAGGTACCACAAGATCGTGCTGATGGCCGACGCCGACGTCGACGGCCAGCACATCACGACGCTGCTGCTGACCCTGCTGTTCCGCTACATGCGTCCGCTGATCGACCTCGGCTACGTCTACCTCGCACAGCCGCCGCTCTACAAGCTCAAGTGGAGCAACGCGCCGCACGAGTACGTCTACAGCGACGCCGAGCGCGACGCCGTGCTGGTGTCGGGTCGCGCCGCCGGCAAGCGGATCCCCAAGGAGAACGCGATCCAGCGCTACAAGGGCCTCGGCGAGATGGATTACAAGGAGCTGTGGGAGACCACGATGGACCCGGAGACCCGCACCCTGCTGCAGGTGACCCTCGAGGACGCCGCGGCCGCCGACACGATCTTCGACACCCTGATGGGCGAGAACGTCGAGTCGCGACGCAACTTCATCCAGCAGAACGCGAAAGACGTGCGCTTCCTCGACATCTGACACGCGCCTCCGGTGATCCGGAGGACATCCGCGCCCCGCGGAGCAGATCGGGGCCGACGACGACAAACGGAGAATCATGGCCGACGAGCCGACAGACACCCCCGAGGGCACCGACCCCGAGGTCACGCCCACCTTCGCGGCGGCGCTGAAGCGCGACAGCATCGAGCAGGTCGACCTCCAGCTCGAGATGCAGCGCTCGTACCTCGACTACGCGATGAGCGTCATCGTCGGGCGCGCGCTGCCCGAGGTCCGCGACGGCCTGAAGCCCGTGCACCGCCGGGTCATCTACGCGATGTACGACGGCGGGTACCGCCCCGACCGCGCGTTCTCGAAGTGCTCGCGCGTCGTCGGCGACGTCATGGGTCAGTTCCACCCGCACGGCGACACGGCGATCTACGACGCGCTGGTGCGTCTGGTCCAGCCGTGGAGCCTGCGCTACCCGCTCGCGCTCGGCCAGGGCAACTTCGGCTCGCCCGGCAACGACGGCGCCGCGGCACCGCGGTACACCGAGACCAAGATGGCGCCGCTCGCACTCGAGATGGTCCGCGACATCGACGAAGACACCGTCGACTTCCAAGACAACTACGACGGCCGCACGCAAGAGCCGGCCATCCTGCCCAGCCGGTTCCCGAACCTGCTCGTCAACGGCTCGGTCGGCATCGCGGTCGGCATGGCCACGAACATCCCGCCGCACAACCTGCGCGAGGTCGCGTCGGGTGCGCAGTGGTACCTCGAGAACCCCGAGGCGTCGCGCGAAGAGCTGCTCGAGGCGCTCATGCAGCGCATCAAGGGGCCCGACTTCCCGACGGGTGCGCAGATCCTCGGCGTCAAGGGCATCCAGGACGCCTACCGCACGGGTCGCGGCTCGATCACGATGCGCGCCGTCGTCAACGTCGAAGAGATCCAGGGTCGCACCTGCCTCGTCGTCACCGAGCTGCCGTACCAGGTCAACCCCGACAACCTGGCGATCAAGATCGCCGAGCTCGTCAAAGACGGTCGCGTCGGCGGCATCGCCGACATCCGCGACGAGACCTCGGGTCGCACCGGTCAGCGACTCGTCATCGTGCTCAAGCGCGACGCGGTCGCGAAGGTCGTGCTGAACAACCTCTACAAGCACACGTCGCTGCAAGAGAACTTCGGCGCGAACATGCTCGCGATCGTCGACGGCATCCCGCGCACGCTCGCGCTCGACGGCTTCATCTCGGCCTGGGTCGATCACCAGATCGACGTCATCCAGCGGCGCACCCGCTTCCGTCTGAAGAAGGCCGAAGCCGACGTGCACATCCTGCGCGGCTACCTGAAGGCGCTCGACGCCCTCGACGAGGTCATCGCGTTGATCCGCCGGTCGCCCACCGTCGAGGAGGCGCGGGTCGGCCTGATGGACCTCCTCACGGTCGACGAGATCCAGGCCTCGGCCATCCTCAACCTCCAGCTGCGCCGTCTGGCCGCCCTCGAGCGGCAGAAGATCCAGGAGGACGCCGACAAGCTCGAGCGCGAGATCGCCGACTACAAGGACATCCTCGCGAAGCCCGAGCGCCAGCGCACGATCGTCAGCGACGAGCTGGCCGAGATCACCGAGAAGTTCGGCGACGACCGGCGCACCGAGATCATGTTCGGCTTCGACGGCGACATGAGCGTCGAGGACCTCATCCCCGAAGAGGAGATGGTCGTCACCATCACCCGCGGCGGTTACGTGAAGCGCACCCGCAGCGACAACTACCGCAGCCAGCACCGCGGCGGCAAGGGCGTGCGGGGTGCGCAGCTGCGCGCCGACGACGTCGTCGACCACTTCTTCGTCACCACCACGCACCACTGGCTGTTGTTCCTCACGAACAAGGGTCGCGTGTACCGCGCCAAGACCTACGAGCTCCAGGAGGCCGGTCGCGACGCGAAGGGCCAGCACGTCGCGAACCTGCTCGCGATGCTGCCCGACGAGCAGATCTCGCAGGTGCTCGACATCCGCGACTACGAGGTGGCCCAGTACCTGGTGCTAGCCACCCGCGACGGTCTGATCAAGAAGACCGCGCTCACCGAGTACGACACGAACCGCACCGGCGGCATCATCGCGATCAACCTGCGCGACGACGACGAGCTCGTCTCCGCCCTGTTGGTCGACGAACACGACGATCTGCTGCTCGTCTCCCGCCACGGGATGTCGCTCCGCTTCACGGCGACGAACGACTCGCTGCGTCCGATGGGTCGGTCGACGTCGGGTGTGAAGGGCATGACCTTCCGCGAGGGCGACACGCTGCTGTCGGCGTCGGTCTCGGACGACGAGGGCTACGTGTTCGTCGTGACCGAGGGCGGCTACGCCAAGCGCACCGCCGCCGACCAGTACCGGGTGCAGAACCGAGGCGGTCTCGGCATCAAGGTCGCCAAGCTCGCGGAGGCGCGGGGCGACCTCGCCGGCGCACTCATCGTGGGCGAGGACGACGAGGTGCTCGTGGTGCTGTCGAGCGGCAAGGTGGTACGGTCTGCCGTGGCCGAAGTGCCTGCCAAGGGCCGCGACACCATGGGTGTCGTGTTCGCACGGTTCGCCGCAGATGATCGGATCATCGCCGTGGCGCGCAACACCGAGCGCAACCTCGTGGCACAGTCCGACGAGGCTGTCATCGATGCCGTCGGTGACAACGAGGCCGTACCGGCCGTCAGTCCCGGAGACGTGATCGACGCCGTCGACACCGACGCCACGACGACCGATGTGCCGAACGACGGCACCACCGGAGAGGAACCGATCAATGAGTAGTGTCGCCGAGCGACTCCAGCGCAAAGCCAAGCGACCTGCGGGCACCAAGCAGGTCAGGCTGAAGCTGGTCTACATCGACTTCTGGTCGGTCGTGAAGCTCTCGTTCCTGATCGCGGTCGCCCTGGGCATCATCACCGTCGTCGCGACGTTCCTGATCTGGTTGATCCTCAACCAGACGGGCATCTTCAACGACCTGGACCAGCTGCTGCGCGACATCCTCGGCGATCAGGACTTCTCGATCCAAGAGTCGTTCAGCATCGGCCAGGTCATGCTCTTCGCGATCGTCGTCGCCATCCTGAACGTCGTGATCGGCACCGTGATCGGCGCCATCGTCGCGGTGCTCTACAACCTCAGTGTGCGTGTGACCGGCGGTCTCCTCGTCGGTTTCACCAACAACTGATCCGTTCCAGCGAATCGTCGACGCGGCCGCCGCGTCGACGATTCGGAAACTCCGTCGTGGTGTTGTAGGCTTTACGACGGTTCGGGGGCTATAGCTCAGGCGGTTAGAGCGCTTCGCTGATAACGAAGAGGTCACAGGTTCAAGTCCTGTTAGCCCCACTCCCGTGAGATCCACCAGCGGGTGAAACCCCAGCTCCACGGGGCCTTAGCTCAGTTGGTAGAGCGCCTGCTTTGCAAGCAGGATGTCAGGAGTTCGATTCTCCTAGGCTCCACGAGAAGTACTTCTTTCCCCGCTCCCCGATGTCCTCGGGCAGCGGGGATTTCTTGTCTGTGCTCGCGTGGCTCGGGGCTCGGGGCTCGGGGCTCGGGGCGCTGGGCTCGAAGACTCGGTGCTCGGGGCCGTGCAGTCCGGTTCGGCGGGTTCGCGTCATCCGTGGCGGGTCAGCGCTGACCCGCCACGGATGACGGGAACCCGCCGCATGAGTCGTGGTTCAGCGTCTGCCGGCTCCGGACGGCGAGAGGGCCCGCATCCGGTGGATGCGGGCCCTCTCGGTGGTTCGGGGGAGACTAAGCCTTCGTGTCGGCGTCGTCGTCCGCGACCCAGAGCTCGTCGTCGGCACGGAGCGTCTGCACGGCGGCGAAGACGAGAGCGCCGAGCGCGATGACGCCCACGCCGATCAGCAGCACGCCGCCGACGCCGGGGCCCGACTTCTTGGGGGCGGGAGCGTACTTCTTCGCGACCTTCGCGCCCTGCTTCTTGGCGTTCTTGACGGCCTTCTGCACCTTGGGGTCGTTCGTGATGTCGAGACCGTTCAGGTACGACTGCACGCTCGGGTACACGTCGTGCTTCAGGCGGTCCTGAGCCTTGGTCGCGTACTTGCTGCCGGCGGCGAGACCGGTCGACACGGCCGGGCGGACGTTGTTGTCCACCGCGGAGCGGACCCGGGGCACGACCTCTTTGTTGGCGGCCTTCACTCCGGCGTCGCGGACGTCGACGAGGACCTTGCCAGCGTGGCCGAGCACCTCGCGCTGCTCCGTCCACACGTCGGACGCGTGCTTCTTGAACTTCTTCAGTTCCTTCTTCTGCTTGCGTGACAGGGCCACAGTGTTCCTCCAACGAGTAGGCAACGGGGCCAGAGGGATACTGGCTCCTCCATCCTGGCACGACGCAACCTGACAGGGAACACCACGAATTCTGTACCCACCCTGAGGTCGACGGGCCCCTGTGAAAGAATGAGGCCCATGTCAAAGCACACTTCTGTTGCCACCGTGACGACCTCGCTCGGCACGATCAAGGTCAACCTGTTCGGCAACCACGCCCCCAAGACCGTCGCCAACTTCACCGGCCTCGCCACCGGCACCATCGAGTGGAAGCACCCGGGCACCGGCAAGGTCAGCACCGACAAGCTCTACGACGGTGTCGTCTTCCACCGCATCATCAAGGACTTCATGCTCCAGGGCGGCGACCCGCTCGGCCAGGGCATCGGCGGCCCCGGCTACCAGTTCGACGACGAGATCAACCCCGAGCTCGACTTCAGCCAGCCGTACGTCCTCGCCATGGCCAACGCCGGCACCCAGGGCGGCAAGGGCACCAACGGTTCGCAGTTCTTCATCACGACCGTCGCCACCCCCTGGCTGCAAGGCAAGCACACCATCTTCGGCGAGGTGGCCGACGACGAGTCCAAGAAGGTCGTCGACGCCATCGAGGCGGTCAAGACCGACGCTCGCGACAAGCCCCTCGAGGACGTCGTCATCCAGAGCGTCACCATCGACGAGGTCTAAGTGACGCGACCCTCTCCGTCGGATGCGGGCAACTTCTGCTACCGACACCCCGATCGGCAGAGCTTCGTGCTCTGCCAGCGCTGCGGACGGACCATCTGCGGGCAGTGCCAGACACCGGCGGCCGTCGGTGTGCACTGCCCGGAGTGCGTCCGTGAGGCGCGCAGCAACGCCCCGCGGGTCCAGCCCGCCGTCGTGACCCGCATGCGGAGCGCGTCGGCGAGCGGTGCGCCCGTGGCGACGTATTCGCTGATCGGCGTCAGCGTGCTCGTGTACGTGCTGCAGTTCGTCTTCGGTTCCGCTCTGACGAACCAGCTGTCGTTCTCGGCGCCGTTCGAGATCACGCAGCCGTGGCGACTCGTCACGTCGCTGTTCGCGCACGCCGGTCTGCTGCACCTGCTGTTCAACATGTACGCGTTGTTCATCTTCGGCGGGCAGCTCGAGCGGACGCTGGGCCGAGGTCGCTACCTGGCGCTGTACTTCATCAGCGGGGTAGGAGGCGCGGCAGCGGTCTCGCTGATCGCTCCGTTGTCGAGCGTGATCGGCGCCTCCGGGGCCATCTTCGGCCTCATGGCGGCGTTCTTCGTGATCGCCCGCAGTCTGGGCGGCTCGAACGGGGTGCAGCTGCTGGTTCTGGTCGGCATCAACCTGGTGATCGGCATCGTCCTGCCGAACGTCTCGTGGCAGGCGCACGTCGGCGGCCTCGTGGCCGGTGCCGCGGTCGCGTTCGTGTTCTCGAAGACCCGGCATCGGTCGAAGCGCGCGGTCCAGACCGCCGCGATCGCCGGGATCGGCGTCGTCGTGCTCGCGATCGTGTTCTGGCGCTCGTACGAACTGGCACAGGCCTACGGCATCATCTGACCCGGCGAGGGTTCGAACACGCAGACGACAGAAGAGGCGGCTCCGTTCAGGAGCCGCCTCTTCTGTCGTTCGTGGCCGGGCCGGGACTTTTCACACCGTTGTCCACAGAAAGTTATCCACAGGTTTATTAACACTGGGGATAGTTACATCCGTGTAAGTCCGAAGGTGTGTTCTAGCGCCAGCGGGTCGTCATCAGGAACCCGATGAACATGATGCCGAAGCCGACGAGGATGTTCCATGAGCCGATCGACGGCACGGGCAGCGTGCTCTGGCTGACGTAGAAGACGACGATCCAGGCGAGCCCGATCAGCATGAAGCCGAACATGACGGGCTTGAACCACACCGGGTTCGGGGCGTCTGCGGCCGTGCGCGTCTCGCGCGGATCGATGGGCTTCGAGGTGCGGTTCGTGTCTTTGGCCATGGCCGACATCATACCGTGGGGCCTTCAGGAGGCGCGGGGGAGGTCGATCCGTCCACAGCCGTCTCCGAGACGGCCGGCCCCCGAGGGCCTGCACCTAGAATCGAGCCATGACCGACGACCAGCGCCGACCCGGTCGGAAGCCGCGGTCGCGTCGGGCCCCTCACCGCACCTCCTTCGTGGGTGTCGTCGGTGAGCTGCTGATCACGGCCGGTGCGCTCGTGCTGCTCTTCATCGGGTGGCAGCAGTGGTTCAACGACCTCGTCGTCGCCGGCGAGCACCGCGATCAGGCGTCGAGTCTCAGTGAGCGCTTCGAGCAGGAGGCCGGGCCGGCGAGAGAGCCCGACGCCGACGGGTCGTTCGGCGATCCGCCGGTGGGCGAGCAGCCGACGGAGGCCGAGGAGTTCGCGAACTTCTACGTGCCGCGCTTCGGCGACGACTACGCCGTGCCGATCGCCGGGGGCACGAGCACGGTCAAGACCCTCAACACGGTCGGGATCGGGCACTACGACCAGACGCAGATGCCGGGAGAGGTCGGCAACTTCGGCATCGCCGCGCATCGGACGACCTACGGCGCCCCGTTCAACGCGATCGCGGACCTCCGTGCGGGCGACAAGATGTACGTCGAGACGAAGGACGGCTGGTACACCTACGGCTTCCGCAATCTGCAGTACGTCCAGGCGACCCAGGTGTCGGTGCTGCAGCCGGTGCCCGACGCCCCGGACGTCTCGTCCGCCTCGGGCGAGCGACTCATCACGTTGACCAGCTGCAATCCGATGTTCACCGCCCAGGAGCGCATCGTCGCCTACGGCGTCTTCGATTCGTGGCAGCCGCTCTCCGCCGGGCCTCCGGCCGGGCTCGCCGCCACCGGTGTGGGGAGCTGATCATGTACGCAGCCCTGTGGCGTATTCTTCCGGGTCCGTGGTGGGTGCGGCTGGTGATAGTGCTGGTCCTGCTCGCAGCGGTCCTCTTCGCACTCGTCGAGTGGGTCTTCCCCGCCGTCAACGAGCTGCTGCCCGCCCCCGACGTCACTGTGGAGAACCCATGACGCGCATCCTGGTCGTCGACAACTACGACAGCTTCGTGTACACCCTCAACGGCTACCTGCAGCAGCTGGGCGCCGAGACGGAGGTCGTCCGCAACGACTCCTTCTCGGGTCGCGACGCGGCCGCGCGCATCGGCGACTACGACGCCGTGCTGCTCTCGCCCGGTCCGGGCACGCCCGCGGCCGCCGGGGTGTCGATCGACGTCGTGAACGCCGCCCTGCAGGTCGACAAGCCGCTGCTCGGAGTCTGCCTCGGGCACCAGGCGATCGCCGAGGCGCTGGGTGCGACGGTGACCCACGCCGAAGAGCTGATGCACGGCAAGACCTCGGCCGTGACGCACGACGACAGCCCCTTCTACGACGGCGTGCCGCAGCCGTTCACCGCGACGCGCTACCACTCGCTCGCCGTCGTCGACGAGACCGTGCCGGAGGCCCTGGAGGTCACGTCACGGACGACGGGCGGCATCATCATGGGCCTACGGCACCGGAGTGCACCCGTGTACGGCGTGCAGTTCCACCCCGAGTCGGTCTTGACCGAGGGCGGCTACCAGATGATCGGCAACTGGCTCGGCGAGGCGGGGCTGCCCGAGGCGAAGGTCACGGCCCGAGGGCTGTCACCGCTGCTCGACCTCAGCTGAGAGCGGGCGCGCTGAGCCCACGGCGGGCGCCGGGCGGCGCGACGGGTCAGGTGGACCGGGGTGGGTGCGATGTCGATGAACCGCGTTCGCGAAGATGAACCGCGGTACATCGCGGTTCATCTTCGCGAACGCGGTTCGAGGCGGGCTGGCGTGACTCGGCAGCGCTCGCGCGCTCGCTCGGTCAGCCGCTGCAGACCCGGAGGGTGATGGCCGAACCCTGCGGCTGATCGCCGGGTGCGAGCGTCTGCCCGGCGACGACGCCGCCCGAGCAGGTGAAGTCGGACTCGAGCGTCACGACGAGTCGCAGCTGCTCGCCGAGCTGCGTGTTCGCGTCGACGGTCGACTGCCCCGTCACATCGGGGACGTTGACGAGCCCGTTCGAGACGATCAGATCGACCGTGCTGCCCGTCGGCACCTCCGTGCCCGTCGCCGGGTCGGCCGAGATGACCGCGCCCTGGGCGACGTCGGGCGAGTAGTCCGTGGTCTGCTGGCCTTGCGTGAAGCCAGCATCGGACAACGACACCCAGGCCGCGTCGACCTGCGAGCCGACGATGTCGGGCACGGCCGCCAGCTGGGGGCCGGTGGAGACGGTGACCGTGACGGTGGTGTCGAGAGGGACGGACATGCCCGAGGTCGGATCGGTCGAGACGATGTCGCCCTCGGACACGGTGTCGTCGGGCATCTCGGCCCGGGTGACGTCGAGTCCGAGCTCGCCGAGCTCGGCGGAGCCCTCTTCGTAGCTGACCCCCACGAGATCGGGGATGCGCGCGGACTGCGTGTTGTCGACCACGGGAGGAGTCAGATTGACGACCCAGAAGACGACGGCGACGATGACGATGGCGACCAGGACGATGCCGGCCCAGATCCAGGCGACCGGAGGTCGGGTCTGAGTGCGCTGCGGGCGGGTGTTGTCGTCGGAGGCGAGCTCTTTCAGCGCCGCCTCGCTGCCCGCCGCCGCGGCGGGGTTGACGCCGAACAGCGTCGAGCCGGCGGCAGCGGCGGGGCGACGACGATTCGGCGCCCGCCCGTCGGCGGCGGCCTCGACGTCGGAGCGGAACTCGGCCGCGGTCTGGAATCTCTCGAAGCGGTCTTTGGCCAACGCGTGCAGGACGACGGCGTCGAGCGCAGGCGAGATGCTCGGGATGATCGTGCTGGGCGGGACGGGGGGCTCGCTCACGTGCTGGTAGGCCACGGCGACCGGCGACTCGCCCCGGAACGGCGGACGCCCGGTGAGCAGCTCGAAGAGGAGCACACCGGTCGAGTAGAGGTCGGTGCGGGCGTCGACGGTCTCGCCCCGGGCCTGCTCGGGGCTGAAGTACTGGGCCGTGCCGAGGATGGAGGTCGTCTGGGCGACGGTGGCCGACGAGTCGGAGATGGCCCTCGCGATGCCGAAGTCCATGACCTTGACCTCGCCGGCGTGGTTGATCATGACGTTGCCGGGCTTGATGTCGCGGTGCACGACGCCGGCACGGTGGGAGTACTCGAGCGCCGTCAGGATGCCCTGCGTGATGCGCGCGGCCTCGGCGGGCTCCATCGGGCCCTCGGCTGCGATGTCCTTGAGGAGGCGCCCCTCGACGTACTCCATGACGATGAAGGGGACCTGCACCTCGTGGCCGTTGGCCGAGCGCACGGTCTCTTCGCCCGCGTCGAACACGCGGACGATGGTCGGGTGGGCCATCCGCGCAGCGGCCTGCGCCTCTTGGCGGAACCGGGTGCGGAACGCCGGATCGGTGGCCAGCGCCGGCTTCATCAGCTTGATCGCGATGCGACGACCCAGACGGGCGTCGGTGCCGACGTGCACGTCTGCCATGCCGCCACGACCGATGCGCTCACCGATCTGGTAGCGGTTGGCGAGGAGTTCGATGCCCTCTCTCACGCCTTCGACCACGCCGTACACTCCCTCACGAGACCGCGAACTCGGAACACACGGTCGCAGCAAGTGTACTTGGCCGTCTGGCCCCAGATCGGGTGTCGAGGTCCGTCGTGGGGATGATTGTCACGGGTTCGTGACCACGGCCGGCGAGGGCCGTGGCCACGAGAGGGTGCTACGGGGTGGGGTCGACGGGGGCCGTCGGAGTAGCCGTCGGCTCGGCGGTCGGCTGCGACTCGTCGGCCGTCGCGGTGACCGTCACCCCGGGCGACGGGTCGGACGCGAGGTCGCCGCAGTTCGCGACGTAGGCGACGGTCACGTTGCCGGGAGTCGTCGTCACGACCTGGATCGACGAGACGTTCGCGCCGACGGCGCCGCCGGTCTGGCCCGCCGTGTCGGTGCCCCCTGTGATCGAGTACGAGTAGCCGGTCAGCGAGTAGCCGGCCGGGCAGCCCGCGTAGGGCTCCCACGTGATCGTGGCGGCGTCCGTGCCGTCGGCGGTGATCTGGGTGGGCGACGCGGTCGGCGACCCGGGCTGGGTCGGCTGGGGCGCCTCCTGGTAGATCAGGATCGTCACGGTGCTGCCCTTGCGCACGTTGCCGCTCGGGTTCAGGCTCGCGACGGTGCCGACGTCTTGAGCGCTGGCGGGGGCCGCCGAGCTCGGAGCCGACTCGACCGCGAGGCCGAGGGCGCCGAGCGCCGCCCGTGCGTCGCTCTCGCTCATGCCGACGTAGTCGCCGGGCACGACGTTGACCGTGTCGGGCGTGGGGCTCGGCGTCGGGCTCGGCGTGGTCCGCGTCGGGCTCGGCTCGGTCGACGGCGCGGCCGACGACGAGGTCGGCGCGGGTGCGGGCTCGTTCGAGCTCAGCGCGAAGGCGATCACGGCGACCGCACCGGCCAGGACGAGCACCCCGAGCACGATGAGGGGCCAGAACCAGGGGCTCCGCCGCTTCGGCTCGTCGTCGAGGTCGTCGTCGCGCAGGGCGTCGGGGTCTGCGGACCCGGGCGTGTAGGCGCCGGTGACGGCCGCACCCGCACCCGTGGCGTTCGGGTTGAAGAGCTGCGTGGTCGCGTCCTGCGCCGCGAAGGCGCGGGTCGCGTCGTCGGCGGGGAGGGCCGCGGCGCCGATGGCAGGCACGGCGACGGTCGCTGCGCCGACGTCGCCTCGACGCAGGGCGCGGGCGGCCTGCGCGAGGGCCGAGGCCGTCGCGGGTCGCTCGCCCGGCTTCTTCGAGATGCACGACATGACGAGTCGGCGGACGGGCTCGGAGACGGTGGCGGGGAGGTCCGGTGGCTGTTCGTTGATCTGCGCCATCGCGATGGCGACCTGCGACTCGCCCGTGAACGGACGTCGACCGGCGAGGGCCTCGTACGCGACGATGCCGAGCGAGTAGATGTCGGTGCTCGGGGAGGCCGGGTGGCCGCTGGCCTGCTCGGGCGAGAGGTACTGGACCGTGCCCATGACCTGACCGGTCGCGGTCAGCGGGACCTGGTCGGCGATGCGCGCGATGCCGAAGTCGGTGATCTTGACCCGACCGTCGGGCGTGACGAGGAGGTTGCCGGGCTTGATGTCGCGGTGCACGAGGCCCGCGGCGTGGGCGGCCTGCAGAGCCGACGCCGTCTGGGCGACGATGTCGAGCACCTTGTCGGTCGGCAGCACGCGGTCGCGCTCGAGCACGGTGGACATGGCCTCGCCGGGCACCAGCTCCATCACCAGGTAGGCGCTGCCCTCCTCTTCGCCGTAGTCGAAGACGT
Organism: Frigoribacterium sp. CFBP9029; assembly: GCF_034045305.1. Classification (NCBI taxonomy): domain Bacteria; kingdom Bacillati; phylum Actinomycetota; class Actinomycetes; order Micrococcales; family Microbacteriaceae; genus Frigoribacterium; species Frigoribacterium sp. CFBP9029. Next base: position 160,614 of record NZ_JAXCWB010000004.1, read on the forward strand.
TGGCGATGCCCTCGTGGTTGACGAGGGCCGCGTGGCGGGCCTCCGCACGGAAGCGCTCGAGGAACCCGGGGTCGCCGAGGTACTCGTCTTTCAGGATCTTGATGGCGACGGTGCGCCCGATCACGAGGTCCGTGGCCTCCCAGACCTCGCCCATGCCGCCGATGGCGACGCGGGTCGACAGCTGGTAACGCCCACCGAAGGTGATTCCGCCCGAAGGTCTCATTTGTTCAGCACCGCCTCAATGACTTTCTTCGCGATTGGTGACGCGACACTGTTTCCGAACGCGGATTGTCCCTGCCCGCCGCCGTTCTCGACGACGACCGCGACTGCGACCTCGGGGTCGGCTGCCGGGGCGAAGCCGGTGAACCACAGCGTGTACGGCTCGCCTGGGCCGTTCTCCGCCGTGCCCGTCTTGCCGGCCACATCGACACCGCTAATTCTTGCATTGCTGGCCGCGCCGTCGGCGACGTCGTCCACCATCATGTCGGTCATCGTCGACGCCGTGTCGGAGCTGATCGGGTCGCCGTACTCGGTGGGCGAGAAATCCTCCACCGGGCTGAGATCGGGGTTCAGGACGCTGTCGATCAGGGTCGGATCCATCTGCGTCCCGCCGTTGGCGATCGCGGCCGACACCATCGCCATCTGCAGCGGCGTGACGCGGTCGTTGCCCTGTCCGAACGACTGCAGCATGAGGGACGCGTCGCTGATCTCGGCGCCGTCGGCGTCTTCGATCGGGAACTGGCTGGGGGTGACCGACTGGGGGATCTCGATCGAGTCGTCGTCGAAGCCGAAGGCCTGCGCCTGCTCCTTCAACGCGTCGGCGCCGAGCGCGCGACCGAGCTGGGCCATGGGGATGTTGCACGACAGGCGGAGGGCGGTCGCGATCGTCGCCTCGTCGCCGCCGCCGCAGCTGCCGCCCTCGGCGTTGTTGATGTTGGTCGACGTGCCGGGCAGCGTCAGCGTGGACGGGTTCGGGAACGCGCTCTCGGGCGTGTAGTCGCCGCTCTCGAGCGCCGCCGCCACGGTGATGAGCTTGAAGGTCGACCCCGGCACGTAGAGGTTGCCCTCGATGGCCTTGTTCTGCAGCGGGTCGGCCGGGTCGGCGACGAGCGAGTCGTACGCGGCCTTGACGGCGGCGCTGTCGTGACTCGCGAGGGGGTTGGGGTCGTAGCTCTGCTTCGACACCATGGCGAGGATCTTGCCGGTGGAGGGCTCGACGGCGACGATCGAGCCGTTGTTGGAGCCCAGCGCGTCGAAGGCCGCCTGCTGCACGGCCGGGTCGAGCGTGAGGTTCACCGTGGCGCCCTCGGGCGATTGGCCGGTCAGCAGCGAGTTCATCTGCTCGAAGAACTGCGAGTTCGCGTTGCCGGTGAGGTACTGGTTCATCGCGTCCTCGATGCCCCGCGACCCCTGACCGAGCGTGTAGTAGCCGGTGACGGGCGCGTAGAGCTCGGGCTGCGGGTACGAGCGCTGGTACTCGTAGACGTCGTCGACGGGGTCGGACTGCGCCACGGGCTCGCCGCCGACGAGGATCGGACCCCGCTGGGCCGAGTAGCTCGCGAGCAGGGAGCGCGAGTTGCGCGGGTCGGCCCGGAGGGCGTCGGCCTGGAACGTCGTGATGTACGTGCTCGACACGAACAGCGCGACGAACATCGCGAGGACGACGAGGCTCACTCGTCTCAGTTCTTTGTTCATCAGCCGATCACCAGCCTGGGTTGATTGCGCACCGAGTCGGACAGACGCAGCAGCAGGGCCACGATGATCCAGTTCGCCACGAGGGACGATCCGCCGGCGGCCATGAAGGGCGCCGTCAGACCGGTCAGGGGGATGACGCGGGTCACGCCGCCCATGACCACGAAGACCTGCAGGGCGATGACGAAGGCCAGACCCACGCCGAGCATCCGGCCGAAGTCGTCCTGACCGACGAAGCCGATGCGGAACCCGCGCGAGACGAGCAGCAGGTAGAGCGCGAGGATCGCGAAGATGCCGGCGAGACCGAGCTCTTCGCCGAGCGACGCGAAGATGTAGTCGCTCTCGGCGAGCGGCGTCGTCTGCGGTCGACCCTGACCGAGCCCCGTGCCGATCAGCCCGCCGTTCGCGAAGCCGAACAGACCGGAGACCAGCTGGAACGATCCGCCGTCGGCGCTGTACTCCGCCGGGTCGAAGGGGTTCAGCCAGGCGGCGAAGCGCCCCTGCACGTAGCCCAGGAACGTGGAGGCGACGATCGCGCCCCCGAGGAACAGCGTCAGACCCAGCACGATCCAGCTCGCACGACCGGTGCCGACGTAGATCATGACGAGGAACAGCCCGAAGTAGAGCAGCGACGTCCCGAGGTCGCGCTGGAAGATCAGCACGCCCATGGCGACGAGCCAGACGATGAGGATCGGCCCCAGGTCGCGCGGTCGCGGGAACCGCATGCCGAGGATCTTCGGGCCCATCAGCGAGAGGTTGTCGCGCGCGGTCACCAGGTAGCCGGCGAAGAAGATCGCCAGCGTGATCTTCGCGATCTCGCCCGGCTGGAACGAGAACGGCCCGATGTCGATCCAGACGCGCGCGTTCAGGCCCTCTCGGCCGAGACCCGGGATGAGCGGCAGCAGCAGCAGCACGATCGAGACGAACATGGCGATGTAGCGGTACCGCGACAGGATGCGGTAGTTGCGGACCACGAACAGCGCGACGAGGGCGATCACCATGGCCATCGCCGTCCAGGCGATCTGCTTGATGCCGAAGGCCTCCCAGCCCGAACGACCGTAGGCCAGGTCGATGCGGTAGATCATCGCGATGCCGATGCCGTTCAGGGCGAGCCCGATCGGCAGGATGAACGGGTCGGCCTCGCGGGCGACCACGCGCAGCACGACATGGAAGATCAGACCGAGACCGAGCACGGCGGAGCCGGCGATCAGCACGCTGGGATCGATGGCGTCGGTGGCGCCGAGCTGCACGAGCACCACGGCGCCCGCGCAGATGCCGCACGCGATGAGCAGCATGAGCAGCTCGAGGTTGCGGAGCCGGGCCGGCTGCCGCAGACGGATGGTGATGGCCTGCGTCAGACTGGTGGGCTCCACGGGTGCGGGGCGGGGGGTCTCGGCGGACCCTCGCGCGCCTCCTGAAGGACGACCGATCAGCTCGGTCGACGTGTCGTCACCGGGTGCTGGCATCGGTCAACCTCTCGACGATGGCGCGGGCGTCGGCCAGCGAACCGGCGTTGATCGTGTCTTCGACGGTCCGCTGCGTGTAGTTCGGCAGATCGGACACGTCGAGATCGGTCTCTTCGACCACGCTCGACAACGCGATCGGCCCGAGGGTCTGCTGCACGCCCCGGTAGATCACGACGGTCCCCTCTTGCTGACCCACGTAGTAGTGGTCTTGGGTCCACTGGTAGGTGAGCACGAGACCGGCGACGAGTGCGCCGATCGCGACCACCAGCGCGGCCAGCCACGTGATGCGGCGGCGACGGCGACGGCGCTTGTCTTCGGCGATGAGCTCGGCGAGGTACTCGTCGGACTCGGGCTCGAAGTGGCTGTCTTCGGGGGTGGTCGCCACCTTGAGCGGGTGCAGCAGGATCGTGGGCAGCCGGAGCGACTTGCGACCCGTCTCGCCCTCGAAGGTCAGCGGGACGGCGGCGGAACCGACCGTCACCGGCGGCTCGACGGACGAGTCGCCCGACTCGTCGACGTCGACGATCACGACGGTGACGTTGTCGGGGGCGCCGTGGTCGAGCGTCTCCTTCACGAGACGACGGGCGGTCTGCTCGGGGTCGAGCCCGGCCGCGAGGGCCTTCTTGATGCGGTCTTCGGCGAGATAGCTGCTGAGACCGTCGGAGCAGATCAGCCAGCGGTCGTCGGGCTGCGTGCCGAGGATGGCCGTATCGATCTCGGGAGCCGCGTCGACGTCGCCGAGCACGCGCATCAGCACGCTGCGACGAGGGTGCACCGCGGCCTCTTCGGCCGTGATGCGACCGCTGTCGACCAGTCGCTGCACGAAGGTGTGATCGGCCGTGATCTGACTGAGCTCGCCCTCGCGCCACAGGTAGATGCGCGAGTCGCCGATGTGCGCGATCGCCATGCTGTCGCCGACCCGCAGCATCGCGCTGACGGTCGTGCCCATGCCCGTGAGCTCCTGATGCTCGAACACCGTCTCGGCGAGCAGCTGGTTCGCCGCGATCAGCGACGACTGCAGAGCGAACTCGGCGTCGCCGGGCGAGCTGTACTGCTTGTCGGTCTCGCGGATCCGACGGATGGCGATGGCGGAGGCGACGTCGCCACCCGCATGCCCGCCCATCCCGTCGGCGACCACGAACAGACGACCGCCGGCATAGCCGCTGTCTTGGTTGTTCGAGCGGATCTTGCCCACATTGGACAGAGCCGCGCTCTTGGGAGGCGTCATCGGGCGCTTACCGTCGCAGCTCGAAGCTCGTCTGGCCGATCGTCACCGTGGAACCGACGGGCACCGGGGTCGGGACCGTGACACGCTCGCCCGCGAGGAACGTGCCGTTCGTGGAGTCGAGGTCTTGGATGACCCAGCGCCCGTTCCAGAGCATGAGACGCGCATGATGCGTCGACGTGTAGTCGTCGCGGATGACGAGGTTGCTCTCTTGCGAGCGACCGATCGTCAGCGGGCCGTCGACCAGGGGCATCTCGAGCCCGGCCTTCGCGCCCTTCGTGATGACCAGGCGGCGGGCGGCGGAGTCGCCGTCGGACGCGGCGGGGCCGGCCGGAGCCGAGGCGCGAGGCGCGGCAGGGGCAGGAGGCGCGGCGGGGGCTGCGGACATCTGGCCCGGCTGCTGGTCGGCGGGCAGTCTGCGGGCCCGCTGGCCGAAGAGATCGGACCGGAGCGCGAAGACGATCGCGAACACGAACAGCCACAGCACGGCCAGGAAGCCGAACCGCAGGGCGAGGAGGGTGAGCTCACTCGTCATCGTCGACCCCCCGAGACGTCGGGCCCAGGAGAGGGGTCGGGCGTCGCTGAGAGGGGGAGCACGCGGAACACGATACGCGTACGACCGATCTGGATCGTCGAATCGGGGGGCAAGGGGGCCTTCGACAGGGGTTCGCCGTTGAGTTTCGAGCCGTTCGTGGAGCCGAGATCGCGGGCCTGGGCCCGGTCACCGTCCCACAGGATCTCGACGTGCCGACGCGACGTGCCCGTGTCTTGGATGGTGATGTCGGCGTCGGATCCGCGCCCGATCACCGTGCGCTGACCGCGGAGGACGTGCCGCTGCCCGTCGATGTCGACCACCGGTCGCCACGAGACCTCTTCGCCCCGGACGTTGCGGGAGTCGACGGCCATTATGCCGATGCTGAGCGACTCGTCTTCACGCAGGCGGATGCTCAACGGACCGGCGAAGTGGTACCCCTGCGCCGTCGCGTGACGCTGGGTCAACTGGGTCAGCTCGTCGATGAGGCTGGAGCCGATGGCGGCCATCTTCTCGTAGTCCACCGGGGCGAGCCGCACCAGCAGCTCGTTGGGCACCAGGATGCGGTCGCGCGAGACCACGGCGGCCTTCGTGTCGAGCTCGCGCCGCAGCGCGTTCGTCAACTCGAGAGGTTGCACGCCCGAACGGAACGTCTTGGCGAAGGCGCCGTTGACGGCACGCTCCAGCCCGCGTTCGAAGTTGTCGAGCAGTCCCATGTCTCTCCAGGGTCGGGTCTCAGGTCGCCCGATCTTAGCCGGAACGGGTGGCATGTTCTCACGAGTGCGAAGCGGGAGGCCGTCTTCATGCTAGTGTTTTCGAGTTCGCGCGAGTGGCGGAATTGGCAGACGCGCTGGCTTCAGGTGCCAGTGCTCGAAAGGGCGTGGGGGTTCAAGTCCCCCCTCGCGCACGAACGAAATGGCTCTCCCCTACGGGGAGGGCCATTTGTTCTCTGTGCTCATAGTGCGCCGCCGCTGCTGCGGCGCACGAACGAAAATGGCTCTCCCCTACGGGAGGGCCATTTTCTCTTGCGCCGCGCCTCCTAGGGGAGGGGGGTGATCAGGTGCGGGCCGTTGTTGCGGACGCTGTTCGCCTCTCGCGAGACCTCGTGGTGCACCAGATCGTGCGCGATCTCGTGCGAGTCGCGGTCGAGGAGCTCGAGCAGCTCGGTCGTGTCGAGGTGATCGCCGAGCCAGTCGTCGTACGAGTCGGGGGTCAGGCAGGCCGGCATCCGGTCGTGCACCTCGCCCGGGGCCACATGGGCGTCGCGGGTGATGATCGACATCGAGAGCAGCCACTTGTCGGGGTCGTCGTCGGTCTTGGCCGGGTCGGGCCACGCACTGGCGACCGCGGCCATCGCGAGCCCCGACTCGGGCTGATGGATGAAGTGCGGCTGCTTGCCCGTCTCGGTGACCACCCACTCGTAGTAGCCGAGCGCGGGCACGATGCACCGGGCCTGCGCGAACGGTCGACGGAACATGCCGCTCGTCGCCACCGTCTCGATGCGGGCGTTGATCGGCTGCGGTCGCCGCTTCAGATCGGGGTACCACGAGGGCACCATGCCCCAGCGGATCAGCGGCAGTTCGCGTCGACCCTGCCGCTCGCGCACCACGGGCACGCGGGTCGTCGGCGCGACGTTGAAGTCGTCGGGCAGCGGCCCCAGACCGTCGAGCAGGCTCGGCAGCAGATCGGACGTGGCTCGGGCGATGACGTAACGGCCGCACATGCGCCCAGTCTCCCCTTCCGCAGCCCCCACCGGTAGTGCGTCACTGAGGCCGAGCGGTCGGCGTCACGCCGCCGCAGCACCGGCCCCGCGAGGCCTCGACGAGACGAGGGTGACCATGGCGACAGACGATTCGGACCTGCACGGCTACGTCGTGGCGGGCGTGGTCCCCGGCAGCGGCGAGGCGGTGGTCACCCGGGCTGTCGAGTTCGCCGCCCGCTTCGGCACGGGCCTCGTCTGCGTGATCGTCGAACCGGATCGCGTGGCCTTCACCGAGGGCATCGACGGGACGGTGCTCTCGTACCCCCTCGACCCCGACGAGTTGGACGGCCCGCCGGCCTTCGACGACGACCAGGAGGCGCGGCTCCGGCCGATCGCGGAGGCCCGGGGCGTCGCTCTCGAGACCCGTGCCCTCACCGGCGAACCCGCGCACTGCCTCGGCCGGTTCGCCGAGCGCATCGGCGCCCCGATGATCGTCGTCGGCAGCCGCGAGGCGGGTCTGCGGGGGAGCGTCCGCGAGTTCTTCGCCGGCTCGGTCGCTCTGCATCTGAGCCACCGACAGCACCTGCCCGTCGTCGTCGTGCCGTTGGCCCCGGTGGCGCGCACCGACCGGCTGCCGTGGGAGCACGACCTCTGACCCCTGACCCCTGACCCCCGACCCCGCGCCGGGTGGTGGCGGGATCACCGCGCGGGGCGCGGGGCGCGGACGAGGTCGACTACGCGTGCGTCGCGCGCTCGTGGTCGGCGTGATCGGCCGGCTCGAGCTGGAAGGTCGCGTGCTCGACCTCGAAGTGCGCGGCCAGGCAGCGGTCGAGCGAGTCGAGGGTCTCGTCGACCCGCATGTCGCAGAAGACCTCGCGGTCGACGACGACATGCGCCGAGAAGACCGTCGCGCCGCTGGTGATCTGCCAGGCGTGCACGTCGTGCGCCGACACGACGCCGGGCGTCTCGGTGATGTGGCTGCGGATGTCGTCGAGGTCGATGTCGCCGGGCGCCGAGCCGAAGAGCACCCGGAACGCCTCGCGCAGCAGCGACCAGGCGCGCGGCACGATCATCGCAGCGATGATCAGCGACCCCACCGAGTCGGCCTGCACGAAGCCCGTCGTCAGCACGACGATCGACGCCGCGACGACGGCGACCGAGCCGAGCAGGTCGCCGAGCACCTCGAGGTAGGCGCCCCGCATGTTGATCGAGTGCGTCGCCCCGCCCCGCAGCACGAGCAGCGCGACGACGTTGGTCGCCCCGCCGATCACGCCGACGACGAGCATCGGAAGACCGAGCACCTCGTGATCGGATGGGGTCAGCAGTCGCCCGACGGCCGCGACGGCCACCGAGATCGACACGGCGATCAGCACCAGGCCGTTGATCGCGGCGGCGAAGACCTCGGCCCGCCGGTAGCCGTACGTCTGCCGACCGCTCGCGGGTCGCGCCGCGACGATGGTGGCCGCCAACGCCACGACCAGGCCGGCGAGGTCGGAGAACATGTGCCCCGAGTCGGCGAGCAGGGCGAGCGACCCCGAGAGGAGGGCGCCGATCAGCTGCGCCACCAGACCGAGCGCGATGACGAGGATCGCCAGTCGCAGCCGTCGCCCGTCGGCCGCCATGTGACCGTGCTGGTGGTCGTGCGCCATGCTGTGCTCTCTCGGGTGTTCGGGCGGCTCGAGCCCACGGCCCGGTCGCGGGTCGTCGGTGATCGCTCACCCCGACGATAGCCCGGGCCGCCGACACCCGACAGGTCTCGGACCCAGTCGATAACGACTCTCGATCCGCGTCAGCACGGCGATCGAGCCCAGGAGGCGCGGGTCACGGAACAGGGAGGGCGCGACCGCGGTTGGCTGAGTCATGGACTCGACCCGCACCTCCTCGGATTCCCCCCGCCTCGTCGCCGTGACCGGCGCCACCGGAGCCCTCGGCGGGCGGGTCGCCGCCGCGCTCGCCGCCGACGGCGTACCGCTGCGCCTCGTCGTACGCGACGCCTCGCGCGCGCCGAGCCTCGGCGAGCACGTCGAGATCGCCGTCGCCTCGTACGCCGACCGCGCCGCGGCCCGCACGGCGCTCGAGGGCGTCGAGACGCTCTTCATGGTGTCGGCCGCCGAGGCCGTCGACCGACTCGACCAGCACCGCGCGTTCGTCGACGCCGCCGTCGAGGCCGGGGTGCGGCACATCGTCTACACGTCGTTCCAGGGCGCGGCGCCCGACGCGGTCTTCACGCTGGCGCGCGACCACGCCGCCACCGAGCAGCACCTGCTCGCCTCGGGTGCCGCCACCACGTTCTTGCGCGACTCGTTCTACCTCGACGCCCTGATCGACTTCGCCGACGCCGACGGGGTGATCCGCGGACCGGCGGGGGAGGGGCGGGTCGCCGCCGTCGCCCGCGCCGACGTGGCCGACGCCGCGGTCGCCGTGCTGCGCGACCCGTCGGCGCACCGGGGCGCCGCCTACGACCTGACGGGCCCCGAGGCGCTGAGCCTCGCCGAGCTCGCCGCCCGACTGACCACCGCGACCGGACGCCGGCACACGTTCGTCGACGAGACCCTCGACGAGGCCTACGCGTCGCGCGCGGCCTGGAACCCCGAGCCCTACATCGCCGACGCCTGGGTCAGCACCTACGCGTCGATCGCCTCGGGCGAGGTGTCGGGCGTCTCGACCGCGGTGCGCGATCTGACCGGGCACGACCCGCTGACGCTCGAGCAGCTGGTCAGCGGATCCGCCGGGACGACAGCACGCCGCTGACGCCGAGCACGAGCGTCGCGGCGAAGACGCCGAGCATCGGCACCTGCCAGTTGCCCGAGGCGTCGTGCAGCCCGCCGATCGCCAGCGGACCGAGTGCCGCGATCGCGTAGCCGCCGCCCTGCACGAGCGCCGAGAGGCGCCTGGCGTCGGTGTCGGTGCTCGCCATGCGCACGATGACGATGAAGATGATCGTGATGCCGCCGCCCTGGGCCGCGCCGCCGAAGATCGACCAGAGCAGCCAGTGCTCGGGGGCGAAGAGCAGCCCGAGGGGCATGACCGTCCAGAAGAGGCTGATCAGGGCGATGACGATCGCGGGGCGCAGTCTCAGGGCCAGCACCGGCACCCCGAGCGCACCCACCACGGCCAGGATCTGGAAGACCGACGAGCTGGCGCCCGCGGCCTCGCGCGTGAGTCCGATCTCGTCGCGCAGCAGCGTCGGCATCCAGGCCGTCAGCCCGTAGTAGCCGAAGGCCTGGCCCGCGAATGCGAGGGTGAGCCCCCAGGTCGTCCAGCGGCGCAGCAGCGGCGGACGATCGGCCTCGGCACGGCGCGCGGCGTCGGCGGCGGCGGACCGCTCGTCGATGACCGGGACGCCGCCGGTCAGCACGTCGGATGCGCCGGGCTCGGCCCCTGGCGTCGTGTCGGACCCGTCGCGAGCCGAGGAGGCGCGGGTCGCGTCGCCCGCGCCCGTCGCCGACCGCTCGCGCACGCCCCGCAGCGCCACCCGGGGCCCCACGGCGATCGACCACACGACCCCCGCGAGCACCGCGAGGAGACCCCAGGTGAGCAGCGCCACCGGCCACCCGACGACGGACGCGATCGGGGCGGTGCCGAGCGAGGTGATCATCGACCCGACGTTGAGCGCCGACGTGTAGACGCCCGTGACGAAGCCGCCCCGCTCGGGTGAGAAGTCGCGCTTGATGACCACCGGCAGCACCACGTTGCCGATGGTGATCGCGATGCCGATGACGATCGTGCCGGCGTAGAGCCAGAAGGAGCTGCCGAGGGTGCGGATGATCGTGCCGGCGAGCACGCCGGCGAGACCGAGGGTGACCGCCAGCTCGGGGCCCACCCGGCCGATCAGGGCCGAGGCCGCCGGGCTCGCGACGGCGAAGCAGAGCACCGGGATGCTGGTCAGCAGGCCGGCCACGACCGCGGAGAGCCCCAGGTCGCCGATCATCTGGTCGAGCACGGGTGCGGTGGCCACGATCGGGCCGCGGAGGTTGATCGCGATCAGGACGATCGCGAGGGTCAGCAGCCAGGTGGCGGGCGACCGCACGGCGGCGCCCGCGCGGGTGCTCACGCCGCGCCGCGCAGGAGGGTGACGCCCAGCAGGGCCGCGAGCTCGTCGACGTCGGCCGCCACCGCGACGGACCCGACGTGCTCGTTCTCGTCGCCGTAGCCCCAGCCGGCGATGATCGTCGGGACGCCGTGGACGGCGGCGCCCTCGACGTCGTGGTGCCGATCGCCGATCAGGACCGGACGCGACAGGTCGACGCCGCGGGCCTCGAGTCGGCGGAGCGCCTCGGCGACGACGTCGGCCTTGGTGTTGCGCACCTCGTCGTCGGAGGCGCCGGTGATGATGTCGAGGTAGCGGACCAGGTCGTTGACCTCGAGGATGCGCGTGGCCGGGGTCTCGGGCTTGGAGGTCGCCGTCGAGGTGGGGATGCCGGCGGCGTGCACGGCGGCCAGGAGATCGGCGACCCCGGGGTAGATGGGGCTGGTGAGCGCCCCGGTCTCGAGGTAGTGCGCCCGGTAGATGCGCATGGCCTCGACCAGACGGTCGCCGGTGAGACCGAGACGGACCTCGAAGCTCTGCGGGAGGGGCGGGCCGACCCAGGCGATCAGCTCGGTCGCCGGAGGCACCGGCAGCCCCATGGCCTCGATCGTGTGGGCGAGGCTGGCGGTGATCGCCGGAGCGGAGTCCGCGATGGTGCCGTCGAGGTCGAAGAGCACGGCGGTGTAGGGGAGAGTCATCACCCTCAGCTTAGGCATCGCCGCCGACACCGGGCGGCGGTGCGGTCGGCCGCCGTGCCAAGCGTCTCGACCGGCGGTGCTCAGGCGACCGGGCCGAGGGGCCAGGTGGTCGTCGGGACGGTCAGCGGGGCGACCGGTCGGACGCGATCGGACGAGACCGGTCGACGGGCGGGACGCTCGGAACCGGAGCGCCGGCGCGAGATCGAGGGGAGGGCGTCGATGTCGTCTCGCATGACGCTCGGGAAGGAGCCGGAGATGGACTCGAACAGGGGAGTCGCCTCTCGCTGCGAGAGGATCTGGTCGAAGATGGGCGAGGTCACGGGAGCCTCCAGGAGGTCGCGGGTCGGAGATGAGGGCGGGTCATAAGAAATGTTACCCTCATATTCCGGTTCCGCAAGGGGGTCGGCGGACATCGTCCGCCGTCGCGCTAGAACAGCCGCGAGTGCGAGTCGTCCAGCCCGCGCATGGCGTCGTAGTCGAGCAGCAGCGTGCGGATGCCGCGATCGTGCGCCAGGGTGCGTGCCTGCGGCTTGATCTCCTGCGCCGCGAAGACGCCCGTGACGGGCGCCAGGTGCGGATCTCGGTTCATCAGCTCGAGGTAGCGGGTCAGCTGCTCGACGCCGTCGATGTCCCCGCGACGTTTCAGCTCGACCGCCACCGCGCCTCCGGAGGCATCGCGGGCGAGGATGTCGACCGGGCCGATCGCCGTCATGTACTCGCGGCGCACGAGGGTGTGGCCCTCGCCCAGCAGCTCGATCTGCTCGGCCAGGAGCTTCTGCAGATCGGCCTCGACGCCGTCTTTCGTCAGGCCGGGATCGAAGCCCATCTCGTGACTCGAGTCGTGGATGATCTCGTGGATCGAGACCACGAGGATGTCGGCGGTCTTCGCCTGCGTGACCTTCCAGAGCTCGACGACCCCCGCCTCCTGCTGGTCGGCGTCGGCCTCGAGGATGCTGATCGAGCAGGGCGGGCTCATCCAGTTGAGCGGCTTGTAGCTGCCGCCGTCGGAGTGGACGAGGAGGCTGCCGTCGCTCTTGATCATGAGCAGGCGGGTGGCCAGCGGCAGATGGGCCGAGAGTCGCCCGGCGTAGTCGACTGAGCAACGGGCTATGACGAGACGCACCCGACGATCTTAGGCGGTGGCCGGGTGGAGGGGGCTTCGTCGATCGGCTCGCGACCCGGTGTTGACAGAGTGTGAAATGCGACATATGTTCATGACACCGACACGATCGGTGCACGACCATCCGCTTCAGACCCCGGAGGAACACCATGTCGACCACGCTGCCCCCGACCGCCTCGCACCCGACCGCGCCGCACCCGAGCGAGCCGCAGACGAGCGACCCGCGGCCCGTGGTCGACCTCGTCGGAGACGTGTTCCTGGTGGACCTCGCGACGGGTCGACACACCCCGGGCGACGTGCTCGACGAGGCGGCCGTGGCCGACGAGCTCGGCGTCACGCTCGCGGAGGTGCGCCGGTCGGTCGACGTGCTCTGCCGGATCGGCGTCCTGCTGCGGCCCCCGTTCGGACGCGACGCGGTCGTCGGACTGCCCGCGTACTGCACGACGACCCTGCTGCGCCGCCTCGGCGGGGCCATCGAGCTCGCGTTGGCCCGCGGCGCCCGGGCCGAGGACCTCCCCGAGCCGCGGCCCGCCGCGACCCTCGGCGACCGGCACGGGCTCGAGACGCCCCTCGACATCGCCCGCCTCATCGAGCTCGCCGACCCGCTGCTCGGCCTCTTCGACGACGACGAGGCCGCTCGACTCGATCGCGAGGTCGTCCGCCCGCTCTCGGTGCTCGCGACCGAGCAGGCGCTGCGCGTCCACGGAGCGGCCCCCGCTCTCTCCGACGATCTCCGCGCCCGCATCGTCGACGAGATCGAGACGGCCGTGCACTACGGCGAATGGCGCGCGATCCCCGGTCTGATGGCCGACTTCTCCATCGCGTTCGCGCCCGACAAGCCGTAGGGGGCTCTCTCCGGCGGCTTCGCTAGGCTGCACCACCATGACCCGGGCAGAGAAGGCCGCCGCCGTCAGGCCGACGCTCGCAGCCGTGGCGCAGGCGGCCGGTGTGTCCGCCTCCACCGCCTCCCTGGCCTTCAGTGGCGCCGGGCCCGTCTCGCCGGCCACCCGCGACCGCGTGCTGGCCGTCGCCGCCGAGCTCGGCTACGGCGGGCCCGATCCGCGCGCGAGGTCGCTCCGCCGCGGCCGTTCGGGGATCGTCGGCGCCGTGATCGAGTCGAGTCTCAGCGACGCGTTCCGCGACCCGGTCAACGTGGCGATGCTCGACGGGCTCGCCGACGTCACCGGCCCGGCCGACAACTCGCTGCTGCTGCTGACCGAGACCGGACCGGAGCAGTCGCGACTGATCGACGCGCCCGTCGACGCCGTGGTGCTCTTCGGCTGCAGTCTGCGGCTCGACGAGTCGGTGGCCGTCGTGCGTCGTCGGGGCATCCCCGTCGTGTCGATCGAGGCTCGGGCGATGGAGGGGGTGCTCGACATCGGTCTCGACAACGTCGACGCGTCTCGCGCCCTCGCCCGGCACCTGCACGACCTCGGTCACCGCGACGTCGCCGTGGTCGCGCTCCAGCTCGGCCCCACGCGCACCCTCGGGCCGATCACCGTCGAGCGCATCGCGTCGGGGACGACGCACACCGCACTGCAGCGTCTGCAGGGGGTCCGCGAGGTCTTCCCCCGGGCCCGCGGCGTGGTCACGGCGGGCAGCTGGACGTCGGAGGGGCACCGGGCCGGTCGGGCGCTGCTCGACGTCGCCCCCGACCAGCGCCCCACGGCGATCGTCGCCCAGAGCGATCTGCTCGCGTCGGGGGTCATCGCCGCGGCCTCCGAGCTCGGACTCGAGGTGCCGCGCGACCTCAGCGTCGTCGGCTTCGACGGCATCCGGCTCGACGACCCCCGCGCAGCCGACCTGACGACGATGCGGCAGCCCGCGGTCGAGAAGGGGCGTGCGGCGGGCCGGGCGCTGCTCGACCTGCTGGCCGGCGCACCCGCCGAGTCGACGACCTTCACGAGCGTGTTCCATCGCGGGTCGACCACGGCGCCGCCGCGTCGCTGACCGGCGCCGCGCCTCCCCTGCAGGCCCCGCCTCGGGACGCCGGGGATGAGGAGAGGGGCGCCGCGCCGCTGGGATCAGCGGTGCGACGCCCCTCTTCGCAGGACGCGGCGTGTCAGCCGGCGGGGGTGGCGAGCACGCCCTCGAGGGCCTTGTCGGCCTCTTCGGAGGTCGTGTTCAGCGCCAGAGCCAGCTCGGAGACGAGGATCTGCCGAGCGCGACCGAGCATGCTCTTCTCGCCGGCGGAGATGCCCTTGTCTTGATCGCGACGCCAGACGTCGCGGACGACCTCGGCGACCTTGTAGACGTCACCGCTCGTCATCTTCTCCTGGTTGCTCTTGTAGCGACGCGACCAGTTGCCGGCCTCTTCGACCTCGGAGGTGCGGAGCACGTCGTAGACGCGCTCGACACCGGCCTGGTCGATGACCTCGCGCACACCGATGTCGGTGGCGTTGCCGGTGGGGATCTGGATGACCAGCTCGCTCGTGTGCACGCGCAGCGACATGTACTCGGTGGGCGAGCCCTTGATGTTCTTGGTGGTCAGGTCGGTGATCGTGACGGCGCCGTGGTGCGGGTAGACCAGCGTCGTGCCGACTTCGTATGTCGTAGTCACCGTTCTAGTTCGCAGCGTCGTAAGCGTCGCGGACGGTGGCGGCGATGCGGCCGCGGTCGGACACGTCGTGCCCGTTCGCCTTCGCCCATTCGCGGATCTTCTGCAGATCGTCGGAATTCGACTTGGTCGGGCCGGTGCGGGCCGGGGTCTTGCGCCCGGTCTTGCGCGCCGCTCCGACGAAGGGGGCCAGAGCCTCGGTGAGCTCGTCGACGTGCGCATCGCTCAGGTCGATCTCGTACGAGACGCCGTCGAGCGACAACGAGACGGTCTTGCCCTCGCCGTCGGCGATGGGGGTGCCGTCGAGGTCGTCGACGAGCTGGATGAGTGTTTTCTGGGCCAACGGAGTCTCCTGAAAAAACAATGAAAAAGCGCCGCGGATAAACGTGCGACGGCGTGCTAGGGATCAAGTGTAATTCATGGTTCTCCGTATGACATGCCTATCCCGCGCCGCAGGCCGCTGACGCACCTCCTAATCGTTTATGCGCACGCATTCATGCGAGGGTGAGGAAAGCGATTCTCGACGTCACCAGCGGCTGAGCGTGTCTCGCGGGTACTCGCCGAAGCGCGCCGCGTAGGCCGCGGAGAAACGCCCGAGATTGCCGAAGCCCCAACGGCGCGCGATGCCGGCCACGAAGTCGGAGCCGGGGTCGGCCGCGAGGAGGTCCTGACGCGCCCGGTCGAGGCGCACGTGGCGGAGGTAGGTCGTGGGGCTCGATCCGAGGTGCTGGCTCATCAGCTGCTGCAATGTGCGGGTGTGCACTCCGGCCGCCGCCGCGATGTCGCCCGCGGTGATCGGCTGGTCGGCGAAGGCGTGAACGTACTCGGCGGCCTGGCGGAGCTTCCGGGTGTGCTCGGTGCGGAGCGCCTCGGGGACGTCGACGGCCTGCCACGGGAAGAGGTCGAGCAGGGCCCGGGCCAGCGACGCCTGCGCCGAGTGCCGGGCGAGAGGGGGTGTCGCGGGCGCGACGATCAGCGGCGTCGCGGCGCCGAGCGCGGCCTGCCAGGCGGAGAGGGCCGCCGCGTCGGGGACGGCGGCGTAGTCGAAGACGATGCGCTGCGGCGGACCGCCGTGGAGCTCGGTCGCGACGTCTTCGAGGAACGACGCCCCGAAGTGCACGATGCCGTGCCGGTGCGGCGTCATCGTGAACGAGTACGACGTCTCGCTCGGCGTCAGGAAGGGCCGGGAACCGTCGCTGCCGAGCTGGCCGCCCGGGTGGTCGATGATGACCGCGCCCGTGCGGAACCACGACACGATGTAGTCCTTCGACCAGGGGATGACCCCCTGGATGTGCGCGAGGAACGTCCCGCTCTGCAGGCTGAGACGCGAGTCGCCCGCCGACGCGAATCGGTACGAGAAAGGCATCTCGGCACGTCGGGCGCGGAATTCGCGACCTTCGAGACTGGTCTCGAGACCGGCCCGCGCCTCCTCGAGATCCTCTCCCGACATCTGGAATCGATCGAAGTCGCCCGGCGGCGAGGGCTCGGCGGAGGGAGCGTCGTGGGGCGTGTACGTGCTGGTCATGGTGTCTCCTGGTCCTGAGCGTCCGGCAGCGCGCGCTGGTGGGGCGTGCGGCTGCATGTATCAGGACGGGGCCGGAGGGGTCATCGTCACGAACACGCAGGGCGTGGGCTCATCCCTCCACGGTCGCGCATCCGGGCCGAGTCCGCGCGCCCCCAAAACGCGGGGCGCCGATGCTAGCGTCGTCTGCGGCGCGGGATCGCGCGTCGGGCCGGGCGCCAGGCCCCGCCCCTCGCCCCAGCCCACGCCTCCGCCCACGCCTCAGCCCTCGCCTCAGCCCCCGCTTCGAAAGGCCCGACCGCCATGGCCGAAGTCGTCATCGTCACCGACGCGGAGGCCGCGGGTCGTCTCGCCGCCGACGCGATCCTCCGTCGCTTCGCGCGCATCGAACGACCCGTGCTCGGAGTCGCCACCGGCTCGACCCCGCTCACGACCTACCGAGCGCTCGCGTCGGCCGGCGCCGACCTGAGCGGGGTGCGCTGCTTCGCGCTCGACGAGTACGTCGGCCTGCCCGACGGGCACCCCGAGAGCTACCGCGCCGTGCTCGACCGCGAGGCCGTCGAGCCGCTCGGGCTCGACCCGGCCCTGCTCGCCGTGCCCGACGCAACGCCCGCGACCCTCGCCACGGCCGGGGAGCGCTACGAGGCGGCCATCACCGCCGCCGGCGGCGTCGACGTGCAGCTGCTCGGCATCGGCACCGACGGGCACATCGGCTTCAACGAACCCGGCTCGAGCCTCGCGAGCCGCACCCGCGTCAAGACCCTGACCACCCAGACCCGCGAGGACAACGCCCGCTTCTTCGACTCGATCGACCAGGTGCCGCTGCACTGCCTCACGCAGGGCCTCGGCACGATCCGCGACGCGCGCCACCTCGTGCTCCTCGCGTTCGGGGCGAACAAGGCGGCCGCGGTGGCCGCCGCCGTCGAGGGCCCGGTCAGCAGCGGCGTGCCCGGCTCGCTGATCCAGCTGCACCCGAGCGTCACGGTGCTGGTCGACGAAGCCGCGGCGAGCGAGCTGCAGCACGCCGACTACTACCGCCTCGCCTACGCGAACAAGCCCGAATGGCAGGAGCTGTGACGGCTGACGCGGGTGCGGGTGCTGGTGCCGGTGCGGGTGCGGGTGCGGGTGCTGGCGCCGACGGGGGTGCGCTGTTCGTGCACGACGCCGTGCTGATCGACTCGGCGGGGCGCCGGCCGGGCTGGCTCCGCACCGAGGGCGGGGTCGTCGTCGAGGTGGGGACCGGGGTCGGGACCGGTGCTGGGTCTCGCGCCGAGCCTCCGGCGGGCGTCCGCACCATCGATGCGCGGGGCCGGGTCGTCACCCCCGGGTTCATCGACCTGCACGGGCACGGCGCGGCCGGGATCTCATACGACGACGACGCCGACCTCGCACCCGCCCTCGCGCACCACCGCAGGCACGGCACGACGCGGCAGGTGCTGAGCCTCGTCTCGGCGCCGATCGACCGGCAGGAGGCGGCGCTCCGGCGGGTCGCGGCGCTCGCGGCGTCGGACCCCCTCGTGCTCGGCTCGCACCTCGAGGGCCCCTATCTCGCGCCGACGCGCAAGGGCGCGCACGACGAGACGGTGCTCACGACGCCGACCGCCGAGTCGATCGACCGCCTGCTCGCCGCGGCGGTCGGGTCGTTGCGGATGGTCACGATCGCGCCCGAGCTCGACGGTGCCGCCGACGCCCGGAGTCGTCTCGTCGAGGCGGGGGTCGTCGTCGCCGTCGGGCACACCGCGGCCGACTACGACTGCGCCCTCGACGCCTTCCGCCGGGGCGCCCGCGCGCTCACCCACGCCTTCAACACCATGCCCCCGCTGCTGCATCGCGAGCCCGGGCCCGTGCTGGCGGCCGTCGATGCCGACGCCGTGCTCGAGCTCATCGTCGACGGCGTGCACCTGCACCCGGCCGTGACCCGCGCGGCCTTCCGCCTCGCCCCGGGCCGCGTGGCGCTCGTGACCGACGCGATGAGCGCCACGGGCAGCGCCGACGGCGCGTACCGCCTCGGCGGGCTCGAGGTCGTCGTCTCGGACGGGGAGGCGCGGCTCGCCGACTCGGGAGCGCTCGCCGGGTCGGTGCTCACGCAGGACGTCGCCCTGCGCCGCGCCGTCGAGTCGGGCGTCGACCCGGTCGCGGCGGTCACCGCGCTGACGAGCACGCCGGCCGATCTGCTCGGCCGCGGCGATCTCGGGCGCTTCGAGGTCGGTGCCAGGGCGGATCTCGTCGTGCTCGGCGCCGACTGGACGCCCGACGTGGTCGTGGCCGAGGGTGCGGTGCTGTTCTCGGTGTCGTGAGGGTGCTTCGGGTCGCCGTCATCGGTGGCGGGTCAGCGCTGACCCGCCGCGAGTGACGGGAACCCGCCGAACCTCCCGCGGGTGCGGTGCCCAGGAGGCGCGGTGCGGTGAGGGTGCGGCGGGTCGCCGTCATCGGGGGCGGGTCAGCGCTGACCCGCCGCGAGTGACGGGAACCCGCCGAACCTCGCGCGGGTGCGTGCGAAGGGGGCGTGCGCGTGCCCAGGAGGCGCGGGTCGGGTGCAGACCGCCGAGTCACGCCGAGTCACGCCGAGTCGCGCACCACGAGCCGCACCGGCCCCGCCACCACGCCGGGCGACGGAGCCCCGCCGATCGCGTCGACGAGGTGCTGCGCCGCCGCCCGCCCGAGCTGTTCGAGCGACATGTCGACGCTGGTGAGGGTCGGTCGCGACTCGCGCACCAGGAGGTCCCAGTTGTCGAACCCGATCACGGCGACGTCGTCGGGCACCCCGACGCCCTCGTCGCGCAGCGTGTCGATGACCCCGCGGGCGATGTGGTCGCTGCCGCCGATGATCGCGTCGACCGCTTCGCCGCCCCGGACGAGGAGGCGCGCGCAGTCCCGCCCCCACCCCTCGCCCCACTGCCCGAACAGCGACGTGCCGCCCACGAGCTCGAGCCCGGCCGCCTCGACGGCCTGCTGCACCCCGGCGGCCCGGTCGCGTGCCGCGGCGTACGAGGCCTCGCCGTTGACGAGGGCGATGCGCGTGCGACCCGTCGCCAGCAGGTGCTCGGCGGCGAGGCGGCCGGCCTGCACGTTGTCGGGCGTGAACGACGCGTCGGCGGGGTCGGTCGACGGCGCGTAGACGTACACGACGGGCACATCGGCCATCAGGGGCACGGGTGGTCTCGGGTTCGTCGTCCGCCCGACGATCAGCAGACCGTCGACGCGCCGGGTCAGCAGCGTCTGCAGGTGCAGCTGCTCGCGCAGGGCGTCGTCGCGGGCGTCGGCCAGCAGCACCGAGAGCGACCCCGAGCCGAAGGCGTCCTCCGCCCCGAGCAGCACCGGCAGCACGAACCGGTTGTCGAGATCGCTGGTGACCATGCCGATGGTGCCGGTGCGCGGCGAGTTGAGCGCCTGGGCGAAGAAGTTGGGGGTGAACGACAGCGCGGCCGCGGCCTCCTGCACCTTGACCCGCGTGCTCTCGCGCACCTGGGCGCGACCGTTCAGGGCCTTCGAGGCCGTCGCCACGGAGACCCCGGCGGCACGCGCCACGTCGGCGAGCGTGACCGTCGATGCGGGGCCTCTGCCGCCTGCTGCGTTGGACATGTTCCGAAAATAGTTCACAAAGTCGTTGACGAGCAACCAGGCCGCGTGTAACTTCACTCCCGAAACCAGTTTCGGTCTCACGTTCTCGACGACGAGCACCCGCGCCGCACCTCCGGCCCGGCTCTCTGACGGAGCACCCGCAGCAGTTCAGAGAGGAACCTCCTGTGATCTCCCCCTTCCACAGCAAGAAGGCCGCCGTCGCGCTCGTCGGGCTCGCAGCGGTCTCGCTCGCCCTCACCGGCTGCTCCGGTGGCGGCTCGTCCGCCGGCGGCGACGCGGCCACCGGCACCTACACCTTCTGGGACCCGTACCCCCAGTTCGACGGCGCGTCCGACTGGACGAAGCTCGTCGAGTCGTGCGGCACCGAGGCCGGCGTCACCATCGAGCGGACCGGCTACGACACCTCCGACCTGACGAGCAAGGCGCTCCTCGCCGGTCAGCAGGGCAACAGCCCCGACCTGCTGCTCGTCGACAACCCGGTGGTCTCGACCCTCGCCGAGGCGGGTCTGCTGACCGACACCGACGAGACCGGCGCCGACACGGCCGACATCGAGGAGAACATCCTCGCCGCGGGTCAGGTCGACGGGAAGACCTACGGCGTTCCGATCGGGGCCAACACCCTGGCGCTCTACTACAACAAGGCGATCCTCGACGAGGCGGGCGTCGACCCGGCCTCGATCACCGACTGGGACTCCCTGACGAGCGCCCTCGAGAAGGTCACGGCGGTCGGGAAGAAGGGCATCACGTTCTCGGCCATCGGCACGGAGGAGGGCAGTTTCCAGTTCCTCCCCTGGTACTGGGGCAGCGGGGCCGACCTGACCGAGCTCGACTCCGACGACGCCGTCTCGGCCCTCGACCTCTGGACGGGCTGGCTCGAGGAGGGGTACGCCCCCAACTCGGTGATCAACAACACCCAGACCACGACGTGGCAGGAGTTCATGACCGGCGAGTACGCGTTCGGCGAGAACGGCACCTGGCAGCTCGCGGGCATCAAGGCGTCCGACATCGACTACGGCATCATCTCGATTCCCTCGAAGGACGGCGGCGCGGCCCCCGCGCCGACCGGCGGCGAGTTCCTGACCGTGCCCGTGCAGAGCGACGACGCCCGTTACGAGGTCAGCGAGAAGATCCAGGCCTGCCTCACGAGCACCGACAACCTCGTCGCGACCGACACGACCCTGTCGTACGTCGCCCCGACGAAGGACGCCCAGGAGGCGCAGCTCGCCGCCGATCCCGACCTCGAGCCCTGGGTCACCGCGGTCGGCGAGGCCAAGGGGCGCACCAGCGACGACCTCGGCACGGACTACCCGAAGATCTCGGAGCAGCTCTGGAAGGCCGTGCAGAACAGCCTCAGCGGGTCGGCGAGCCCCGAGGAGGCCCTGAAGGAGGCGCAGACCGCTGCGTCCTCCGCCACCGAGTAGCACGCGACACCGCGCAGCACCGGCACCACCCGCAGCACCGCACCACCGCGACACCGCCGAACGACGACAGGAGCACCATGAGCACCGACACGATGGAACGTCGTGAGGCCGTGTCCCCGGCGGGGACGGGCGGCACGCCCGCCCCCGCCGGACCCACCCGGAGGCGCCGCCCCGACACGGGGCAGCTGGCCGCCTGGGCGTTCCTCGCCCCGGTCGTCGCCTACCTCGCCGTCTTCTACGTCTGGCCGCTGGTCCGCAACGTCGACCTGTCGACGCACGACTACACGGTCCGCTCGTTCATCGACGGGAACGCGCCCTTCATCGGGTTCGAGAACTTCGCCGACGTCTTCACCAGCCCGACCTTCGGGCCGGCGCTGATCAACACCCTGCTGTTCACCGGCATCTCGATCGCGTTCCAGTTCTCGATCGGCATGGCGCTCGCGGTGTTCTTCTTCCAGAGGTTCCCGCTCTCGGCGACGCTCCGGGCGCTGTTCCTCGTGCCGTGGCTCCTCCCCCTGATCGTCAGCGCGTCGACCTGGTCGTGGATGCTCAACAGCGAGAGCGGCGTCGTCAACTCGGTGATCCGCACCCTCGGCGGCGACCAGGTGAACTGGCTCACCTCGCCGCAATGGGCTCTGACCAGCGTCATCATCGCCAACATCTGGATCGGCATCCCGTTCAACCTCGTGATCCTCTACAGCGGGCTGCAGAACATCTCGGGCGACATCTACGAGGCCGCCGCCCTCGACGGCGCGAACGCCTGGCAGGTCTTCTGGCGCATCACGTTCCCCCTGCTGCGACCGGTGTCGGCCATCACGATCCTGCTCGGCCTCGTCTACACGCTGAAGGTCTTCGACATCATCTGGATCATGACGCGGGGCGGCCCCGGCGACGCCTCGACCACCTTCGCCATCTGGTCGTACCAGCTCGGCTTCGGCTCCACCCTCCCCTCCTTCGGACCGGCCGCGGCCGTCGGCAACCTGCTGATCGTCATGGCCCTCGTCTGCGGCTTCGTCTACCTGCGCGTGCAGAGGAAGCAGGACCAGTCATGACCACCGCCGTCCGCCCCGCCGCGGCCCCCCGATCGGAGGCGCGCCGCGCCTCCTCGGGGAGGGCCGGTCGTCGCAGTCTCGCCACCACCGTGATCGGCGTCGTCCTGACCGCGATCATGCTGTTCCCGATCTACTGGATGATCAACGTCTCGCTCACCCCGACCGCGCAGATGCGGCAGAGCCCGCCGTCGTGGTTCCCCGCCGCACCGACGCTCGACGGCTACCGGGCCGTGGTCGCCGACCAGCTGCCGTACCTCGGCACGAGTCTGCTGGTGGGGATCGGCACCGTGGTCGTGACGATCGCTCTCGCCGCGCCGGCCGCGTACTCGCTCGCGAAGCTGCGACCCCGGGGAGGAGGCGCGCTGAGCTTCGTCCTGCTGGTCGCGCAGATGATCCCCCAGGTGATCATGGCCATGGGCTTCTACGCGATCTACCTGAACCTCGGGATCCTCGACGAGTGGTGGGGGCTGGTCATCGCCGACTCGACGCTCGCCGTGCCGTTCGGGGTGCTGATCTTCACCGCCTTCATGCGGGGGATCCCCGACGAGCTGATGAGCGCCGCGAAGCTCGACGGCGCCGGCGCCTGGCGGACCTTCATCTCGATCGTGCTGCCCGTCAGCCGCAACTCGGCGGTCACCGTCGGACTCTTCGCGTTCCTCTGGGCCTGGTCGGACTTCGTCTTCTCGTCGACGCTCAACAGCGGCGGCGACGCGCAGACGATCACCCTCGGCATCTACCGCTACATCGGCAACAACAACCAGGAGTGGAACTCGATCATGGCCACCGCCGTCGTCGCCTCCATCCCCGCCACCGTCCTGCTCGTCGTCGCCCAGCGCTACGTGGCCGCCGGCGTCACCGCAGGCGCCGTGAAGGACTGACGACATGACCGCCACCCACCCCTCGAGGAGCATCCCCGTGACCACCGTCCAGACCTCGACGTCCGCCCACGGCGGCCCCGTCGCCCCGCGCAGCTCGGCGCTGACCCCCCTCGACTCGAGCGAGATCCGTCTGACCGGCGGCTACTGGTTCGACAAGCAGCAGCTCAACGCCCACGTGGTGCTGCAGCACTGCGAGGACTGGATGGAGCGCATCGGCTGGACGGCCAACTTCGACCGGGCGGCGTCGAGCGAGACCGGCTGGGAGCACTCCGGCATCGAGTTCGTCGACAGCGAGGTCTACAAGCTGCTCGAGGGCATGGCGTGGGAGCTCGGCCGGTCGCACGACGCCGACCTGGCGGCCCGCTACGACAGACTCGTCTCGCGCGTCGCCTCGGCGCAGGACGACGACGGCTACCTGCACACCAGCTTCGGTCGCCCCTGGCAGCCGGTGCGCTACTCGAACCTCGAGTGGGGGCATGAGCTCTACAGCTTCGGGCACCTGATCCAGGCGGCCGTCGCGGCGGCGCGCACCGGTCTCGACAGCGCGATCGTCGACGTCGCACGCCGCCTGGCCGATCACCTCTGGGAGGCGTTCGGGCCGGAGGGGCGGGTCGCCGTCTGCGGGCACCCCGAGATCGAAGTCGCCCTGGTCGAGCTGGGTCGGGCTCTCGACGAGCCCCGTCACGTCGAGCTCGCCCGCCTCTTCGTCGAGCGTCGCGGCCACGGGCTGCTCGCACCGATCGAGTACGGGCCGGAGTACTTCCAGGACGACGTGCCGGTGCGCGACGCGGACGTGCTGCGGGGTCACGCGGTCAGGGCGCTCTATCTGGCCGCCGGTGCGCTCGACGTCGCGGTCGAGACGGATGACGCCGAGCTCGCCGACGCCGTCCGCCGTCAGTGGGAGGCGACCGTCGCGCGACGCACCTACGTGACCGGCGGCATGGGGTCGCACCATCAGGACGAGTCGTACGGCGCCGACTTCGAGCTGCCGCCCGACCGCGCGTACTCCGAGACCTGCGCGGGCATCGCGTCGAACATGCTGTCGTGGCGGCTGCTGCTGCAGGACGCCGACCCCCGGTACGCCGACCTGATCGAGCGCACGCTGCTGAACAACGTGATGGCCTCACCCCGTGACGACGGCCGCGCGTTCTTCTACACGAACACGCTGCACCAGCGCACCGACGGCGTCGCGCCCGACGAGGCCGCGTTGAACGCGCGCGCCCTCTCGAGTCTCAGGGCCCCCTGGTTCGAGGTGTCGTGCTGCCCGACGAACGTGGCGCGCACGCTGGCGAGCGTCGAGTCGACCTTCGCGACGACGACGCCCGGCGGCCTGCAGCTGCACCAGTACGGCGACTACGACGTCGACACCGCGCTCGCCGACGGCACGGTCGTCGCGGTCTCGGTGCGGAGCGGCTACCCGTACGCGGGCGACGTGACCGTCACCTGGCGAGAGGACACGGGGCGCGAGGTCGAGCTCGACCTGCGCATCCCGTCGTGGGCCGGGTCGGCGCGGGTCGGGCGTGGTGGTGGGGTCGGCGAGGCCGCGGACGTCGCCGCGGACGGCGGGGCCGCCGCCGGTGAGGCCGCCGCCGGTGAGGCCGCCGCCGGTGAGGCCCCGGACGTGCGCGTCGGGCGCACGACGACCGTCTCCGGGCGGTTCCGCGCAGGCGACGTCGTGACCGTCGAGTTCCCGCTCGAGGCGCGCTGGGTCACCCCCGACCCGCGCATCGACGCGGTCCGAGGGCAGGTCGCCGTGCAGCGGGGCCCGCTGGTGCTCGTGCTCGAGTCGACCGATCTGCCGAGCGGAGACGTGAACGACGTCGTGGTCGACACCGGCGCGACCCTGGAGACCACCGCGACCGGCGCCTCCGTCGACATCGCCCGATTCGCGGACGAGACGGTCGACTGGCCCTACGGGGAGTCCGGCGGGCGGGTCGTGCCCCTGGGTCGCGTCGACCTCGTGCCCTACGCCTCGTGGGCGAACCGCGGGCCCTCGACGATGCGCGTCTGGCTGCCCACGGCCTGACCCCCGGGCCGCGAGCGTGGCAGGCCGCGACCCGTGGGAGTATCGAGGCACGAACGAGGGGGAGACATGCTCGCACAGGACGTCGTCGCGACGAGATTCACACCGACCCGATTCCGGGAGGGCTACGACCAGGATCAGGTCGACGATCTGCTCGACAAGATCACCGCGACGTTCGCGGCCGTCGAGCAGGGGCGCGGCCTGGGCCCCCTCACCGCCGACGAGGTCGTCGCGGCGAGGTTCCAGCCGACGAAGTTCCGCGAGGGGTACGACCAGGATCAGGTCGACGCGTTCCTCGACCAGGTCGTCACCGCCCTGCGCGCCGTCGAATCGCCTGCCGCCGACTGACCACGGAGCCGAGGAGGCGCGGGTCGCCACCCGCCGACGGACCCGGCCCCGAGAGGGAGACATGAGCGACGACCGCCTCACCGTGCCCGACGCCGCCGCCTGGCGGGCCTGGCTCGACGCCCACGAGTCGACCTCGGACGGCGTGCGTCTCGTGCTCGCGAAGAAGGGCACGTCGAGCCCCACGTCGCTCACCTATGCCGAGGCGCTCGACGAGGCGCTCTGCAGCGGGTGGATCGATGGGCGCCGCAACGCCATCGACGAGGCGACCTTCCAGCAGCACTTCACCCCGCGTCGAGCACGTTCGATCTGGTCGGTGCGCAACGTCGACCACGTCGCGCGGCTGGTCGACTCGGGCCGGATGCGCCCGCGGGGCCAGGCCGAGATCGACCGGGCGAAGGCCGACGGACGCTGGGATCGCGCCTACGCGGGCCAGGCCGACATGGAGCCGCCCGTCGACCTGGCGGCTGCGCTCGCAGACTCGACCCGCGCCTCCCAGGCGTTCGCCGGGCTGAGCCGGTCGGCCCGCTATTCGGTCATGCATCCGGTGCTGACGGCACCCACCGAGGAGGCGCGGGTCGGCCGCATCGCCCGCGCCGTCGCCCGGCTCGAGGCCGGCGTCGAGCCGCCCGGCGTCGCTCCGCCCGACTGACGCCCACCCTGGTCAGAAGACGCCCTTCCCGGCGCGGCGAAGGGCGTCTTCTACCCACCGTGCCCACGGGAGGGACGCGTGCCGGCGCCCACGGCTACGCGCGGCGGCGGATCAGGTTCATCATCACCTGCGACATGACGACCTCGTCGCGCTGATTCAGCATCTCGATGCGGGTGCGGACGATGCCGCGGTCGGGCTTGGTCCGCGACGGGCGGGCCTCGAGCACCGTGAACCGCGCGCGCAGCAGATCGCCGGGGCGGACGGGCAGATGCCAGCGCAGCTCGTCGACGCCGGGAGACGCGAGGCTGGTCCGCTCGTTCAGGAAGTTGTCGACCATCAGCCGCATCATCACGGCTGTCGTGTGCCAGCCGCTGGCGATCAGCCCGCCGAAGGGGCCGTCGGCCGCGCCGAGGGGATCCAGGTGCATGGTGTGCGGGTCGAAGTCGGCCGCGAAGCCCACGATGGCGCTCTCGGTCACCTCGACGGGGCCGTACGTCCCACCGTCGCCGGGCCGGTAGTCGTCGAAGTGGCGGTCACGCAGCGGGGTCTCGTCGAAGGAAGGCACGAGAGGAGACGCTACACATCGCGCAGTCTTCTGGTCGGGGGCTGGACGGACGTGCGGAGCGCCCCCGCTGCTGCCGAGGTGCTCAGCGCGCCCCGACCACCATCCAGCGCGACCCCGCGGCCCGCACTCCGAGCGTGACGGCGCGGATGCCGATGTAGCCCAGTCCGAACGCGAGCCACAGCGCCACGGTCGATCCCGCTCCGTCGCCCACGGCGCGTTCGACCGGCACGAGGATCGCCAGGTAGACGACCACGTTCACGATCCCCGCCAGCGCGAGGTACCGGGCGTCGCCCGCGCCGAGCAGCACCCCGTCGAGCACGAAGACGAACCCGGCCAGCGGGATGCCGACGGCCATCGCGAGCACCACGCCGGGCAGCAGCGCCCGCACGCCCTCGTCGGTCGTGAACACCGGCCCGAGCACGCCCGACAGCGCCGCGACGAGCCCGCCGAGCAGCACCCCGCCGCCGACCCCGAACACCATCAGGCGCCGGGTGACGGCACGAACGCGATCGCGGTCGCCGGCGCCGAGCGAGTGCCCGATCATCGCCTGCCCGGCGATCGCGAGGGCGTCGAGCGCGAACGCGAGCGTGCTGAACAGCGTCAACGCGATCTGGATCGTCGCCAACCCCGTCACCCCCGAGGAGGCGGCGGTCGCCACGGTCGCGATCATCGCGACCCGAAGACTCGCGTTCCGCACCAGCAGCCACGCGCCCGACCGGGCGGTGCGTCCGACCCCCGCGAGCCCCGGGCGCAGGTCGGCGCCCACGGCGCGGGCCGCCCGCACGGCGATGACGACGTAGACGGCCGCCATGCCCCACTGCGCCACGACCGTGCCGGCGGCCGAGCCGGCGACGCCCCAGCCGAGACCGTAGATGAACACGGCGTTCAGGCCCGCGTTCGCGGCGAACCCGAGACCGGCGACGATCAGCGGGGTGCGGGTGTCCTGCAGCCCGCGCAGCAGCCCCGTCGCGGCGATCACGATCAGCATGCCCGGCAGCCCGATCATCGACACCGTGAGGTAGGTCGTCGCGGCGGCCTCGACGGCCGGCGCCGTGCCGAACAGCCCCACGAGCGCGGGTGCCGTGAACGCCCCCACGACGGCGAGCACCACGCCGAGCAGCAGCGCGAACCAGAGCCCGTCGACGCCGGCCCGGATGGCACCGGCGCGGTCACCGGCGCCGAGCCTCCTCGCCACCGTCGGCGTCGTCGCGTACGCCAGGAAGATCAGCAGCCCGAGCGCGGTCTGCAGGATGACCCCGGCGACCCCGAGCCCCGCCAGCGGCACCGACCCGAGATGCCCGATCAGCGCCGTGTCGGTCAGCAGGAACAGCGGCTCGGCGATCAGCGCCCCGAGCGCAGGCAGGGCTAGTCGGACGATCTCGCGATCGAGGGGGTTCCGGAGGCGCACCTCAGTCGGTGCCGCGGGCGCGGCCGACCAGCGTCATCAGGTGGTACACCACGATCGCCGCGACCGTCCCGAGGATGATGCCGCCGAACGTGGCGCCGCCGAGCGACAGGGTGAAGTCCGCGATGCCCATGATGAGGGCGATGCCGGCGGTCAGCTGGTTCTTCGGGCGGCTGAAGTCGACCTTGTTCTCGACCCAGATGCGGATGCCGATCACGCCGATCAGACCATAGAGTGCCGTGGTCACGCCGCCGAGCACGCCCGGGGGGATCGTGAAGATGACGGCGCCGATCTTCGGCGACAGCCCCAGCAGGATCGCGACGATGCCGGCGACCCAGTAGGCGGCGGTCGAGAACACGCGCGTGGCGCTCATCACGCCGATGTTCTCGCCGTAGGTCGTGGTGGCCGACCCGCCGCCGAGCCCGGCGAGCACCGTGCTGAGACCGTCGGCGAACAGCGCGCGACCGGTCAGCGGGTCGAGGTTGCGCTTGGTGAGCTGGCCGACGCCCTTCACGTGCCCCACGTTCTCGGCGATCAGCGCGAGCACGACGGGCAGGAACCCGAGGTAGACGGGCAGCGCCGACAGGTCGAAGGCCGGGGCGGTGAACGTCGGGAGACCCACCCACGGGGCGTCGCGCACGGCGTCGAAGCTCACCTCGCCGAGCAGCACGGCCGCGACGTAGCCGACCACCACGCCGACGAAGATCGAGAGGCGACCGAGCAGACCTCTGAAGAGAACGGCGCTCAGCACGACCGCGGCCAGGGTGATGACCGCGGTGAGCGGGGCGAGCGCGAAGTTGTCGCGGGCCGCCGGCGCGAGGTTGAAGCCGATCAGGGCGACGATCGCGCCGCTGACGACCGGGGGCAGCAGCGAGTCGATCCAGCGGGTACCCGCGAGATTCACCACCACGCCGATGATCGCGAGCAGCGCCCCGACGACGATGATGCCGCTCAGCGCCAGCGGGATGCCGCCGACCTCCTTCGCCGCCGCGATCGGTGCGAGGAACGCGAACGACGACCCGAGATAGCTCGGCAGCCGGTTCTTCGTGATGATGAGGAACAGCAGCGTGCCGATGCCCGAGAAGAGCAGCGTCGTGCTCGGCGGGAACCCGGTGAGGATCGGCACCAGGAACGTCGCGCCGAACATCGCGACGACGTGCTGACCGCCCAGGCCGATGGTGCGCGGCCAGGTGAGCCGCTCCTCCGGCGCCACGATCTCGGTGGAGTCCACCGTCTTTCCGTCACCGTGCAGAGACCAGGGGAGTGCCATGCTCAGAACTGTAGCGGCGGCGCGGCCGTAGGCTGACGGCCATGACCAGCGACGCCCTCTCCTCCGGAATCCTGACCGACGAGCTCGACCCGGGGGTGCGTCCTCAGGACGACCTCTTCCGTCACGTGAACGGGCGGTGGATCGCCCGCACCGAGATCCCCGAGGACAAGGCGCGCTACGGCTCGTTCTACGTGCTCGCCGAGGAGGCCGAGGCGGCCGTCCGCGACATCATCCACGAGTCCCAGGACGCCGAGCCCGGCACCGAGGCCCGCAAGGTCGGCGACCTCTACACGAGCTTCCTCGACGAGCAGCGGGTCGAGGCGCTCGGCGCCGAGCCCATCCGCCCCCTGCTCGACCCCGTCGACGACGTGACCGACGTCGACGGCCTCCTGCGCCTCCTGGGCTCGTTCGAGAAGCAGGGGCTCGCGAGCTTTGTTCAGCTCTTCGTCGACAACGACCCGGGCGACCCCGAGCGCTACGTCCTGTTCGTCGAGCAGGGCGGTCTGGGGCTGCCCGACGAGTCGTACTACCGCGATGAGAAGTCCGAGTCGATCCGCACCGCGTACGTCGCCTTCGTCGCCCGCATGCTCGAGCTCGCCGGCTTCGACGAGGCCGACGACCGCGCCGCCCGCATCATGGCGCTCGAGACCGAGCTCGCCTCGCACCACTGGGACAACGTCGCCACCCGCGACAGCGACGCCACCTACAACCTGCTGCCCTGGGCGGGGTTCGAGGCGCTCGCCGAAGGCGTCGACCTGACCGTCTGGCGCGACGCCGTGGGCGCGCCCGAGCGCGTGTTCGACGAGGTCGTCGTCCGGGAGCCGTCGTTCGTGACCGGTCTGGCGTCGCTGCTGACCGGAGCGCGCCTCCTCGACTGGAAAGACTGGCTGCGCTGGCAGATCGTCCGCTCGTCGGCGGCGTACCTGTCGACCCCGTTCGTCGAGGCGAACTTCGGCTTCTACGGCCGCACCCTGACCGGCGCACCCGTGCAGCGCGCCCGCTGGAAGCGCGGCGTCTCGCTCGTCGAGGGCGCCATGGGCGAGGCCGTCGGGCGCATCTACGTCGAGCGCCACTTCGCGCCCGCGGCCAAGACCGCCATGGACGTGCTCGTCGAGCACCTCGTCGAGGCGTACCGGCAGAGCATCACCGAGCTCGAGTGGATGACGGAGGAGACCCGCGGCCGAGCGCTCGAGAAGCTCGAGAAGTTCACCCCCAAGATCGGGTTCCCCGACACCTGGCGCGACTACTCGGCCCTCGAGGTCGACCCGGCCGATCTGGTCGGCAACGTGCGGGCGACCGCCGCCGTCGGCTTCGACCGCGAGCTGGGCAAGATCGGTCAGCCGCTCGACCGCGGCGAGTGGTTCATGACGCCGCAGACCATCAACGCGTACTACAACCCCGGCATGAACGAGATCGTGTTCCCCGCCGCCATCCTGCAGTTCCCGTTCTTCGACGAGACCCGCGACGCCGCCGCCAACTACGGCGCGATCGGCGCGGTCATCGGGCACGAGATCGGCCACGGCTTCGACGACCAGGGCTCGAAGTACGACGGCGACGGTCGGCTCCGCGACTGGTGGACGGCCGCCGACCGCGAGGCGTTCGAGAAGCTCACCGCCTCGCTGATCGCCCAGTACGACGCGCTCGCACCCGCCCAGGTGCCCGACCACCACGTCAACGGCGCCCTCACCATCGGCGAGAACATCGGCGACCTCGGCGGGCTGTCGATCGCCTACAAGGCCTACCTGCTGTCGCTCGAGGGGGCCGAGCCGCCCGTGATCGACGGTCTGACCGGGGCCCAGCGGTTCTTCCTCAGCTGGGCGCAGGCGTGGCAGATCACCCTGCGCGACGAGGAGGCCGTGCGCCTGCTGTCGATCGACCCGCACTCGCCGAACGAGTTCCGCTGCAACCAGATCGTGCGCAACATCGACGAGTTCTACGCCGCGTTCGACGTCTCACCGACCGACGCGGCCTGGCTGCCGCCGGAGGAGCGCGTCACGATCTGGTGACCGCGGGGCCGGTGCCGGTGCCGGCGCCGGTGGTCGGCGGTCGGCGGTCGGCCGAGGAGGCGCGGGTCGTCATCACGACGCCACGAGATGCACATGACGCCACCTTTTCTCGTGGCGTCGTGTGCATCTCGTGGCGTCGTGCGGGGAAACGCGCCGGCCGGCGGGCGTCGTGCGGGGCAACGCGCCCGTCGGCTGGCGTCGCGCGGGGGTGACGCGCCGGTGTCGGCGGTCGGCCGAGGAGGCGCGGGTCGTCATCACGACGCCACCAGATGGACATGACGCCACTTTTTCTCGTGGCGTCGTGTCCATCTCGTGGCGTCGTAGGTGGCGCGCGAGTCAGCCGACGTCGTGCGGGGGCGACGCACGGTCAGCCGGCGCCGTGCGGGGGAACGCGCCCGTTCAGCCGACGTCGCGCGGGGGTGACACGCTGGTCAGCTGGCGTCGCCGACGGCGCGCAGGTGCGGGGCCGGGGCGGCGGCCGCGCGCGTGTCGGTGAGGCCGAACAGCGCCTCGAGCCCGTCTCGGAACTCCTCGCCGCGGCCCTCGCGGGCCAGCTCTCGCGCGCGCACCGACGGGGTGTGGAGCAGCACGCCGGCCAGGTGACGCAGCGCGGCCTCGGTGCGGTCGGACGAGTCGCCGCGCGACCGCGCCCGCTCGATCTCGGAGTCGAGCAGATCGAAGACGTGCTTGCGCAGCGCGACGACCGCGGGGGTCAGCGACTGCTCGGCGGCGACGGCCTGGAACTCGGCGGCGGCCGTCGACACGAGCGCGCGGGCGTCGTCGGCGGCGGTGAGCTCGGCGAGCGGAGCGTGCAGGCTGATCGTCTCGAGGTCGAGCAGCTCGACGCCCTCGACCTCGGTGACCAGCGGGTCGACGTTGCGCGGCAGACCGAGGTCGATGACGAGTCGGCGTGCGCCTGGGGTGACGACGTCGGGGGTGACCACGGGCTGGGTGGTCGACGTGCAGGTGATGAGGACGTCGCACCACTCGATGGCGGTCGCGAGGTCGTCGTAGGGGGTCGCGTCGTGCTTCAGCCCGAACCAGGAGGCGCGACCCGACGACGAGTAGACGGCCAGTCGGTCGGCGCCCCGGTCGCGCAGTGCGGTGACCGTGGTGGCCGCGTACTGGCCGGTGCCCACGATCAGCACCCGGGTGTGGGCCCAGTCCGTGACGCGCGAGGAGGCGAGCTCGAGGGCGAGGCGGACGAGCGAGCGACCCGCGCCTCCGACGTTCGTGCGGTTCTTGACGCCCCGCGAGGTGTGCGAAGCCTTCTGGAAGAGGCGTTCGAGGTCGGACGACGTCGTGCCGCCCTCGCGGGCCCGCTCGAGGGCGCGACGCACCTGACCCGAGATCTCGTCTTCGCCGATGACGACCGACTCGAGGCCGGAGCTGACGGCGAACAGGTGCTCGACGACCTCGTCGCCGGTGATGACCCGCACGCTGTCGCGGAGGTCGTCGGCCGTGACGTCGCTCGCGTCGCTCATGGTGGCGATGGTGGCCTCGACCGCGACGGCGCTGCCGGCGGTGAGGGGCTCGTCGACGTCGAGGTAGGCCTCGAAGCGGTTGCAGGTCGCGAGCACGACGGCGCCGTTGACGAAGTCGCTGCCGTCGACCAGTGTGCCGACCGCGGAGGGTGCGCCGATGCTCAACTTCTCGAGGAGGTCGAAGCTGGCGTTCCGATGGGACGCCGTCAGGCAGATGAGCACCGATCAAGAGTAACGCCCTCGGGCGCATTCGGCTGGGTGATGGCTCGACGTCGAGCGGAAGCGCGGGGTGATGCTGACGCACGGGAATGCTCAGCCGGTGTTGCGCATTGCAACACGAGGCCCCGCCGACCACCCGCTCGGCCCGACGACAGGAGAATCATGACCATCAGCACCCAGTGGCAGCTCATCGCCCGCCCCCAGGGCGAGCCCACCCCCGACGACGTGCGCCGTGTCGAGGTGACGCTGCCCGAGCTCGGCGAGGGCGAGGTCCGGGTGCAGAACGAGTTCCTCTCCGTCGACCCCTACATGCGCGGTCGGATGAACGACGTGAAGTCGTACGTGCCGCCTTTCGCCCTGAACGAGACGATGACCGGCGGCGCCATCGGCCGCGTGGTCGAGTCCCGCTCGGGCGACCTGCCCGTCGGCGCGGTCGTGCAGCACGACCTCGGCTGGCGCGACGTGGCCCAGGGAGGCGCTGGCTCGTTCCGTGCCGTGCAGCCCGTCGACGGAGTGCCGCTGTCGGCCTACCTCGGCGTGCTCGGTCTCACCGGGCTGACCGCCTACGTCGGTCTGACGGAGATCGCCGGCATCCGCGAGGGCGACGTCGTCTTCGTCTCGGGAGCCGCCGGCGCCGTGGGCACCATGGTCGGCCAGATCGCCCGTCTCAAGGGCGCCTCGCGCGTGATCGGCAGCGCCGGATCCGCGGAGAAGGTCGAGCTGCTCACCTCGAAGTACGGCTTCGACGCGGCCTTCAACTACAAGGACGGCGACGTCACCGAGCTGCTGCGCGAGGCAGCGCCCGACGGCATCGACCTCTACTTCGACAACGTCGGAGGCGACCACCTCTCGGCCGCCCTCGACTCGTTCCGCGACGGCGGACGCGCGGCGCTCTGCGGCTCGATCGCGAACTACAACTCGACCGGCGCCCCGGTCGGCATCACCGGCCTGACCAACATGGTCACGCGCGGCCTCATGATGAAGGGCTTCACGCTCGGGAACTACCGTCACGTCGCTCCGGCCTTCCAGGCCGAGATGGGCCCGTGGCTGGCGAACGGCGACGTCGTCCACGACGAGACCGTGGTCGAGGGCATCGACCAGGCCTTCGAGGCGTTCACCGGCCTGATGCGCGGTGCCAACGTCGGGAAGATGGTCGTCAAGGTCGGCTGACCCGCGCCTCCTCGGCCGACCCGCGCCTCCTCGGCTCCGCGGTCGTCGAGGTGACGCGACGAGGGGTCCGTCGCCCAGGCGAGACCCCCGTCGCGTCACCTCGATGCGACGCCCAGCGGGCGATGCGAGAATCTTCCGCGTGACTTCCTCCGCCTTGCCCGACCAGCACCCGCTCGCGACCGGTCTCACCGCCGACTCCCGGCTGGTGCGGGCCCTGCGGGGCGACCGACCCGAGACGCTGCCCGTGTGGTTCATGCGGCAGGCCGGGCGCTCGCTGCCCGAGTACCGCGAGCTGCGCGTCGGCACCAAGATGCTCGACGCCTGTCTGACGCCCGACCTCGCCAGCGAGATCACGCTGCAGCCGGTGCGCCGGCACGGGGTCGACGCGGGCATCTTCTTCAGCGACATCGTCGTGCCGATCAAGCTCGCCGGGGTCTCGGTCGACATCGTGCCCGGGCGCGGTCCGGTGCTCGAGACGCCGATCCGCACCGCGGCCGACGTCGCCGCCCTCCGACCCCTCGAAGACGAGGCCCTGGCGCCGATCGCCGCGGGCGTCGCCCAGACCGTGGCCGAGCTGGGCAGCACGCCGCTGATCGGATTCGCCGGGGCGCCCTTCACCCTCGCCGCGTACCTCGTCGAGGGCGGTCCGTCGAAAGACCACATCCGCGCGCGCACCCTGATGCACAGCGATCCCGACACCTGGGAGGCGCTGCTCACCTGGGCGGCGGACGTCACCGGGGCGTTCCTCCGCGCCCAGGTGCTCGCGGGTGCCAGCGCCGCCCAGCTGTTCGACTCGTGGGTCGGGTCGCTCTCGCTCGCCGACTACACGGCGAACGTGGCGCGTCACTCGGCCCGCGCGCTGTCGCACGTGGCCGACCTCGGCGTGCCGCGCATCCACTTCGGCGTCGGCAGCGGCGAGGTGCTGACCGCCATGCGCGACGTCGGCGTCGACGCGATGGGCGTCGACTGGCGCATCCCGCTCGACGAGGCATCCCGGCGGCTCGGCGGCGGCACGCCCCTGCAGGGCAACATCGACCCCGCTCTGCTGCAGGCGCCCTGGCCCGTGCTCGAGGCCCACGTGCGCGACGTCGTCGAACGCGGTCGCGCCGCCCCGGCCCATGTGCTGAACCTAGGCCACGGGGTCAACCCCGACACCGATCCCGACGTGCTGAGCCGCATCGTCGAGCTGGCGCACACGCTCTAGAAGTCCACTCTCGTAGAAAGGGTACGACCGTGCCTGACCTGCTCCGCGCCTCCTCGACCGGTGCCGGCGGCTCGCCGGCCGACGTGGTCGTCGTCGGGGGCGGCGTCGCGGGGCTGGTCGTCGCACGCGAGCTGGCCCGTGGCGGTGCGAGCGTGCTGCTGCTCGAGGCGTCCGACCGTCTCGGCGGCGAGGTCGGTCGGCACACCGTCGCGGGGATCGACCTCGACTCGGGTGCCGAGAGCTTCGCCACCCGCGGCGGCACGGTGGCCGCGTACCTCGACGAACTCGGTCTCGCCGACGACGTCGTGCTGCCCGACGGGCGCGGCGCCTGGGTGCACGAGGCCGACGGACAGGCCTTCCCGCTGCCCCGCACGGGTCTGCTCGGGATCCCCGGAGACCTCGCGGACCCCGACGTGCTGCAGGTGATCGGCGTCGAGGGCGCCGCGCTGGCCGAGCGACTCGACGGGCAGCCGGCCGAGGTGGGCGCCGACGAGACGACGGTCGGCCCGTTCATCCGGGCGCGGATGGGCGACGCCGTGCTCGACCGCCTGGTCACGCCCATCGTCGGAGGCGTGCACTCGCGGCACCCCGACGACCTCCTCGTCGAC
This sequence comes from Frigoribacterium sp. CFBP9029, assembly GCF_034045305.1. Lineage (NCBI taxonomy): Bacteria > Bacillati > Actinomycetota > Actinomycetes > Micrococcales > Microbacteriaceae > Frigoribacterium > Frigoribacterium sp. CFBP9029. The sequence goes on from NZ_JAXCWB010000004.1 coordinate 197,042, forward strand.
CGCGTCTCGCCAGGGCTCCGCCGGGCGCTGCTGCGGGAGGGCTCGCTGGCCGCGGCCGTGCTCAGCCTCCGCGCGCTAGCCCCCGCCGGCTCGGCCGTCGCCGGTCTCCGCGGGGGCAACGCCCGCCTGGTCGACGCCCTGGTCGCCGACCTCGAGCGACTCGGCGTCGAGATGCGACTCGGTGCGGTGGTGTCGGCGCTCGACGCGTCGTCCGTCACCGTCGACGGCGAGCGACTCGTCGCCGACGCCGTGGTGCTGGCCGTGGGCGACGGTGCGGGGCGGGCTCTGGCGGGTCGCGCCTCCTCGGCTCCCGGTCTGATCACGCTCGTGACGCTCGTCGTCCGCGAGCCGGCGCTCGACACCGGGCCGCGGGGCACGGGCGTGCTCGTCGCCCCCGGCGCCCTCGACGTGCGGGCGAAGGCCCTGACGCACGCGACGGTCAAATGGCCCTGGCTCGCCGACCTCGCCGGCGGGCGGCACGTGCTCCGTCTCAGCTACGACTCGCCCGTGGTCGAGCCCGGCACGCCCGATGCCGAGCTGCGGGCCGTCGCGATCGCCGACGCCGCGGTGCTGCTCGGCGTGCCGATCGACCCCGACGCCGTCGAGGGCTGGGCGCGGGTCGCCTGGGACGCCCCGCTCGCCGCACCCGTCACGGACGCCGAGGAGGCGCGGGTCGCCCCCGTCGCCCCCCTCGACGGCGTGCATCGGGTCGGCGGTGCCGTGGCCGGTCGTGGTCTGGCCGCGGTCATCGCGCAGTCCCGGGCGACCGCCGCGGCACTGCTCAGCGGCGGGGTCGGGCAACTCGCGGCGCGCTCGGACTAGATTGGGGACTCGCGCGGCCGACTGCCGTGCGCAGACCACGAATGGAGCGACATGCGAGGCAAATTGATCTTCGTCGCCGGAGGAGCCCTCGGCTTCGTACTGGGCGCCCGGGCCGGGCGAGACCGCTACGACCAGATCTCGACGACGTCGTCCAAGCTCTGGCACAGCCGCGCGGTGCAGCGTCAGGTCGCCAAGGCGGAGGACTTCGCCGGCGCGAAGACCGCCGACCTCGTCGACGCCGGGGTCAACGGCGCGAAGTTCGTGATCGTGCGGGCCTTCGGCGGGGGCAAGAAGAAGAAGCAGAAGTCGGCGACCACCGGTAAGACCCGATGACCGATTCCACCCGAAGCGACCGGATCCGGCACGACTCCGGTTCACGGACGCGCTCGCGGTCGCTCTTCACCCTGCTGCACGACGTCCCCACGCTGGTCACCGATCTCGTCAAGGGCGAGATCGCGCTGCTCAAGAGCGAGATCATGGCGACGCTCAAGGCGTTCGGCCTCGGCGCCGGCTTCGTCGTCGGCGCTCTCGTGCTGGTCTTCGCGGCGCTGGGCGTGCTGCTGACCGCGATCGTGCTGCTGATCGCCATCTGGCTGCCGGGCTGGCTCTCGGCGCTGATCGTGGCCGTCGCCCTGCTGATCGGCGCGGCCATCCTCGGCTGGGTCGGCTACAAGAAGATCAAGGTCGGTCTGCCGGTCGTCCCCGAGAAGACCCTCGCCAGCCTCCAGCGCGACCTGCGCGCCATCAAGGGCGTCGGCACCATCCCGCGCACGCGCCTCGACGAGTCCTGACGCGCTCCCTCCTTCTCCGCACCTCCTCTGCACCGATCGGAACCATCGTGAGCGACACGAACGACATCCAGGGTCACATCGACAAGACGCGCGCCGAGCTGGCCGCCACGTTGAACGAGATCGAAGACAAGCTGAACGTGCCCAAGCAGCTGGGCGCCGCCGGTCAGCGCGCGAAGGCCTCGTACGAGCACGACAAGTGGCCCTGGCTGGCCGGTGCCGGTGTCGTGGCGTTGACCGTCGGCGGCATCCTGGTCGCTGTCGTCAAGCGCCGATAGTCCCTCCCCGGAGGCCCCTCCGCGAGGGGTTCTCCACCGTTCTCTCGAACTGGAAGTACCTGGTTGGGCTCCCAGCCGGGAGAGGGGGAGAATAGCCGCATGAGTACCAGCGCCGACGGGTCGGCACCCGTGTTGCCGACGTCAGATTCACCCGCCGCCCCCTCACCCGAGGCGCCGTCGCCGGCCCCGACCGACGCGTCGTCGTCGGCCGGTGGGGGCGAGCGTCTCGGCTACACCCTGTGGGCCGTCCTCCGACGCGACCTCCAGAACCCGTTCGCACCCGACGAGGCCGACGCCGAGGCGCTCGACGCGGTCGTCGCATCGCTGGCCGCCGACGGGGTCGTCGTCCGGGGGTTCTACGACGTCAGCGCCCTGCGCGCCGACGCCGACATCATGATCTGGCTGCACGGCGAGGTGCCCGAGGCCATCCAGTCGGCCTACCGGCGGCTGCTGCGCACCGACGCCCTCGGCGGTCTCCTCCCGACCTGGAACGCCATGGGCATGCACCGCGATGCCGAGTTCTCGCGCAACCACAGCCCCGCCTTCATGCGCGGCAAAGAGCCCGAGACATGGCTGACGGTCTACCCGTTCGTCCGCAGCTACGAGTGGTACCTGCTGCCCGAGGCCGAGCGCCGTCAGATGCTGGCCGATCACGGCAAGCAGGGCTCCGAGCACCGCGCGGTGCTGACCAACACCGTCGCGAGCTTCTCGCTCGGCGACTACGAGTGGATCCTCGCACTCGAGGCACCCGAGCTCGTGCAGCTCGTCGACCTCATGCGCGACCTGCGCTACACCGAAGCCCGCCGTCACGTCCGTGAAGAGATCCCGTTCTTCACCGGCCGACGGATCACCACCACCGAGATCATCGAGGTTCTGTCGTGACCGACACCAGCGGAATCACCAACGGCGAGCTCGTGCGCAACGCCACCCCGGCGGCCGAGCGCGGCCCCGAGCACGTCTCCGAGCCGACCGACTACGACGCGATCCTGCTGGCCGGCTTCGGCGGGCCCGAGGGCCAGGACGACGTCATCCCGTTCCTCCGCAACGTCACCCGGGGTCGCGGCATCCCCGAAGAGCGGCTCGAAGAGGTCGCGACGCACTACCGCCACTTCGGCGGCGTCAGCCCCATCAACCAGCACAACCGCGAGCTCAAGGCCGCCCTCGAGGCCGAGCTCGAGCGTCGTGGCATCGACCTGCCCGTCGTCTGGGGAAACCGCAACTGGGATCCCTACATGGCCGACGCGGTGCGCGAGGCCGACAGCCGCGGGTTCCGCAAGCTGATCGCCGTCGCGACCAGCGCCTACTCGTCGTACAGCTCGTGCCGCCAGTACCGCGAGGACTTCGCGATGGCGCTCGACGAGACCGGTCTCGCCGACACGATGCAGATCGACAAGGTGCGTCAGTTCTTCGACCACCCCGGCTTCGTCCAGCCGTTCATCGACGGTGTGCGCGACGCCCTGCTGAAGGCCCGCGCCGAGATCGACGGCCTCGATCTGTCGAGCGAGATCCAGGTGCTGTTCGCGACGCACTCGATCCCGTCGACCGACGCCGCGAAGAGCGGCCCGCAGTCGCGCGGCTTCGACGACGACGGCGCCTACGCCGCGCAGCACAAGGCCGTGGCCGAGGTCGTCATGGCGGCCGCCGAGGCCGCGCTCGAGCTCGAGATCCCCGAGGGCGGCGGCAGCACCGTGCCGTGGCAGCTCGTCTACCAGTCGCGCAGCGGCCCGCCGTCGATGCCGTGGCTCGAGCCCGACATCAACGACGCGATCGACGACCTCGCCGGTGGCCCGACGCGCGCCGTCGTGATCGTGCCGCTCGGCTTCGTCAGCGACCACATGGAGGTCATGTGGGATCTCGACAACGAGGCCCTCGAGACGAGCGAGAAGAACGGCTTCTGGGCCGTGCGCACGCCGACCCCCGGCATCGACCCGAACTACGTGACGGGCCTGGTCGACCTCGTGCTCGAACGCCGTGACGGCGTGCCGGTCGAAGACCGCCCGCACGTGACCGATCTCGGCCCCTGGTACGACGTCTGCCGCCCCGGGTGCTGCGAGAACGTCCGTCTCGGCTTCAAGCCCGCCCTCTCGGGTCTGGTGCCCTAGAGCTGTGACGACACTTCGCATCGGAACCCGCGGCAGCGCACTCGCCGTCGCCCAGTCGACCACGATCGCCGAGCGGCTCGCCCGCGAGACGGGCGCCGACGTCGAGCTCATCCGCATCAAGACCGAGGGCGACCGCACCCAGGCGACGGGCGAGTCGCTCGCCAGCCTCGGGGGCACGGGCGTCTTCGCCAGCGCACTGCGCTCGGCGCTCCTGGTCGACGAGTGCGACGTGGTCGTCCACAGCCTGAAAGACCTGCCGACCGCCTCGCACCCCGGGCTCGTCATCGGCGCGACACCCGGTCGTGCCGACGCCCGCGACGCGCTCTGCGCCCGTGACGGCTTGACCCTCGAGACCCTGCCGCAGGGCTCCCGGGTGGGCACGGGGTCACCGCGTCGCGCCGCCCAGCTGCTGGCACGACGACCGGATCTCGAGGTCGTCGACATCCGCGGCAACGTCGACACGCGCCTCCGCCGGGTCGGAGACGATCTCGACGCCGTCCTGCTGTCCGCCGCCGGTCTGGGGCGTCTCGGGCGCCTCGACGCCGCGACCGACCTGCTCGGTCTCGGCTGGTGGCCGACCGCCCCCGGCCAGGGCTCGCTGGCCGTCGAGGTCCGCGAGGGCGACCCCGACGAGACCCTCGCCCGCGGCCTCGCCGCGATCGACGACCGCGACACGCGTCTGGTCGTCTCGGCCGAGCGTCAGGTGCTGGCGCGGCTCGAGGCGGGGTGCGCCGCGCCGATCGGCGCCTCGGCCGTGGTCGACGCCGGTCTGCTGCTGCTCAGCGCCACGGTCTACAGCCCCGAGGGCGCCGGCACGGTCAGTGCGTCGCACGCCGTCTCGCTCGACGACGGACCGCTCGAGACGCAGCTGGTCGACGTCGCCGAGGTCGCCGGTCGTGTCGTCGACGAGCTGCTCGAGCTCGGGGCGGCCGAGCTCGCCCCGATCGGCGGCGGGCCCTCCGGCGGAGACCCCGTGGGGAGCGCCTCGTGACGGTCGAGCGGCCACTCAAGGGCACCCGCGTCCTCGTGCCCCGGGGCGGCAAATGGGGCGACGGTGTGGCCGCGGCGCTCCGTGCGCACGGCGCCGCCCCGGTCATCGCCCCGATGATCAACTTCGCACCCGCCGAGACGCCCGAGCTGCTCGCGGCCGCCCTGGCACGACTCGAGGCCGGCGTCTACGACTGGCTCGTCGTCACGAGCGCCACCACGGTCGACGTCCTCGTCGGCAACGGCATCCGGCCCCCGGCCTCGACCCGCATCGCCGCCGTCGGCGAGACGACGGCCGCGGCCCTGACGCTGTCCGGGTACCGCGTGGACTTCGTGCCCGAGGGCGACAACTCCGCTCGGGGTCTCGTCAAGGAGTGGCCCCGAGACGACGTCCAGGGTCGCGTGCTCGTGCCGCAGTCCGACCTGGCCGAGCCGACCCTCGTCGCCGGTCTCTCCGAGCGCGGCTTCGACGCCGAGTTCGTCGCCGCCTACCGCACCGTCGGCGTCGAGGTCTCCGAGCCCGTCGCGACCGGCGTCCGCTCGGGCGACATCGGCGTCATCCTCATCACCTCGGGCAGCGTCGCCCGGCAGATCGCGGCGCAGCTCGCCCCGCTGCCCGCCAGCACACTCGTCGCCTGCATCGGGCCGCGCACGGCGTTCGACGCCCGCGCCGCCGGCTTGCCGGTGCACCTGATCGCCGAGACCCGCTCGGCGGCCGCCCTCGTCCAGGCCGTGGTCGACCACGCCCTCGACGGACGCCACTCCGATCCCGAGAAAGACTGATGTCAGAGTTCCCCCGCGTGCGCCCCCGTCGGCTGCGCGCCACCCCCGCCCTCCGCCGGCTGACGGCCGAGACGCGCCTCCACCCGTCCGACCTCGTGCTGCCCATGTTCGTGCGAGAGGGCATCGACTCACCCGCCGAGATCTCGTCCATGCCGGGTGTCGTGCACCACAGCCTCAGCAGCCTCCCGCATGCGGTCGCCGAGGCCGCCGAGGCCGGTGTCGGCGGCGTCATGCTGTTCGGCGTGCCGCTGGAGAAGGACGCCGTGGGCTCGGGGGCCACCGACCCCGAGGGCATCCTCAACGTCGCGACCCGGGTCGCCGTCGACGCGGCGCAGGGCGCCCTCGTCGTGCAGACCGACCTCTGCCTCGACGAGTTCACCGACCACGGCCACTGCGGCGTCCTCGCGGCGGACGGCTCGGTCGACAACGACGCGACGCTCGAGCGCTACGACGCGATGGCCGTCGTGCAGGCCGAGGCGGGCTCGCAGCTGATCGGCATGAGCGGCATGATGGACGGCCAGATCGGCTCGGCCCGCGACGCCCTCGACGAGGCCGGCTTCTCGAACACCGCGTTGCTGGCGTACTCGGCGAAGTACGCCTCGGCGTTCTACGGGCCGTTCCGCGAGGCGGTCCAGTCGACGCTCGTGGGCGACCGCCGCACGTACCAGCTCGACGCGGCCAACGGCCGCGAGGGCCTCCGCGAGGTCGACCTCGACATCGCCGAGGGCGCCGACATCGTCATGGTGAAGCCGGCCATGAGCTACCTCGACGTGCTCGCCGAGACCGCCGCCACGAGCACCGTCCCGGTCTGGGCGTACCAGATCAGCGGCGAGTACGCGATGATCCAGGCCGCCGCCGCCAACGGCTGGATCGACCTCGACGCCGCGTCGTACGAGAGCGTGCTGTCGATCAAGCGCGCCGGGGCCGACGCGATCCTGACGTACTGGGCGACCGAACTGGCCACGCGCCTCCGGGAAGGACGCATCTGATGGGCATCGACCGCGACGACCGCACCAACGACGGCTTCTTCGCCCGAGCGAAGCGCTCCATCCCCGGCGGAGTGAACTCGCCCGTCCGCGCCTACGGCTCGGTCGGGGGCACGCCCCGGTTCCTGGTGGGTGCGAAGGGGGCCTACGTCACCGACACCGAGGGTCGCGAGTACGTCGACCTGGTCGCGTCGTGGGGTCCGGCCATTCTCGGCCACACGCACCCCGAGGTTCTCGAGGCCGTGCAGCAGGCGGCCGCGCGCGGCCTGTCGTTCGGGGCGTCGACGCCGGGTGAGACCGAGCTCGCCGAGCTCGTGCGCGAGCGCGTCTCCGTGGGCGACGCCCGGCCGATCGGCAAGATCCGCATGGTGTCGACCGGCACCGAGGCGACCATGACCGCCATCCGACTCGCCCGCGGCTTCACGGGTCGCGACCTGCTGGTGAAGTTCGCCGGTCACTACCACGGCCACTCCGACTCGCTGCTGGCCGAGGCCGGCTCGGGTGTCGCGACGCTCTCGATGCCCGGCTCGGCCGGCATCACCGAGGCGACCGCGGCGCAGACCCTCGTGCTGCCGTACAACGACCTCGACGCCGTCCGTCAGGCGTTCGCCGAGCACGGACCGCGGATCGCCGCCGTCATCGTCGAGGCCGCCGCTGCCAACATGGGCGTCCTCGCCCCGCGACGCGGGTTCAACCGCAGTCTCTCCGAGATCACCCGCAGCAACGGCTCGCTGCTGATCGTCGACGAGGTGCTGACCGGGTTCCGGGTCGGGCCCGCCGGCTGGTGGGGTCTCGAGGCCGCCGACGTCGTCCCCGACGGCAGCGGGTGGGAGCCCGACCTCGTCACCTTCGGCAAGGTCATCGGCGGGGGCATGCCGTTGGCGGCGCTCGGCGGACGTGCCGACGTGATGGACTACCTCGCCCCTCTCGGCCCCGTCTACCAGGCCGGCACGTTGAGCGGCAACCCGGTCGCCGTGGCGGCCGGCACGGCGACGCTCCGACTGGCGACTCCCGAGGTCTACGCGACGCTCGACGCGGTCGCCGACCGGCTGTCGGTCGCCGTCTCGGAGGCCCTGTCGGCCGAGGGCGTCGAGCACACCGTGCAGCGCGCCGGTTCGCTCTTCTCGTTCGCCTTCACACCCGACGCCCCGCGAGACTACGACGACGTACGCGCCCAGCAGACCTGGCGCTACCCGCCGTTCTTCCACGCGATGCTCGACGCCGGGGTGAACCTGCCGCCGTCGGTGTACGAGGCCTGGTTCGTCACGGCGGCGCACGACGAGACGGCGGTGTCGCGCATCCTCGACGCGCTGCCCGCAGCCGCCAAGGCCGCCGCGGCCGCGACGGCGCCCGCCGCCGGCTAGCGGCTGGGCCGCTAGTCGGCCCGGCCCGCTCATCGAAGTGACCCGAAAGGGGCATCGGCACCGGCCGAGGGCCCCTTCCGGGTCACTTCGATGCCGCCGGGCGGCCCCGCGGGGTGCGCGTCGCCGGCCGGCCTGCCCCGGCCCGCCGCAAGCATCGAACTGACCCGGAGGGGGTGTCGGCACCGGCCGAGGGCCCGTTTCGGGTCGCATCGATGACGCCGGCCGGCCCCGCGGGTCGCGGTCGGCCCATGAGGCGCGGCTGCGGCCGCGACCCGTGTCATCGAAGTGACCCGGAGGGGGCGTCGGCACCGGCCGAGGGCCCGTTTCGGGTCACATCGATGAAGCCGGGCGGCCCCGCCAGGTGCGCGTCGCCGGCCGGCGGCCCCGCTGGGCCCTTCCCGGCCCGCCGCAAGCATCGAAGTGACCCGAAAGTGGCATCGGCACCGGCCGAGGGCCCGTTTCGGGTCACATCGATGAGGCCGGGCGGCCGCGCCGGGTGCGCGCAGACCAGCGGCCGGCGACGCGCTCGATCACCAGCGGGTGGTCGAACGCCGCCGAGACGAGCTCCGAGGTCAGCACGTCGTCGGCCGGCCCCTGCGCGAAGACGCGCCCGTCGCGCAGCAGCACCGCGTGACTCGTGCTGGCCGGCAGATCCTCAAGATGATGCGTGACCGTCACCGAGGCGACGTCGGGGTGGCTCGCCCGCACCTCGTCGAGGGTGTCGAGCAGGTGCTCGCGCGCGGCGACGTCGAGACCCGTCGCGGGCTCGTCGAGCAGCAGCAGCGCGGGCGACGCGAGCAGCGCGCGGGCGATCAGGGCGCGACCCCGCTCTCCTTGCGAGAGCACCGACCAGCGGGCCGTGGAGCGGGCCCCGAGTCCGACGGAGGCGGTCAGCGATCGCGCCCGCGCCTCCTCGGCGGGTGTCGGCGACCAACGGGCGACGGGGTCGCTGCTGCCGGTGAGCCCGGTCAGCACCACCTCGAGCACCGTGTTGTCGCGCAGCATGCGATGCCGCGGGTCGACGTGGCCGATGCGCCGGCGCAGCTCGCTCAGGTCGACGCGACCGAGCCGCCGCCCCAGCACGTCGACCGTGCCCGAGGTGGGGTGACCGAGGGCGCCGCAGAGGGTGAGCAGCGTCGTCTTGCCCGCCCCGTTCGGACCGATCAGGGCCCAGTGCTCGGCGGCCCGCACGCGCAGCGAGACGCCGGCGAGCAGATCGCGACCCGCACGGGCGACCCGGACGTCGGCCACGTCGAGCACCACCGGTGCGGTGCTCGACGTGATCGACGTCGGCGTCACGAGAGGTAGACGCCCGCCTCGCGGACCTGCTCGTGGAACTCGGCCAGACGCTCGGGCTGCGTGCGGACCGCCTCGGCCGCGGCCTCAGCGTCACCCCCGGCCACCGCGTCGCGCAGCGTCTTCGTGAACGCGAGGGCGGCGTCGAAGTCGAACAGACCCTGCGACGACGGGCGACGGATCAGCAGCAGGAGGCGCGGGCCGGTGTTCGCCCACAGTCGCGCCAACGAGGTGCTCGCGCTGGCCTCGAGCAGCAGCTCGTTGAAGCGGACGAGCGCCCGGTCGTCTTCGGGCTTCTTCGCCGCGAACGCCTTCGCGCGGGCGTCGAGGATCTTCAGGGCCTCGGTGCGCTGAGCGGCACCCAGACGCGCGACACCGCGCTCGACGAAGAGCGCCCAGACGGCGTAACCGACATCGATGGTGTCGACGAACTCGTCGAAGGTGGGGTGCACGATGCGCGTGTACCGGTTCGCCTCGATGTCGACGAGCGCCTGGTCGGCGAGCTTCGCGATGGCCTCGCGGACGGGCGTGCGCGAGACGCCGAGCCAGGCGACCAGCTGGTCGTCGTTCAGTCGTTCGCCGAACTCGAGGGTGCCGTCGATGATCGCGTCGAACATCTTGTCGTAGACGACGTCGCGCAGCAGGCGGCGGGGGGCGGGCGGCTGGTCGGTGAGCGTGGGGATCGGCATCGGGCACTCCTGGGTCGGGCGGAGGGTGGGAGGTGCGGGCCGACTTCCCTGCGTCGGCCCGCACATGAGGCGGTGCTGTGGTGCGGTGCTGCGGTGCTGCGGTGGTGCGGTGGTGCGGTGGTGCGGTGGTGCGGTCTTACGGTCTTGCTGTGGTGCTGTGCTGCGGCTCAGTGTCCGAGCGGGGTCACGACGGGGTCGAGAGGAGGGCCCCGTCGACCTCGACGGCCTCGAGGTGGCGGAGGTTCGCCTCGTTCAACGGGATGAACGCGGCGATGGCGAGGTCGATGTCGCGTCGGCGCACGGCCTCGCGGATGCGGTTCAGGAAGTCCGTCGTGAGCTCCCACTGCCAGTGGTTGAGCACGGGCTTCGACATGAACATGACGCGCGCGTTGACGAGGCGCTCGGCGCTGTCGAGCAGCGGGTTGCCGACCTTCGTGCGGAGGTACGCCGGCACGGCCTGGAAGTCGCCGAGGCCGCCGACATCGCGGGCGTCGAGGCGGCGGAGGGCCGTGTCGACCAGGGCCGTGAACTCGTCGACGTCGGAGTCGGAGAGCAGCGGGATCGCCCACCGCGCCGTCAACTCGTTCAGCCCGGCGTACACCTGCAGCGCGTGCCGATAGAGATCGAAGTCGGGCATCGCGATGCGCGTGTAGCGGTTGGCCTCCATCTCGACGAGGCCGTAGTCGACCAGCTTGGCGATCGCCTCGCGGATGGGCGTGCGCGAGACGCCGAGCCAGGTGACCAGCTCGTCGTCGTTGAGGCGCTCGCCGGGCTGCAGCGTGCCGTCTTCGATCGCGGACAGCATCTTGTCGAACACGACGTCACGGAGGAGGCGGCGGGGGGCCGGGTTCTCGGGGCCGGTGGGGATGGGCATGTATCAGACCTTCAATGCGCGAGGAAGTATCGATTATCCGGTACTTTACTCGACCGCTGCGAACCGTGTCGAGGCCCCACGCTCACGGCCGCGCCCTCGGGGCCGACCCTCGGGGTTCCGCCGGAGGCCGTCGTGTCAGGCGCCCACGCGCACGACCGTGCGTCCGCGCACGCGCCCGGCGACGATCTCGGGGCCGAGCGCGACGACCTCGTCGAGGGTCGTCTCGGTGGTCAGCGAGTCGAGCAGCTCGAGGTCGAGGTCGGTCGCGAGCCGTGACCACGCCTCCTGGCGGAGTGCCAGGGGGGCCTGCACCGAGTCGATGCCCGCCAGGGTGACCGACCGCAGGATGAACGGCAGCACCGTAGTCGTGAGGTCCGAGCCCTGAGCGAGGCCGCAGGCCGTGACCGTGCCGCCCCAGGCGGTCTCGGCGAGCACGCTCGCGAGGGTCGTGCTGCCGACCGAGTCGACGGCACCTGCCCAGCGGGGGCGTCGGAGCGGCTTCCCCTGCTCGCCGAGCTCGGCACGGTCGATGACGGACGAGGCGCCCAGCGACCGCAGGTACGGCCCCAGCTCGTCGGCCCGACCCGAGGAGGCGGTGACCGAGTACCCGAGTCGACTCAAGACGGCGACGGCCACCGACCCGACACCTCCGGCGGCGCCGGTGACGACGATCTCGCCGTCGCCCGGCCGCACGTCGCGCTCGAGACGGAGCACGCTGAGCATCGCGGTCAGACCGGCCGTGCCGATCGCTGCCGCACGCCGGGCGTCGATGCCGTCGGGCACGGCGACGAGCGTGGCGGTGTCGACGACGGCGCGTTCGGCGTAGCCGCCGTCTCGCGTCTCGCCGAGACCCGCGCCCGTGGCGACCACCAGGTCGCCGACCGCGAACGACGCGGGCGACGCGGGCGACGCGGAGGCGGATGAGGATGCGCCGCTCGAGACAGGCCCGACGGCCGCGATCGTCCCGACGAGGTCGATGCCCGGCACGAGCGGGCTGACCCGTGCGACGCCCGGGTCGCCCGCGAGGGCGAGCCCGTCTTTGTAGTTCAGGCCCGACCAGAGCACGTCGACGACGACCTGGCCGGGGTCGAGGCCGTCGCCGTCGGGCCCGGGCCCCACCTCTCGGAGAGACGCGGGATGACCCTTCTCGACGACGACGGCTCGCATGGGCGTCAGGCTACGCGGAGTCGCGCGGCGTGGTGCTGCGCGGCGTGGTGCCGAGAGGCGACGTGCCGACGGTCGAGTCGGTCGCCGCGCCGGCACGCCCGCCCAGGAACCCGCCCAGGGCACCGACGAGGTCGAGACCCGTCGTGGCCTTGACGACGTCCTGCAGCTGCGTCATGTTGTTCGCCACCGACTTGGTGAGCTCGTTCGCCCCGTCCGTCGACACGACGGTGAGGGTGTCGATGTTGCTCATCGGCGCCGCCATCTCGCGGGCGATGTCGGGCAGGCGCGAGATGACCTGCGACGCGAGCGCCGCCTGGCCGAACTTGCCCTGCGCCTCGGCGAGGGCGTCGACGGCCTCGGCCTCGGCCAGACCCTTCGCCTTGATGGCCGCGGCCTCGGCGCGACCGGCGGCCTCGACGGCTGCGGCCTCGTTCTCGGCGGCGGCGCGGGCGGCGTCGGCGAGCTGCGTGCGGCGGAACGCCTCGGCCTCGACGGCGGCGTTGGCGGCGTCGCGCTCGGCCTCGGCGTTCTGGACGGCGGCGTACGCGGCGGCCTCGGCGGGCTGACGCACGTCGATGTTCAGGCGCTCCTGGTTGACCTTGGCCTGCTCGGCGACGGCGATGCTCTCCTGCTCGGCGACCAGCTTGTCTTGAGTGGCACGGGCCAGCTCGCCGGCGGCGGAGGCCTCGGCGTTGGCGCGGTCGGTCTCGGCCTTGATCTGCGCCTGGCGCACGTCGAGCTGCAGCTGACGCTCGGCGGTCTGCTGCGTGTTGCCGATGCGGGCCAGGGCGGCGATGCGCTCGGCCTCCGCCTCGGCGACGTCGGCGTTCTGCTTGGCGACGGCCGCCTCGGCGCGACCGCGGTCGGCGAGGTAGGTGCTGCCCGGGGTCTCGATCTCGCGGATGTTCATCGTCTCGATCTGCAGACCGAGCTCGGCGAGCTCGCCCTTCGTCTCGTTGACGGCGTCGGCCGCGAGGCGCGAGAAGTTCTTCACCAGGTCGTCGACCGGCTGCCCGCCGATCAGACCGCGGATCGAGCCCTCGAGCGACTGCTGCACGATGACCGGCAGCTGCTGCTGCTGCAGCAGGTAGCGCTGGGCGGCGCGGCGCACGCCGTCTTCGGTGCCGGTGACCTTGAAGTTGACCGTGGCCTTGACCGCGGTGCGGATGTAGTTGGCGTCGATCGCCTGGACCTCGACGGGGGTCTGGTACTGCTCGAGGCTGAGCTTGAAGCCCTCCTGGAAGATGGGCCAGACGAACGTGCGGCCCCCGATGATCACCTTCTGCGGGCTCGAGATGCCACCGCCCTCGGAGCGCTCGGCACCACGGCCGACGACGATCAGCGCCTCGTTCGGCGGGACGCGGCGCACGCGGCTGGCGATGAACGACAGCAGCGCGATGGCGATGACGACCGCGACGACGATGGCGACGACGCTGGTGTTGCCGGAGATGAAGTCCACAGGGCTTCTCGTTTCTCTTTCGGTGGTGCAGGGCGGTTGTCGGGGGGCCCGGCGGGCCGGGGGAGCCTAGGAGGCGCGGGTCGGCTCGGAGTCGTCGCGCACGACCTCGACGCGCGGCCCGGACTCGGCCACCACGCGGATGCGGGTGCCGCGCTCGATGCGCACGTCGCTGACGGCGAGACGCCGTTCGAGTTCGCGGACGCCGTCGAGCCGGACCTCGCCGCCGGTCGGCGTGATGGTCTCGGTGGCGGTGCCGACGAAGCCGACGGGCGACCAGTGGCCGCCGGTCTCGCGTCTGGTCACGCGGCGGATGACGATCTGGATCAGCACGAGGGCGACGAGCGCCATCGCGACGGCGATCGCGTACGTCCACCCCGGGGGCAGACCGCTCTGCAGCGTGACGATGCCGGCCAGGCCGAAGATGGCGAGCGCCGCGCCGACGCCGACGCCCGAGACGAGGCCGTCGCCGATGTCGAAGACGTCGAGCAGATCACCCACGACGATGCTGACCAGGAGGACGACGAGCCCCACCGACCCGACGACGATGAACGTGACCATGCATCGAGACTGTCAGATGACGACGCCTCGCGCCTCGCCTGCACGGGGGAATGTGGACGGATCCGTCCGTGTGGAGGCGACCCGCGCCTCCTCGGCTCAGCCGAAGAGGATCGCGGCCTCGTCGTAACGGTGCTGCGGCACGGTCTTGAGGCTGTCGAGCGCCTCCTCGAACGAGACGTGCACGATGTCGGTGCCGCGCAGGGCGACCATGCGACCCCAGCGCCCCTCCTGCACGGCGTCGCTCGCCGCGAGACCGAGACGCGTCGCGAGCACCCGGTCGTACGACGTCGGGGTGCCGCCGCGCTGGATGTGCCCCAGCGTCGTCGCGCGGGTCTCGATGCCGGTGCGCTCCTCGATGATGGGGGCGAGGCGCTCGCCGATGCCGCCGAGACGAGGGCGGCCGAAGGCGTCGAGACCGCGCTCGGAGTGCACGTCGGTGCCCTGGTCGGGCACGAAGCCCTCGGCGACGACCACCAGCGGTGCGCGCCCGCGGTCGTAGGCGGACTTCACCCACGCGACGATCTGGTCCATGCTCGTCGCCTGCTCGGGGATGAGGATCGCGTGCGCACCCGAGGCCATGCCCGAGTGCAGCGCGATCCAGCCGACGTGGCGGCCCATGACCTCGGCCACCATGCAGCGGCTGTGCGACTCGCCCGTGGTGCGGAGGCGGTCCATCGCGTCGGTCGCGATCTGCACGGCCGTGTCGAAGCCGAAGGTGTAGTCGGTGGCGCCGAGGTCGTTGTCGACCGTCTTCGGCACGCCGACGATCTTGAGGCCGGCGTCGGTCAGGCGCTTGGCGGCCGCGAGGGTGCCCTCGCCGCCGATCGCGATCATGGCGTCGATGCCGTGGCGCTCCATGTTCTCGGTGATGCGCGCCACGCCGCCGTCGCCCTCGAAGGGGTTCGTGCGGCTCGTGCCGAGGATCGTGCCGCCCTGCTTCGCGATGCCCTGGATGTCCTTGCGGACGAGAGGCACGATGTCGGCGTCGACCACCCCCCGCCAGCCGTCGCGGAACCCGACGAACTCCTGCCCGTGGATCTGCGTGCCCTTGAGGACGGCTCCGCGGATGACGGCGTTGAGTCCAGGGCAGTCGCCGCCGCTGGTGAGGATTCCGATTCTCATCGTGATGCTCCATCGCAAGGTCGGGCCCGGCCCGGAGGGCCGAGGTCGATCCCATCATGGCGTACTACCGTGGACGCATGACCGACCAGTCCACGCCGCGACCCCCGTCGCCGTGGGCGCGCTTCACCCGACCCGCACCCGGTGAGGATCGCTCGATCCCCCTCGCCGCGCCTCCTCGGCCGGTGAACACCCTGCCGGAGGCACGGGTCGCGTCGATCGCGCCGGTCGCCCCGCAGACCTGGTCGCCCGAAGCGCCCGAGCGCACGGCGTCCGGTCAGGGTGCGGCCGGGTCCGCCGCAGAGGGCACGCGTGCACCCGAGCACCGGGCCCGCGACGCCGACTTCGACTCGTACTTCGCGCCCGCCGACGACGACGTGTGGGACGCTCCGCGGCCGCGGCACGACGACCCGGGGCACGGCCTGGCCGTCGCGTCGATCGTCTTCGGCGTCTTCTTCGCGCCGCTCGGCATCGTGCTCGGGCTGGTCGCCGTCCACCGCTCGTCGCGCGCCGGCTTCTCTCGTCGGCTGGCCCTGATCGGCGTCGCGATCGGAGGCGTCGTGCTGATCGCGAGCATCGTCTACGGGGTCAGCGCCCTCGACTACCTGGCGCGGCTGTCGGCGACCTGCGCCCAGCTCGGGTCGGGCGAGTACGTCGACCCGGCCGGGCGCGAGGTCACCTGCGGCTGAGCCGCTCGCAGCCGGGCCGCCCGCAGCCGGGCCGCGCCCCGAGTCGGGCGCAGCCCAGTCGCCTCAGAGGCGGACGGTGCCCGTGTCGGCGATGTTCTCGGGGTGACCGCCGGTGATGGCGGCCTTCGCGTACTTGAGCATCGTGATGGCCTTGGGCTCGTTGCTCACCCAGTACTCGGCCGTCTCGACGTCGACCTCGAGCAGCGCGACGGTCGGGTCGTCTCGACCCTGGTCGAACCAGGCCTCGGCCGCGGTGGTCCACAGCTCGTCGATGATCTCGGCGTCCTTGACGACGGTCGCCTTGCCCGAGAGCGACAGGTAGCCCTTGCCGGTCTCGACCGCGACGTTGACCTGCGGGTGCGCGCGCACGTCGTCCGTCTTGGGTGACGGGTCGGGCGTGAAGAAGTAGACCTTGCCGTCGAACTCGCGGTCGACGATGGCCAGGGGTCGACTGACCAGGTGCTGGCTGCTGCCCTGGGTCGTGAGGATGCCGATGCGGCCCTTGTCGAGCACCTCGGAGATGCGCTTGATGTCGTTCGTGTCCGTCATGGCTGCGACGGTACGCCGGAGGCGCGGTGCGGGTCACAGTGAACCGCGCCTCCTCGTCCGCAGGCGTCGCAGACCACCAGCTGCTCGCGGCACTGCACGTCGCTGCAGTTCTGCATCCGCTTCGTGGCGTCGCCGCACCGCACGCAGCGGCCGAGCACCGCGGTGTGGTCGGAGAAGTCGACCGAGCCGCGCCCGTCGAAGACGTAGAGCGAGCCGTCCCACACGCCGTCGTCGCCGAAGCGCTCGCCGTAGCGGACCACTCCGCCCTCCAGCTGGTACACGCGGGAGAATCCGCGGCTCGTCATCAACGAGCTGAGCACCTCGCAGCGGACCCCGCCGGTGCAGTACGTGACGATCGGCTCGTCCTTCAGGTGGTCGTAGCGCCCGCTCTCGATCTCGGCGACGAACTCGCGGGTCGTGGCGACGTCGGGCACGACCGCGTCGCGGAACCGCCCGATGCGCGACTCGAACTCGTTGCGGCCGTCGAAGAAGGTCACCTGCTCGCGGTCCATCAGGTCGTGCAGGTCGTCGGGGCTGAGGCGGGTGCCGCCGCCGACGACGCCCTGCTCGTCGACGCGCAGCTCGTCGGGGGCGCCGAAGGTGACGATCTCGTCGCGGACCTTGACCGACAGCTTGGGGAAGTCGTGACCGGTGCCCTCGCTCCACTTCGCGTCGACGCCCGCGAAGGGGGCGTACTCGCGCGTGGTGCGCAGGTACCGCTTGACGTCGGCGAGCTCGCCGCCGACCGTCGCGTTGATGCCGTGCGGCGAGAGCACGATGCGGCCGGTCAGGTCGAGCGAGCGGCAGAGCTCGCGCTGCCAGAGGCGGATGGCCTCGGGGTCGGCGAGCGGGGTGAAGACGTAGAACAGCAGGATCTTGGGGACGGCCACCGGAAGAGTGTAGCCATCGGTCGTCAGAAGCTGGATGATAAATGCACTATTCTGGGATGTGGCACGACAGGTCGACCGGTCGGTGCCCCCACCCACCACGAGGAGGATCGATGCCCATCCCGACGACCCCGTCGCCCACCCTCTGCCGGCGTCTCCACCGCGACGAGGTCTTCGAGCTCGTCCTCGAGGCGATCGTGTCGGGGCAGCTCGGCGAGGGCGAGCGCCTGCACGACACCGATCTCGAAGACTGGCTCGGCGTCTCGCGCACACCCATCCGCATGGCGCTCGCCCGCCTGGAAGACCTCTCTCTCGTCGAGACGGTGCCCAAGCGGTACACGCGGGTCAGCACCGCGCGACCGTGGCTCGTGCGGCCTCTGCTGTCGACGCTCTGCTCGCTGGCCGATCTCGCGCTCGCCGAGGCGATCGCCGACGACGCCGCCCGGGTCGCGGTGGCGACGGCGCTCGGCGGCCCGCTGCCGGTGGACGAGGAGGCGCGGGTCGCGTCGCCGGCCGCGCCCCCGGTCATCGAGGCGCTCGTCTCCGCCGCCGAGTCGATGGCCACCGCGTCGTCGAACCGGCGGCTCGCTCAGCTGATGGGCCATTTCGGCCCCACGGTGCTGTTCCATGCCCGCTTCATCGGCGACGATCTCGACGAGGTTGGGCTGTCGGCGGCGCTGGCCGCCCTCGGCGCCGCCGTGGCCGGTGCCGACCTCGGCGCCTCACGCGTCGCCCTCGCCGAGATCGCGTCGGCGCCGGTGCTGCTCTCGGTCGTGCGTGCCGGCAGCGCGGCGGCGTGACGACCGGTGGTGTCAGTAGGCGCCGACGGGGCGGATGACCGCACGGACCGTCCGCGCCAGGACGACGGCGTCCGTCGCCGGAGTCCAGTCGTGAACGTACGAGAGATCGAGGTCGAGCCCGTCGTCCCATGGGAGGTCGGAGCGGCCGCCGACCTGCCACGGGCCGGTCAGACCGGGCAGCACGAGCAGCCTCTGACGCGCCCGGTCGCAGTAGTGGTCGACCTCGCGGAAGAGCGCGGGTCGTGGCCCGACGAGGCTCATGTCGCCTCGGAGGATGTTCCAGAGCTGGGGCAGCTCGTCGATCGAGTAGAGGCGCAGCACGCGACCCACCCGCGTGATGCGCGGGTCGTCGCGCAGTTTGAAGAGCGGGCCGCCGGCCTCGTTGCGCGCGACGAGATCGGCGAGGCGGGTCTCGGCGTCGACGTGCATGGTGCGGAACTTCAGCATCGTGAACGCCTCGCCGTCGAGCCCGGCGCGCACCTGCCGGTAGAGGACGGGACCGCGACTGTCGAGTCGCACGGCGAGGGCCGTGATGAGAGCCAGGGGCAGAAGGGCGACGATGAGCAGGGCGGCCACCACGACGTCGACGACGCGCTTCGTCACCCGGTGGGGTCGGCGTCGGACGGGCGGCAGCTCGACGCGGATGCTCTCGGCGTGCGGGCGGAGGGGCGTCGACGTCACCGGGTCACCCGCCGGGTCTCGGGCAGGGGCGGGATGTCGTCGAGCCCGGCGACCACGGGCCCGAGGGCGTCGCGACCGAGCAGCCCCGTGAGAGCGTCGCCCGCCTCGACCCACCGGCGATCGACGAGCGTCGCGACGAACGCGTCGAACGACGGGCGCAGATCAGGGTGGTGCAGATCGATCGACACGTGGCGGGAGAGGAACGCCGCGCGGTGGTCGAGGGGCTCGGCGGCCTTGCGGGTGAGGGGGTTCTCGGCGCGGTCGACGAAGACCGTCGTCTCTCGGACGACGTCGGCGCAGGTGGCGCCGTCGGCCGTCATCGCCTCGACGACGCGGTCGGCGATCTCCGCCGTCTCGTCGGTCGGGGCGTGCGCCGCCGAGCGGATCGCGTCGCCGTGCAGGATGCCGATCAGCTCGAACGTGTCGAGCAGATCGGCGACCGTCACCGACGAGATCCGGGTGTACCGGTTGGCCTCGATGTCGACGAGGCCCTGCGTCGCGAGACGCGCCAGCGCCTCCTTGACGGGTGTCTTCGAGACGCCGAGCCACGCGGCGATGTCGTCTTCGAACAGGCGCTCGCCCGGGTGCAGCGTGCCGTCGAGAATGGCGTCGAGCACCGATTCGAACGTCAGGTCACGCAGCAGTCGCCGGGGGCGACGTGTGGAGCGGTCGGGAACTGGCATGCTGCCTCCAAGGTCGGAAGCAAAACATATCATCTGTCATTCTTTTAAGCCAGACCCGATATGCCGGTGTCGGCGGACCGCGCCGGCCGAGGGGGGCTCGGCGGGGTCCGCCCGGCCTCAGCCGGGCTGCCGGGCGTGCCAGCGGCCGCGCACGACGAGGATGCCCGCGCCGATCAACGCGGCCACCAGAGAGCCCACCAGCACGCCGACCTTCACCACGTCGTCCTGCGCGCTGCCGGTGCCGTAGGCGAGCTCGCCGACGAGGAGCGACACCGTGAACCCGATCCCGGCGACGAACGACAGCCCCAGGACGTCGGGCCAGCGGAGGCTCGGGTCGAGCCGGATGCCCGGCAGGCGCGTCACGAGGAGCGACGCGCCGGTGATCCCGATCGACTTGCCGACGACCAGGGCGACGATGATCCCGAGGGCGACGTTGTCCGTCAGCGACTCGGTGAGGCCGCTGACGCCGCCCACCGAGACACCGGCCGAGAAGAACGCGAAGATCGGCACGGCCAGACCCGACGAGATCGGGCTCCAGCGTTCGGCGAAGTGGTGCGTCAGCGGGTGGCGCTCCTCTCGGCCGTCGGCGGTGACGTGCGTGACGCCGGCTCGCTTCGTCGCGACCGCCGGCACCAGGAGGCCCAGGACGACGCCGGCGATGGTGGCGTGCACGCCCGAGGCGTGCACGAGGGCCCACGCGGTGACGCCGAGGGGGATCAGCAGCCACCACGAGCGCACCCCGCGGCGCACGAGCACCGCGAACGCGATCAGCGGCAGGACCGCGAGCAGGAGCGGGACGAAGGCGATGCCGGCCGTGTAGAACACGGCGATGATCGTGATCGCGATGAGGTCGTCGACGACGGCGAGCGTGAGGAGGAACGTCCGCAGAGCGGGTGGGAGGTTCTTGCCGACGACGGCGATCACCGCGACGGCGAAGGCGATGTCGGTCGCCGCCGGGATGGCCCAGCCCTGCAGGGCGTCCGGCCCGGCGTTCAGGTTGATCAGCGTGAAGATGACGGCGGGCAGGATGACGCCGCCGACGGCCGCCGCGATCGGGAGGGCGGCGACCTTCGGGTCGCGGAGCGAACCCGCCACGAACTCCTGCTTGAGCTCGAGGCCGACGACGAAGAAGAAGATCGCCAGCAGGCCGTCCGCGGCCCAGGTGCCCACGCTGAGGTTCAGGTGGAGCGCCTCGGGGCCGAAGCGGAGGTCCCGGACCTCCGAGTAGAAGCCGCCGGCCGGGCTGTTGGCGATGACGAGTGCGAGCACGGTGGCCACGAGCAGCAGCAGCCCGCCCGTGGTGTCGCGGCTGACGAAGCGCGAGATGCGCTGCGCGCGGGATGCGCCTCCCGGGGCCTGCTGGGGGGAGGGGTGGGTGGACGGAGCGTCGGACATGCGTGACCTCGGGGTCGGTGGAGCGAGAACGGGATGCGTGTCACCCGGCCTGGAGGTCGGGCGGTCTCAGCGCCGTGGCGGCGGGCAGCCGGCTATCTCGCCGTGGGCGTTGCTGCCCCACAGGCTCATCCACCCGTTCGTGCCGCACGTGCGCTTCGTCAGCACGCGGGCCTTCGGGAACGACTGCGCACGGACCGTCACGCGACGTCGCACGTGTCGGATCCGGGCGTGGCTCATGGGCTCCAGGGTACTTCGTCCGGCGCGATGCTCGCCGAGGCCTATCGCCCGCCGGTGTCATCCAGGGTCAGCCGCCGCACGCTCGGCGCCGCGAGGGCCGCGGCGCTCGCCGCGACGATGACGACGGCGCATGCCACGAGCGTCGACGGCGTGCCGAACACGTGGGCCGCCGGGCCGACCAGGACCTCGCCGAGCGGGATCGCGACGAACGAGCCGACCATGTCGTACGAGTAGACCCGGGCGAGCGCCTCGCGCGGGATCCGGCTCTGCAGCGACTGGTCCCAGGTGATCGCGAAGATCTCGAGGGCGACGCCACCGAGGGCGAAGGCGGCGATCAGGGCGGGCAGCTGCGGAGCGAGTCCGAGGGTCGCGACCGGCACCGCGGTCACGGCCATGAGGCCGACCCCGACGGCCAGCCCCCGCCGGGGTCGCCAGCGCAGGGCGATCAGCGCGCCCAGGGCCAGGCCGCCGGTCTGGGCGGCGATCACGAGGCCCCAGGCGCCGCGCCCGAACGAGTCGTCGGCGACCACGGGGCCGAGCACGGTCGTGGCGCCCACGAACGCGGCGTTCAGGACGGCGAACTGGGCGACCACGATCCAGACCCACGAGCGCCGCGTGAACTCCTGCCAGCCGTCGCGCAGATCGCCGAGCACCGACGGGCTCCGCCCCGCCTCGGGTGCTGCCCGGGGTCGGCGGGGCAGTCGCAGCCGGGTGTACAGGGCGCCGGCGAGGGCGAAGCCCGCCGCATCGACGGCGAGACCCCAGCCCGGCCCGATCACCGCGACGAGACCCGCCCCGGCCGAGGCGCCGACGATGCTCCCGCCGTTGAGCCCGAGTCGCAGCAGGGCGTTCGCCGGGCGGAGGAGGTCCGCCGGCACCGTCTCGGGCACGAGCGCCGCGGCGGCCGGCAGGCTGACGGCCGCGACCGCGCCGTTCAGCACGCTCATCACGACGAGGGTCGGGATGGTCGCCGTGCCGGTGATCACGAGGGCCGCGACGACGGCCTGCGTCGCGGCCGCCGCCAGCGAGGCGCCGACCAGCACGACGTCGCGGGGCAGACGATCGGCGATCACGCCCCCGAACAGCAGCACGGCGACGTTGGCCACGGAGCGCGCCGCGACGACGAGCCCGAGATCGGCCGCCGACCCGGTGAGGTCGAGCACGGCGAAGGCAAGGGCGATCGGGGCGACCGCGTTGCCGAGGATGCCGGTCGTCCGTGCGGCGAGCAGCCAGCGGAACGAGGGGTGCGCGAGGGGACCGCCCCGGGTCGGGACGTCCCCGGAGGCCGAGGAGGCGCCTCCTCGGTCCGCGGTCACGGTCGCCTCAGGGCGAACAGCGCGGCCGTCATCGACACGGGGCTCGTGCCGGGCGTGCGCGGCGGTCGCGCCCGGGCGTGCAGCAGGGCCGAGGCCTGGCCGACGTGGCGGACCACGCGCTGCCACGTCTCGTCGTCGACCCA
Organism: Frigoribacterium sp. CFBP9029; assembly: GCF_034045305.1. Classification (NCBI taxonomy): domain Bacteria; kingdom Bacillati; phylum Actinomycetota; class Actinomycetes; order Micrococcales; family Microbacteriaceae; genus Frigoribacterium; species Frigoribacterium sp. CFBP9029. The sequence goes on from NZ_JAXCWB010000004.1 coordinate 219,694, forward strand.
GAGCTCGGCGTCGGTCGACAGCTGGGGCCCGACGGCGCGACGGCCGGATCGTCGGCGGAGCTCGTCGATCAGGGCCTCGATGTACTGGGCGCGCTCCTCCTGATCGTGGGGTCGGGACGCGCCGGGGGAGGACGGGTCGTGGGGGTCGGGGCTCGGGTCGAACGGCCGGGCCGACGAGACGTGCCGATAGCGCTTCGCCTCACCGCCGCGGATCCGCATCAGCTCGACGACCTCGATCAGACCGACGCGCTCGAGCACCCTGAGGTGGTAGCTCGCGGTCGCCTGCGACAGGCCGAGTTCGCGCCCGGCCTCGGCGGCGCTCATCGCGGCGCCGGTGAGGAGGGAGAGGAGGCGCAGACGGATCGGGTGGGCCGTCGCGCGGAGTTCGTCGAGTGCGGACACAGGCCAACCCTGGAGCCGGCGACGCCGACCGTCAAATGCCTCTTTGGGGGTCGGTCGCTGCGGGTGTCGGGGGCGGCGTCTACCATCGCCGCATGCCCGATCCCGCCCTGACGCCCGACGAGGCCGGGGCTCCGATCGAGACGACGTACCGTCCGAGCGAGCACGTCGACGTGCGGGCGACGCTCCGACCGCTGTCACGCGGTTCGGGCGACCCCGCGTTCCGGGTGGTCGGCGGCGCCCTGTGGCGTGCCGTGCGGGCGCCGACCGGCCCCGCGACGCTCCGCCTCGAGTCGACGACCGACGGCATCCGCGCCCACGCCTGGGGCCCGGGCGCCGACTGGGTCGTCGAGGCCGTCCCCGAGATGCTCGGTCGCGGCGACGACTGGTCGGGTCTCGACGTCGCCGACAACGTGTTCCTGCGCGATGCCCGCCACCGCCTCCCCGGCCTCCGCCTGACGCGCACCAACCAGGTCGTGCAGATGCTCGTGCCCGCCGTGCTCGAGCAGAAGGTGACGAGTCGCGAGGCCTGGCGGGCCTGGCGCGACCTCGTGCGCCGACACGGCGAGCCGGCGCCCGGGCCCGCGCCCGACGGGCTCGTCGTGCCGCCCGACGCCGCGGGGTGGCGGCGGATCCCGAGCTGGGAGTGGCACCGCGCCGGGGTGGGCCCCCAGCGATCCGACACCGTGATGCGGGTCTGCGCCGTCGCGCCGTCGCTCGAGAGGACGCTGGCGCTCGGTCGCGGCGGACCGGAGGTCGAGAGGCGGCTGCGATCGATCCCCGGTATCGGCGTGTGGACGGCCGCCGAGACGATGCAGCGGGCCCACGGCGACGCCGACAGCCCGAGCATCGGCGACTACCACCTCCCGGCCCTCGTCGGCTGGGCCCTGATCGGGCGACCGGTCGACGACGACGGCATGCTCGAGCTGCTCGAACCGTGGCGCGGTCACCGCGAGCGGGTCATGCGGCTCATCTCGGCCAGCGGGTTCTCGAAGCCGAAGTTCGGCCCGCGGATGACCATCCAGGACCACCGGTTCCACTGACGCCCCGACAGGCGCGCGGAGTCGGGCGCGCGGAGGCGGCGGCTCAGGCCGCCGGGCGGCCCGTCGGCGCGTCGGGCGACGCGTCGCCGCCGATCGCGTCGAGCACCCGATGGGAGAACGAGTGCAGCGCGGCGGCGTCCGGTCCGAGGGCCGCGACGAAGTACTCGCCGATGGCGGCGGTGTGACCGCGGGTCGCCGTCAGCATGGCGCGGCGGCCGTCGGCGGTGAGCTCGACCCAGGTGCCCCGACCGTCCGTCGAGCAGTCCGAGCGGCGCACGAGGTCGCGGCGTTCCATCCGCGTGACCTGATGGCTGACCCGGCTCTTCTCCCAGCCGATCTGCTCGGCGATGTCACGGACCCGGAGGCGCCGGTCGGCACTGCGACCGAGCCCCACCAGGATCTCGTACTCGGCCGCCGACACGCCCGACTGCGTGTGCAGTCGGAGCTCGAGCGCGCGATCGAGACGTCGGCGCATGGCGTAGAACGCATCCCAGACGGCCCACTCGTCGTCGGTCAGTTCGTGGGCCATTCGCCCAGTGTAGAGACGGTGGTCCGGCATATCCTCGGGCCATGTCCGATGTGAACGCCGCCGACCTCACGCAGCAGACCGTCGAGACCGCCGGTCGGTGGCGCCGGGCCGCGAGAGACTCCCCGGCCGAGGCGTCGGCGACCCGTCTCGCCCGCGTCGTCCGAGACGCCGAGGGCCTCGAGTTCACGGCCGCGTTCGTCGACGGCGTCGTGCTCGTCGACGACCACGCCGTCGCGGCGCGTCGTCTCGACCAGCTCAGCCGGGCGATGCCCGACTCCCTGCCCTGGCACCTGCGGGCCGCCGTCTCGACCGGGGGCGGGTTCGGCCCCCTGGCGCCGCGCGCCGTGATGCCCGTCGCCCGCCGGGCGTTCCGGCGCCTGGTCGAGCACCTCGTCGTCGACGAGAGCCCCGACAAGCTCGGCTCGCACCTGTCCGCGCTGGCGTCCGACGGCTCGCGACCGAACCTCGCCCCGCTCGGCGAGCCCGTCATCGGCCCGGCCGGGGCCGACCGCCGCCTCGCGCGGCTGCGCGACCTGGTCGCCCGCGACGACGTGCACCACGTGTCGGTCTCGCTGCGCGACGTCGGCGGCCCCTTCGGCCCGTGGGCCCTCGACGAGACCGCCTCGGCCCTGGTCACCCGGCTGACCCCGGTGTACGAGCTCGCGCTCGCCGGCCGGGTGCCGACGCTGATCGACCTCGACATGGGCAGGCGCGGCGAACTCGACCTGACCGTCGATGTCTTCACGCGCCTCCTCGACCAGCCCTCGCTGAGGCGCCTCGAGGCCGGGATCGCCCTGCAGGCCTACCTGCCCGACGCCCTGGCGACGCTCGAGCTGCTCACCGACTGGGCACGGCAGCGGGTCGCCGACGGCGGGGCCCCGATCCGCATCCGACTCGTCAAGGGCGCGAACCTCGCCGCCGAGGCCGTCGACGCGTCCCGTCACGCGCGGCCCGCGCCGACCCTGCCCACGAAGGCCGCGACCGACGCGTCGTACCGGCGTCTGCTCGACCACGCCCTGCGTCCTGAGAACGCCGCGGTGGCGCACGTCGGCGTCGCGACGCACAGCCTGCTCGACCTCGCCCACGCCTGGACCCTCGCGCAGCGGCGCGACGTCGTACCCCACGTCGTCTTCGAGGCCGTGCACGGGCTGGCGCCGGCGCAGACCCGGGCGGTCGCCGCCGAGGTCGGCGGCATGGCGATGTACACGCCCGTCGCACCGCCGGAGGAGTTCGACGCGGCGATCGGCGGGCTGGTGAGGGGGCTCATCGGCGGCCCCGTCGGCGTCGACCCGGCCGACGGGCCCGGGTTCGAGCGCGAGGTCGCCGCCTACCGTCGGTCGGTCGCGGTCGCTGCCGGCGTCGACGCCGCGGCGGGGACCGAGGGCGCGCCCGGCGGCGACACCGCGGCGGGTGGGCCCGCTGATCCGACCTCCGGCGTCGAGTCGGGCACCGGGTTCGTCAACACCCCCGACGCCGACCCGGCGCTCGACCTCGCCCGGGCATGGGGCCGGCGCATCCTCGTCGCCGCGCAGACGTCCGAGCTCGGTCTCGCGCAGATCGACGGCGCCCGGGTGCCCGATCACAGTCGGCTCGAGGAGACCGTCGCCCGCACCGTCCAGGCCGGAGTCGCCTGGGGTCGCCGCGACCACGCCGAGCGCGCCGCCCTGCTCGACGCCGTCGCCGCCCGGCTCGACTCCCACCGGGCCCGCCTGATCGAGGTCCTGATCAGCGAGACGGGTGCGACGCTCAGCGAGGCGGCCCTCGACGTCGGCGCGGCGGTCGACGCCGCCCGGTGGCACGCGGTTCTCGCCCGCGGTCTGGGCGACGTCCGCGGGGCCCGCTACGCGCCTCCTCGGCTCACCGTCGTCGTGCCGACGGCCGACTCCGCCGTCTCGACCCTGGTCGGCTCGGTGTCCGCGGCGCTCGCGGCGGGCAGCGGCGTCGTCGTGCGCCCCGCGTCCGAGGCATGCCGCACCGCCTCGGTGGTCGCCGACCTGCTCCGCTCGGCCGGCGTGCCCGCCGAACTCGTCGCGACGGCGATCGTCGACGACCTCGGGCTGGCGCACGATCTGCTCGTGCACCCGGCCGTCGACCGCGTCGTGCTGCACGGCCCGTTCGAGACCGCGGCGGGCGTCCGCTCGTTCCGGGGCGACCGCGAGCTCTGGGCCGAGACGCCCGGGCTCAACTCCGTCGTCGTCGCCGAGACCGCCGACCTCGACCGAGCGGCCGTCGACGTCGTGGCCGGCGCGTTCGCCCACGCCGGTCAGGCGCCCTGGGCCGCCCGGCTCGTGGTCGTCGTGGGGTCGAGGTCGCGGGCCGCGGGCTTCCGTCGTCGTCTGGTCGACGCCGTCGCCGCGCTGCGGGTCGGCCGGCCGGACGCCGCCACCACCGACGTCGGGCCGCTGATCGCTCCCGCCGAGGGGCCGCTGCTCGCCGCCCTCACCGAGCTCGACCCCGGAGAATCCTGGCTCGTCGCGCCCGAACGACTCGACGACGACGGCGTGCTCTGGCGGCCTGGCATCCGAGACGGCGTGCGCCCGGGCGGCGCCTTCACCCGCCCCATGCCGGGCGGGCCCGTGCTCGGACTCGTGCACGTCGACACCTTCGCCGAGGCGGTCGACCTCCAGGGGGCGCTCGAGCGCTCGTCGACGGCCGGGTTGCATTCGCTCGACGTCGAAGAGGTCGAGCAGTGGCTCGAGGCTCTCGACGTCGGCTCGCTCGTGGTCAACCGCGCCGTCGCCGCACCTCGGGCGGGTCGGAGCCCCTCGGGCGGGCGCCGCCGCGCGTCGGTCGGGCGGACCACCGCCGCAGGAGGCGCGCACACCGTCATCGCGCAGGGCGCCTGGTCGAGAGCGGCCCGGTCGCTCGAGAAGTCGTTGCAGCTCGACGGCGTCTCCGAGCCGGTTGTCCGCCTGATCGAGGCCGCCCGTGCGAACCTCTCGTTCGACGAGTTCGACCGGATCCGCGCCGCGGCTCGCAGCGACGAACGCGCCTGGCGAGACGTCTTCGGCGCCTCGCGGGCCCTCGGCGGCCTCGAGGTCGAGCGCACCGTGCTGCGTCACCGCCCCGCGTCGGTCGTGCTGCGGCTCGCGTCGGGCGGCGACCCCGTCGACCTCGTCCGTCTCATCGCCGCAGCCACCCGGGCGGGGGCGCGCATCGACCTCAGCACCGCTCTGCCCCTGCCCGCGGCGCTCCATCTGCTGATCACGTCTCCGCAGTCGCCCGTCGAGGTGGGGGCGGTGATCGTCGAGAGCGACGAGGCCTTCTTCGACCGTGCGGCCGTCGGGTCGCTGCAGCAGATCGACGACGTCGACGACCCCGCGATCGAGCTCGGCATGACGCCCTCCGCCGCCCAGCGCCGTCGTGTGGCCGACTACCGCGGGCTGCGCATCCGCCTCGTCGGCCGGGGGCGGACGGAGCTTTCATCCGCCGTCGGGCACAGCGCCGACGTCGCCATCTGGACGGGCGAGGTCACCGACGAGGGCCGGGTCGAGCTGCTCCCCTTCGTGCACGAGCAGACGGTCACGGTCGCGGCCCACCGCGACGGGCGACCCGAGGCGGCCCTCCGCGACCTGCGGCTCTGACGCGGGTGCGGGTGCGGGCGCCGGGCGGGCCCGTGCTCGAGCCCGCGCTCGCGCGCTAACCCACGCCCACGCCCGGGTCGGGTCGGGTCGGGCTTGCGCCTCAGCCCGCGCCCACGCCCACGCCCGGGTCGGGTCGAGCTCGCGCCTCGAGTGGTCAGAAGATGTCCTTGGTGGCCTCGCGAAGGACATCTTCTGACCACTCGACGCGTTGCGCGCGGCGCGAGGCCGAGCTCGGTGGTCAGTTGTCGCCCTTCGTGGGTTCGCGAAGGGCGCCTTCTGACCACTCGACGCCACGCGACGCGCGGCGCACGGTCACGTGAGGTCAGGCGAGCTCGCGCCTCGAGTGGTCAGAAGATGTCCTTGGTGGCCTCGCGAAGAGCATCTTCTGACCACTCGACTCGTTGCGCGCGGGGCGAGGCCGGGCTCGGTGGTCAGTAGTCGCCCTTGGTGGGATCGCGAAGGGCGCTTTCTGACCAATGAGACGCGACGCGACGCGACGCGACGCGAGGCGACGCCACGCGCAGTGCTCGGCGCTCGGTCACGCGAGGTCAGGCGCGCCCGCGCTCGAGTGGTCAGAAGATGTCCTTGGTGGCCTCGCGAAGGACATCTTCTGACCACTCGACGCATTGCGCGGGGCGAGGCCGGGCTCGGTGGTCGGTAGTCGTCTTTCCTGGCCTCGTGAAGGGCGCTTTCTGACCACGGACCCGGCGCGCGGCGCGGCGCGCTCAGGCGGGGTGGCGGCTGATCAGCTTCGACAGGACGATCGCGCTGCGGGTGTGATCGACGTTCGGGGCGTTGCGGACGCGTTCGAGCGCCTCCTCGAGCGACGGGATGTCGCGGCTGCGCATGTGCACGATGGCGTCGGCGCTGCCCGTGACGGTGCCGGCGTCGACGACCTCGGGCACCGTGCTGAGGATCCGCTGCAGCTCCTGCGGCGACACCGTGCCTCGGCAGAACAGCTCGACGTACGCCTCGGTGCCCAGGCCGTCCACCGTCGGGTCGACCTGCACCGTGAAGCCCTTGATGACGCCGTCCGCGACGAGGCGGTCGACACGTCGCTTCACCGCCGAGGCGCTCAGCCCCACCGACGCCCCGATGTCGCCGTAGCCGGCGCGGGCGTTCTGGCGCAGCAGGTCGATGATGCCGAAGTCGAGATTGTCCACCCCGAGACCCTACGGCAAGTAGTTGCGTGATCCTGGCCCATAACGCACATTCGTTGCGTCGCAGCCCGGCCTCCTGCGCCCGGTGCGTGTGACACTGGCACCCGTGAGCATCACGAGCGACTCCGTGGACACCGCCGGAGACCCCCAGCCCCCGATCACCCGTCGAGCCACCCCGCGCACGGTGCTGATGTGCCGACCCGACCACTTCACCGTGAGCTACAAGATCAACCCCTGGATGGACCCCGCGGCGCCCACCGACACCGCCAAGGCGGTGGCCCAGTGGCAGGTGCTCTACGACACCTACGTCGGCCTCGGTCACGACGTGCACCTGATCGACCCGATCGACGGCCTGCCCGACATGGTCTACGCGGCGAACGGCGGCTTCGTCGTCGACGGCAAGGCCTACGGCGCCCTCTTCACCTACCCCGAGCGCCAGCCCGAGGGCCCCGCCTACATGGACTGGTTCCGTGAGGCCGGCTTCGACGTCGCCGTGCCCGACGAGATCAACGAGGGCGAGGGCGACCTGCTCCTCGTCGGCGACGTCGTGCTGGCCGGCACCGGGTTCCGCACCTCGACCCGCTCGCACGACGAGGTCGCGCGGGTCTTCGGTCGCGAGGTCGTCGGGCTCACCCTCGTGAACCCCGCGTTCTACCACCTCGACACGGCCATCGCGGTGCTCGACCCCGAGCCCGTCGAGGGCCGCCAGAACATCGCCTACCTCGAGAGCGCCTTCGACGCGGCCTCGCTCGAGGTGCTGCGCGAGCGGTTCCCGGATGCGATCCTCGTCGACGAGGACGACGCCGCCATCCTGGGGCTCAACTCGTACAGCGACGGCTACAACGTCGTCATCGCCGCCCGGGCGACGGGCTTCGAGCGTCAGCTCCGCGAGCGGGGCTACAACCCGATCGGCGTCGACCTCTCCGAGCTGCTGCTGGGCGGCGGCGGGGTGAAGTGCTGCACCCTCGATCTGCGACGCTGACGGTCGAACCGACCCGCGCCTCCTCGGCGGTCGCCGCTCAGCCGCGACCGTCGGGGCGGACGAACAGGTAGACGACGCTGCGACCCGTGCGGTGCTCCTGCGCGAGGTCGTAGCCGAAGCCGCCGAGGGTGTTCAGGTCGGGGTCGTCGAGCGCATCGATCTGCAGCCGCGCGATCCACAGGCGGTCGACGTCGGTGAGGCGCTCCTGCAGTTCGGCGCGCTGCGTCTCGTCGTCGAGGCCGAGGGTCACGTCGGTGAAGCGGCCCTCGGCGGCGCCCGAGCGGACGAACGCGACGTCGTCGAGCCCGTCGAACCGGTCGGGGTACGCGTAGAACGCCTGGCGGGGCCGGGTCGACACCGTGCCCGAGGCGTCGAGCACGAACGCGTCGCCGGGCCGGGCCTGCTGCTCGATGTAGCCCGCGATCTGACGCAGGTCGGCCGCACCGCCCTTGCCCGTCGGCTGCCGCTGCAGCACCCAGGTCGGGGCGGAGGCGACGACGAGCAGGGCGATCAGCGCGATGCTGACCCATCGACGCCGGAACCCGGTGATCGCCACGCTCAGCAGCAGGCACATGCCCGGCGCCGCGAACACGACGAGGCGCGCCTGGAAGACCGGTTCGAGCGCGAGACCGGCGATCAGCAGCAGACCCACCGGCAGCACGACCCAGAGGGCTCCGAGCAGCACGACGCTGCCCGGGGTCCGTGCCCGGTCGCGCAACCGCGTGCCGAGCAGGATGAGCAGCACCAGGCCGATCACCGCGTACGCGATCGACGTCGCGAACCACGGCTCGACGAGCACCGTCCACCATGTGATGTCGGCCCCGGTCGAGGGGTCATCTGAACCGAGCAGTCGGCTGCGTTCGCTCAGCACCGTGCCGATCATCGGCGCCGTCGCCAGCAGCGCGGCTGCGGTCGAGAGCGACCAGCCGAGGAGGCGGTGGCGGGCTCCCCGACGTCGGCGCTGAGCCGGTGCCAACGCGAGGAACACGCCGTGCACCACGACCATCAGGGCGAGGGGGACGAACGTCGCGATGGACGCGGCGAGACCCGCGCCGTACGCGAGCCACCACCACCAGCTCTGACGCCGCGACGCGACGAGCACCAGCACGGTGACCCAGACGGCGAGGGCGGCGGTGAGGGCGTACGGCCGGGCCTCGATGGCCTCGAGCGTGAGGCGCGGCAGCACCGCGTAGACGACGGCGGCGAGCACGGCCGTCATGCGGCTGGTCAGCATGCGGACCAGCACGAGCACGCCCGCGGCCCCGAGACCGGTGAACAGCACCCCCGGGAGGCGCGTGGCGAACTCGCTCTCGCCCATCAGGCCGATCCAGGCGTGCATCATCAGGTAGTAGACGCTGTGCACCGCGTCGCGCTGACCCAGGAACGCGATCAGGTCGGGCAGCGGCATGCGGGCGGCGATCACGGTGGTCGCCTCGTCGCTCCAGTACGAGGGGATCCAGCTGCCGACACCGGCGACCACGAACGCCAGGAGACCGGCCAGCAGCGGGTCGAGCCAGCGGTGGCGCGGATGCGCGACGCCGGGGTCGTGGCCGATGCTCACGCGACCTCGCAGCGGCCGGCGCGACGACCGCGCCCGAGGACCGGCAGTGATCCGTGACCCGGCAGTGATCCGATACCCGGCAGCGACCCGATACCCGGCTTAAAGACGACAGGCCCCGCCGAGACGGGACCTTGAGTGGCTGGACACGGCATCGATCCGTGGACCTTTCGATTTTCAGTCGAACGCTCTACCAACTGAGCTACCCAGCCGTGGGGGCCTGATCGAACAGGTGCTTCGACTCTCTGGCCCACCGGGAGGGACTGGCCCTCCAGACGAGAAACTCGCCTTGGCGACCCTGACCGGACTTGAACCGGCGACCTCCGCCGTGACAGGGCGGCGCGCTAACCAACTGCGCTACAGGGCCAAACAATTGCTACTTATACTAACCGGACTCTGGATCGTTGCCGAACCAGTGACCCCAACGGGATTCGAACCCGTGCTGCCGCCGTGAAAGGGCGGTGTCCTAGGCCACTAAACGATGGGGCCGTGTGTTCCGAAGAGCACAGAGCAACCGAGAGACGAGCATACGGACCAGGCGGCGTTAATGCAAAACGTGGTCGGCGATCGCCCGTGCGCGGCCGGCGTCTCCGACCGCCGACCGCGACGTCGCTCCGGCGTGTCACCCCCCGGACGGGTCGGGCGCCGTTAGTTTCGACCTGCGCTTGAAGGTCTGAGGGGCCGCAGGCGGCGTCACCCCGTTCTCGAACGAATCGATCCTGCATGAGTCTCTTCCGCCTCCTCGACCGCTCCGGTGCGTCGCGCCCCGCTGCCTCGACCCGTCGCCGCCGTCGGGCGACCGCCGTGGTCGTCGCCCTCGCTCTGGTCGCGGGCGTGGGCGTCGGCGTGACGGGCGGTCCCGTCGACTCGGCTCAGGCGGCGAGCTACCCGTCGTGGGCGGACGTGGAGAAGGCACGCGGCGACGAGGCCGCGAAGGTCGCCGAGATCAAGCGGCTCGAGGAGATCCTCGACGAGATGACGAAGGACCTCGACCGCAAGAACGCCGACGCGAAGAAGAAGGGCGACATCCTGCAGAAGGCGCAGACCGCCTTCGACGAAGCGCAGTTCAAGACGCAGCAGCTGCGCGATCAGGCCGACTCGGCGGCGACCGTGGCCGCCGCCAGCGAGGAGCGCGCGGGGCAGCTCGCCGCGCAGCTCGGCCGCTCGGGCGGCAACGGCAACGACATGACCGGCACCCTGATCGCCGACCCGGGCGACGCGGGCGAGCTGCTCTACAAGCTCGGCGCGATGACCAAGCTGACCGAGCAGGCCGACGGCATCTACTCGCAGGCCACGCAGGATCGCAACACGGCGCAGTCGCTGACCGACCAGGCCGCAGTGGCCGAGGAGGCGCTGGGCGAGTTGGCCGCGAAGGCGCAGGCCGCGCTCGAGGTCGCCAACGAGGCGGCCCGGGCCGCCGCCGACTCGCTCGCTGAGCAGCAGGAGAACGGCGCCCGCCTCCAGGCGCAGCTCGTCTCGCTCAAGACGAACGCGGACACCACACAGGCCCAGTTCGAGAAGGGCGAGGCCGAGCGCAAGAAGAAGGAGGCCGAGGCTGCGGCCCGCGCCGCCCGTCTCGGCAGCCCGACCTCGGGCACCCCGGTGGGCGTCACGTCGAGCTTCGGCTGGACGCGCCCGTCGGGCGGGAACGTCGTGAGCGGCTTCGGCATGCGCGTGAACCCGGTCACCGGCGCCTACATCCTGCACGCGGGCACCGACCTGGCCGCCGCCTGCAACACCCCGATCTTCGCCGCCACGGCCGGCACCGTCGTCTACGCCGGCTGGTACGGCGGCTACGGCAACTACGTGCTGATCGACCACGGCAACGGCATCACGACGGCCTACGGACACCAGCCCGACGGCGGCATCATGGTCGGCGTCGGCCAGCGGGTCGCGCTCGGCCAGCAGATCGGGCACGTCGGCTCGACCGGCAACTCGACGGGCTGCCACCTGCACTTCGAGACCCGAATCAACGGCACGGCCGCCAACCCGGTCGCCTTCATGGCGCAGCGGGGCATCACGCTGTAGCGGGCAGACGCTGTCTCCGAGCAGCGCTCCTTGTGTGTTGGATGCGGCTGCAACGAGTGCGGACTTCGACGTCCACCGGTCCAACTAGTTGTCGAGCGCTACCGGCCCAGGTTCTCGCTTATCAGCGCCCAGAGAGCGAGCTTCTGGAAGCGGCACACGTCTTCGTTAAGTCAGATGGGCGCAAGGCCAGCTGTCGCCCGGTTGATGAACTCCTCGATTGCAAGATCCGTCGGGTTTTCGGATGCAGAGAGGTCGGCGCGCTCAGCCGACCCCCGCGCGTCAGCCTGGTCAGCGAGCCTGTGGGGGTGAAAGGCAGAGATTCAAAGATCCAACTCCGGTTCAGGGTCGAAGAAGATGGCCAGAGCGCCGGTCATCTGGATCCAGACGAGTACCCCGAGGATGAGAACGATGCCAACGCAGATCGCGACGACGGTCTTGCTTCGAAACACGACTAGGGCTACCTTTCGATCAACTGTTATTGCAAACGAAAGGTTTACCTATGTCTGCACGAAGGTCAAGCTCGTTGATCGGCCTCATCACGATCTCCGCGCTGGTGGTCACTGCGGGTGCTGCGCAAGCTGACGACTCCGGTTCCGTCCGTGACGTTCGCTCAATCTTGAACCAGGTGGCCCGGGCGACCGTCGAGGAAGATAGGCACGTTCTGGCGGAGACGACGACCGAGGCAAGCGCCACGACGGAAATGTCGATGCTTCTCGAACTCGATGACGTGACTGTTGCCGTTCCGCGCGCCGGCAACGAGAGTATCCGCATCGAATCTGACGTCGCGACCGTGGGTATCGGGCGCCCCTTTGAAAGCGACTCGTCCTCAGCATTTATGGTCCAGGACGGCGTGACTGCATCCGAGAACTTCAACGGAACGAGGACGACGACAGCCGTCAAAGAAGACGGGACCCTGCAGATCGCGACAATCCTGGACGGCCCGGAAGCTCCCGAGCGCTTCGACTACGACCTGGAACTCCCGGAGGGAACTGTCGTGCGCGAGGACGGCGGCCTGATCTTCCTTGAGACAAGGCTGGGAGTCCTCATCGGTGGTTTCACACCAGCCTGGGCACTCGACGCGGCCGGGACCGAAGTCCCAACACGATATGAGCTCGACGGGCACACGCTGACGCAGGTCGTTGATCACAAAGACGCCGATGGAGTGATCTACCCGATCACGGCAGATCCCGCGTACTCCCACGGAATGATCAGCCAGGTGAAACACGAGAGATGGAGGAACGGCGGTTACGAGATTAGGTTCACAGTCACTGCTCTGGCTCGTGCAACGCAGCTCGTGAATCCAGGCTTCGTCTACTCAGCGGGCCTCGCGGATCTCCGTCAACATCATCCGAACTCGATGCAATATCGCACCATGGCTCAGCAGTGGGATTGCCATGTCGTCGGTCTGCTTGCAGTTGTCAACGTCGATCTTGAGAGCAGACGTCGAAGCTGGGACGGGTGGCGGCGCGGTATCCCGGCATCGGTCATCAAAAAGAATCCTGCGGCAGCGTGCAACTGGTGACTGCGGTCGGATGAATTTCAGCACGCAGAAGGGGCCCCGCGCGTGATCGCGCGGGGCCCCTTCTGCGTGCTGCGGGCGGAGGTCAGTGACCCTCGTCGGCCAGCTTCTTGATGCCGGCCTCGACGATGGCCTCGGCCTCGGCGGCGTCGCCCCAGCCCTCGGTCTTGACCCACTTGCCGGGCTCGAGGTCCTTGTAGTGCTCGAAGAAGTGCTCGATCTCCTTGCGGAGGTACTCGGGCACGTCCGAGATGTCCTGGATGTGCTCCCAGCGCGGGTCCTTCGCGGGCACCGCGATGACCTTGGCGTCGCTGCCGCCGTCGTCGGTCATGTTGAACACGCCCACGGGGCGGACCTTCACGCCCACGCCCGGGAACAGCGGGTAGTCGAGCAGCACCAGCACGTCGACGGGGTCGCCGTCGAGCCCGAGGGTGTTCTCGAAGAACCCGTAGTCGGTCGGGTAGACGAAGCCCGTGAAGAGCACGCGGTCGAGGTAGACGCGACCGGTCTCGTGGTCGACCTCGTACTTGTTGCGGCTTCCCTTGGGGATCTCGATCACGGCGTCGTACGCGGCCATGGGTGCTCCTGGTTCAGTTCGGGGGGCGTGCCGACCGGGCCGGTCGACGGCTTCGCTAACGTTACAAGATGCCCGCCGAGCACCGTCCGACCCGTCCGCGCCTGACCCCGGCCATGGCCGACGTCCGCCGGGCCGTCCGCGCCTCGCTCGAGGGGCTGCCCGCCGACTCCCTCGTGCTCGTCGCTCTCAGCGGCGGAGCCGACTCGCTCGCGCTCGCCGCCGCGACCGCCTTCGAGGCTCCCCGGGCCGGTCTCCGCGCCGGGGCCGTCGTCGTCGACCATGCGCTGCAGGCGGGCTCCGCCGAGGTCGCCACCCGCGCATCCTCGGCTGCGATCGCGCTCGGGCTCGCCCCCGTCGAGATCCGCCGGGTCGAGGTCGGCACCGACGGCGGGCCCGAGGCGGCGGCCAGGGAGGCGCGTTACCGGTCGCTCGACCGGGTCGCCACCGAGACCGGTGCGGTCGCCGTGCTGCTCGGCCACACGCTCGACGATCAGGCCGAGACCGTGCTGCTCGGGCTGGCGCGGGGGAGCGGCCCGGTGAGTCTGCAGGGCATGGAGCCCGTCACGGGGCGGTGGCGACGACCGCTGCTGGGGGTGCGTCGGGAGACGACCCGCGCCTCCTGCGCCGATCTCGGGCTCGATCCGTGGGACGACCCGCACAACGACGACCCCGCCTACGCCCGCGTGCGGGTGCGGCGGTCCGTGCTGCCGGTGCTCGAGCGCGAGCTGGGCCCCGGGGTCGCCGAGGCGCTCGTCCGCACGGCCGCCCAGCTGCGAGAGGACAACGACGCGCTCGACCACTTCGCGCTCGAGCAGGCCGAAGAGGTGGCGGACCACGCCGAGGCCGGCATCTCGCTCGACGTCCGGTCGCTGGCGGCGAACCCCGCGGCGCTGCGGCAGCGGCTCATCCGACTGGCCGTCGCGAGCGAGTTCGCCGTCACGCTCAGTCGCGCGCAGACCCTCGAGGTCGCCCGGCTCGTGACCGACTGGCACGGGCAGGGCCCCGTGTCGTTGCCGGGCATTACAGTGATACGCACCGGAGGCGCGCTGCACTTCGCCGCGACCGGCGCCTCCTGAGATCTCCGCCACCACCCCCTCACACCTCACCTCTGGAGCGACAGCCCGCCATGGAACTCAGCGACATCGAGAGCGACCTCACCTCCGTCCTCTACACGGAAGAGCAGATCCACGCGAAGATCGCCGAGATCGCCCGCCGGGTCGAGGCCGACTACGCCGGGCGCGACCCGCTGCTGGTCGGGGTGCTGAAGGGCGCCGTCATGGTGATGGCCGACTTCTCGCGCGAGCTCAAGATGAGCGCCGCGATGGACTGGATGGCCGTCTCGTCGTACGGCTCGGGCACGAAGTCGTCGGGTGTCGTGCGCATCCTGAAAGACCTGGACACCGATCTGCTCGGTCGCGACGTCATCATCGTCGAGGACATCATCGACTCCGGGCTGACCCTGTCGTGGCTGCTCGAGAACCTGCGCACCCGCGGCGCGGCGTCGGTCGAGATCTTCGCCCTGCTGCGCAAGCCCGAGGCGGCGAAGATCGACGTCGACGTCAAGTACGTCGGGTTCGAGATCCCCAACGACTTCGTGGTCGGCTACGGCCTCGACTTCGACGAGCGGTACCGCAACCTGCGCGGTGTCGGCGTCCTCGCGCCGCACGTCTACAGCTAGGCCCCCGCGGGAGGCGCGGGTCGGGCCGGCGGGCAGGGGCCGGGGCGCGCATTAGGCCCACGGCGAACACCCATGAGGCGCATAGGGCGCTCGATGTAACCTTCTGCTCATCTTCTCCCTGCAGAAAGGCGTCGGGCTCCGCCCGTACTGACATGGACTTCAAGAAACTCTTCCGCGGCCCGATCATCTACATCGTGATCGCCGTGATCGGCATCGGCATCGGGTGGAGCGTCATCAGCTCCGGGAGCACGACGCAGGTGTCGACCCAGAAGGGCCTCGCCTCGATCAGCGCCGGCGACGTCAAGTCGGCCACGATCTTCAGCAACGAGCAGCGCGTCGACCTCGTCTTGAAAGACGGCGACAAGCAGGAGCAGTTCTACTACGCGACGCCGCGTGGTGAAGAGGTCGTCACGGCCATCACCGACGCCGACCTCGAGAACTTCGACGACACCGTCACGCAGAGCAACTGGCTCGTGTCGCTGCTCGGCATCCTGCTGCCCTTCCTGATCATCGGCGTGATCTTCTGGTTCCTCCTGTCGTCCATGCAGGGAGGCGGCAGCAAGGTCATGCAGTTCGGCAAGTCGAAGGCGAAGCTGAACTCGAAAGAGACCCCGCAGGTCATGTTCACCGACGTCGCCGGCGCCGACGAGGCCATCGAGGAGCTGGAGGAGATCAAGGAGTTCCTGAAGGAGCCCGCGAAGTTCCAGGCCGTCGGGGCGCGCATCCCGAAGGGCGTGCTGCTCTACGGCCCTCCCGGCACCGGTAAGACCCTGCTCGCCCGCGCCGTCGCCGGCGAGGCCGGGGTGCCGTTCTTCTCGATCTCCGGCTCGGACTTCGTCGAGATGTTCGTCGGAGTCGGCGCCAGCCGCGTCCGCGACCTGTTCGAGCAGGCCAAGCAGAACTCGCCCGCCATCATCTTCGTCGACGAGATCGACGCCGTCGGTCGTCACCGCGGCGCCGGCGTCGGCGGCGGCAACGACGAGCGCGAGCAGACGCTCAACCAGCTGCTCGTCGAGATGGACGGCTTCGACGTCAAGACCAACGTCATCCTCATCGCGGCCACGAACCGGCCCGACGTGCTCGACCCCGCCCTGCTGCGTCCCGGACGCTTCGACCGCCAGATCGGCGTCGACGCCCCCGGTCTCGACGGCCGCAAGCAGATCCTCGAGGTGCACGGCAAGGGCAAGCCCCTCGCCGCGTCGGTCAACCTCGAGGTGCTGGCCCGCAAGACGCCCGGCTTCACGGGTGCCGACCTGGCCAACGTTCTGAACGAGGCCGCACTGCTGACGGCGCGCTCCAACGCGCAGCTGATCGACAACCGCGCCCTCGACGAGGCCGTCGACCGCGTGATGGCCGGTCCGCAGCGCCGCAGCCGCATCATGAACGACCACGAGAAGCTCATCACCGCGTACCACGAGGGCGGTCACGCCCTCGCCGCCGCCGCGATGCGTCACACCGACCCGGTCACGAAGGTGACGATCCTGCCGCGTGGTCGTGCCCTCGGCTACACGATGGTGCTGCCCCTCGAAGACAAGTACTCGGTCACCCGCAACGAGCTGCTCGACCAGCTCACCTACGCCATGGGCGGTCGCGTCGCCGAAGAGATCGTGTTCCACGACCCGACCACCGGTGCGTCGAACGACATCGAGAAGGCGACCGGCACGGCCCGCAAGATGGTCACCGAGTACGGCATGAGCAACAAGGTCGGGTCGGTCAAGCTCGGCCAGGGCTCGGGCGAGCAGTTCATGGGCCGCGACATGGGTCAGCGCGACTACTCGGAGAACATCGCCGAGACGGTCGACGCCGAGGTCCGCGTGCTGCTCGAGCAGGCGCACGACGAGGCGTGGCAGGTCATCAACGACAACCGCGACGTGCTCGACGAGCTGGCCGCCGTGCTGCTCGAGAAGGAGACCCTCGACCACGACGAGCTCGCCGAGATCTTCAAGGACGTCCGTAAGCTGCCCGAGCGCCCGCAGTGGCTCTCGAGCGACAAGCGGCCCGTCTCCGACCGACCCGCGATCCCGATGCCCACCAAGGCGCCGGTCGACGCGGCCGCGGTCGACGGCGGCGTCGGCTCCGAGCCCGAGGCCGACAGCTCGTCGAGCCGCCAGCGCCCGCCGCGCACGACGCCCGGCATCGCCACGGCGTAACCGTCGAGCGGAGCGACCGCACCGGCTCGACGCCGCCGGTGCGGTCGCTACCCTGGAGCCCGACCCTGTTCGACCCCTGGCCCCGATCGGAGGCGCCTCCCCGTGACCGACTCACCGAGTGGAGCACACCGGGCATCCGACGAGACGTCGGCCGGTCGTGTCTGGAAGCGTCCGCGGGGGAGGGCGCGCTACCCCGACCCGGTCGTGCTCGACGCACCGCCGGCCAGCGCGCCGGCTGCCGGCAGCGAACGTCGCCTCGTCCTCTCGCTCGGTGAGCGGGCCGCGGTCCGACCCCCGGCCCAGCTGCCCCCGGTCACGCAGACGCCCGCGACCCGCACCCCCGGCGGCCCGACCACGGCGACACCCGGCTCCGCGACCGCCGGCTCCGCGACCGCGAGCCCGTCCGCCGAGGCCCGCACCCCCGGCGGCCCGACCACGGCGAGCGAACCCGACCTGCCGACCCGCGCCTCCGGACGCCGCCTCATCGCCGGCGGACGCTTCGACGGGCCGCTCGACGACCGCGACGAGGCCGCGACCCGCACCCGGGTCGGCTCGCACGCCGCGCCGAGTCCCGTGGTGCCGCCCGTCCGCGGTGCCGACGAGCTGCGGCGACCCCCGGCGAGCAGCTCGCCCGGCGTCGAGCCGGACGCCGCGACCCTCGTGATGGACATCGTGCAGCCGGCCGCGACGCCGGCTGAGACGGCTGCCGCGACGTCGGCTGCGCCGGCTGCCGCTGCCACTGCCACTGCCGCTGCCGCGCCGGCACCCCGCCCGCCACGCGGCGGACCGCTCGTGGTCGGCATCGTGAACGTCACGCCCGACTCGTTCAGCGACGGCGGTCGCTACGTCGAGGTCGACGACGCCCTGCGGCACGCGAGAGCGCTCGTCGAGGCCGGGGCCGACGTGATCGACGTCGGCGGCGAATCGACGAGACCCGGCAGCGCCCGGGTCGCCCCGATCGACGAGCAGCGGCGCGTGCTGCCCGTCATCCGGCAGCTGGCGTCCGAAGGCGTCCGGGTGAGCATCGACACCATGAACGCCGCCACGGCCTACGCGGCCGTCGAGGCCGGAGCCGACATCGTCAACGACGTCTCGGGCGGTCTCGCCGACCGCTTCATGGCGCAGGCCGTCGCCGACACCGGCAGCACCTTCGTGGCCATGCACTGGCGCGGGCCGCTCGACGGCTCCGACCGGCCCGACTACCGCGACGTCGTGACCGACGTGCACGACGAACTGCAGCAGCGCGTCGCCGACCTCGTCGCCCAGGGGATCGACCCCTCCCGTCTCGTGCTCGACCCCGGTCTCGGCTTCTCGAAGGACGCCGCGCAGAACTGGCAGGTGCTCGCCGGTCTGCGGGGGCTCGGCCGTCTCGGGCTGCCGCTGATGGTCGGGGCCTCGCGCAAGAGGTTCCTCGGCGAGCTGCTGCCCGAGGGCGCTCCGATCGAGGCCCGCGACCAGGCCACGGCGGTCGTCAGCGTGCTGGCCGCCCTCGAGGGCGTCTGGGCGGTGCGCGTGCACGACGTCGCCGCGACCCGGGCGGCGCTCGACGTCTGGCAGGCCTGGCAGCAGGGGGGCCGCTCGGCGGGCGCCGCGAAGTCGACCCGATCGGCGCGGCACGCATGACCGCCGCCGAGACGAGCCCCGCCGCGGCTGCCCCCGCCGCGGCTGCCCCCGCCGCGGCTGCCCCCGCCGCGACGGCCGCCGTCGGCCTCGACGTGCTCCGCTTGAGCGGCGTGCGCGCCACGGGGAACCACGGGGTCTTCGACCACGAGCGCCGCGACGGTCAGGAGTTCGTCGTCGACGCCGTCGTGCACCTCGACACCCGGGCGGCGGCCACCGGCGACGACCTCGAGGCGACCGTGCACTACGGCGTGCTCGCCGAGCAGCTCGTCGCCGCCGTCGAGAGCGACCCGGTCGACCTGATCGAGACCCTGGCCGAGCGTCTGGCCGGCGTGGTGCTCGCGTTCCCCGCCGCCGTGCGCACCGAGATCACCGTGCACAAGCCGAGCGCGCCCATCACCGTGCCGTTCTCGGACGTCTCGATCACCATCGTGCGGGAGCGCGCGTGAGCGCCGAGCCGCACACGCCCACCACCCGCGCGGCGGGCACATCCGCCACCCGTGCGTCCGGCAAACCCGTCACCCGCGCCGTCATCGCGCTCGGCTCGAACCTCGGCGCCCGCGATGAACTGCTCGGCGACGCCGTGCGGGCCCTCGACGCGACCCCGGGCATCACCGTCGTCGCGGCCTCGACCCCCGTGTCGTCCGTGGCGCTGACGCTCGACGGCCCCGACGAGACGCGGCCCGAGTACCTCAACGCTGTCGCGCTCGTCGACACCGACCTCGACCCCCTGGCGCTGCTCGACGCGCTGCACGGCATCGAGTCGAAGCACGGCCGCACCCGCGAGGTGCGCTGGGGCGATCGCACGCTCGACCTCGACATCATCGCCTTCGGCGATCTCGAGCTCGACACCGAGCGCCTCACCCTGCCGCACCCGCGAGCGTCCGAGCGCGCCTTCGTGCTCGAGCCCTGGTTCGAGATCGACGAGGAGGCGCGGCTCGGCGGCCACGGACCGGTCGCCGCCCTGATCGCGCGGCTCCCCGACCGGACCCGACCCGTGACCGGGGCGACGCGGCTGCTCGACCGGCGCCGCGCCTCCTCGGCCATCCCGTCGGCGGACGACCGGCACGACCAGGGAGTCACCGCGTGAAGCACACCCGCCCCGGCACCCTGATCGCACTCGGCCTCGCGGCCCTCGTCGCGGGATTCGTCGTCGACGCCGCCCTGGTCGCGAACGGCATGGCCGCCCTCGTGCCCCCGGTGCCGCTCGGCCTCGTGCTGCTCGCCATCGGCGGCATCGTCGTCAGCATGGCCGTGCCCGTGCGCCGCGTCGCCCGGGGCACCAGCACCGACCGCATCGACCCGTACTACGCGACGAGGGTGCTGCTGCTGGCCAAAGCGAGCAGTCTCTCGGGGGCGCTGTTCGGCGGGGCCGCCGCGGGGGTGCTCGTCTTCATGCTGACGCGCGGCGTGACCGTCGCGGTAGGCTCGCTCGTGCCCACGATCGTCGCCGTGGTGGGGGGTCTCGCCCTCCTCGTGGCGGGGATCGTCGCCGAGCGCATGTGCACGGTGCCACCGGGCGACGACGACGGCGGGCCGGGGGCGCAAGCGGCCTGAGGGCCGTGTTCCGTCTCGCCACCGCCGACCGGAGGAACCTCCGCCATGGATCGACTCGACAGCGCCTACGACGACATCGCCCGCCGCGACGGCGCTCACGGTGACGGCCCGGACATCGACGGTCAGCACCGCGACGGTCAGCGCCGCGACGGCGCCGTGTCCGGCTCCTGGACCGGCGTCTCGCCCAAGTACGTCTGGCCCGAGCTGATCGGCTGGGTCGTCACCGGCCTGATCGCGGCGGCCGCCACCCTGCCCCTGTGGCTCCTCGAGCAGTGGTGGGCCTACGCCGTCACCGCCGCGGTGGTCGTGATCTTCGCGCTGGTGGCCGCTTTCACGCCCCGGCGCGTCCGGTCGATCCGCTACCAGCTGCGCGACGACGACCTGCTGCTGCGCAAGGGCGTCATGTTCGTCCGCTTCGTCGCGGTGCCCTACGGCCGCATGCAGCTGATCGACATCAACCGCGGCCCCGTGGTGCGGGCGCTCGGTCTCAGCGACCTGAAGTTCGTCACGGCCGCGGCCTCGTCGGGCGTGACCATCCCCGGGGTGCCCGCCGACGACGCCGAGGCGCTGCGCGACCGGCTCGTGAGTCTCGCCGAGTCGCGACGGGCCGGCCTGTGAGCGACGGCGCCCCCGCCTCGCCGCCCGGCGCACCCACCCCGCCGCCCGCGGTCGCCGCGCTGACCGACGGCGAGTGGCACCGCCTGCACCCCGCCACCCCGGTGCTCAAGGGCGGCATCGCGCTCGTCGTGCTGCTGGGCATCGTCGTCAACAACGCGCGCGACTGGGCCATCGAGCTCTTCCTGCCCGGCGGTCGCCGCGGCGGCTCCGACGAGGGCGACCCGTTCGGCTACGTGGTCGACCAGGGCTGGATCGGCTTCGTGCTGCTCGGCATCGTCGTGGTGATCGCGGCGCTCGTCGGTCTGTTCTACCTCTCGTGGCGGATGAACACGTTCCGTGTCACCGAAGAGATCGTCGAGGTCCGCAGCGGCGTCGTCTTCCGCACGAACCGTCGGGCGCGGCTCGACCGGATCCAGGGCATCAACATCCAGCGCCCGCTGCTGGCGCGCGTCTTCGGGGCCGCCCGGCTCGAGGTCAACCAGGCGGGCGACGACGCCAACGTCGTGCTCGCGTACCTGAGGGGGGCCGCTGCCGACGACCTCCGGCGCGAGATCCTGCGCCGCGCCTCCGGAGCCCGCCGACCCGAGACGACGTCCGCGCTCGCCGGCGACGACCCCGCGAACCGAGGAGGCGCGGCGCCCGTTCTCGACGGAGCCCCCGGCACCCCGCCGGTCGCCCACCGCACCGGGCTCGGCGGCGTCGTCGAGCAGCGCGCGCACGAGTTCCTCGCGCCCGAGCTCGACCCGCGCGAGGCCGACCCCGACTCGGTCGTCCGCATCGAGCCGGGTCGCCTGATCGGCTCGGTGCTGCTGAGCGGCTACACGCTGTTCATCGTCGCGGCGGCGATCGCGGTGGCGATCAGCGTCGCTGTGACCGGCGAGTACTTCCTGCTGTTCGCGATGCTGCCCGCTCTGCTCGGCTCGGGCGGGTTCTTCGTCAACCGCATCTCGAAGTCGCTGCGCTTCAGCATCGCGTCGACCCGCGACGGCATCCGCATCGGCTACGGCCTCTTCTCGACCACGAACGAGACGCTGCCGCCCGGGCGCATCCACTCGGTCAAGGTCAGTCAGCCGCTGCTCTGGCGACCCTTCGGCTGGTGGGAGATCTCGATCAACCGCGCCTCGCGGTCGAGTGCGAACGGCGCCGACGGTCAGAACAACACCAGCATCCTGCCGGTGGGCGACATGGCCGACGTGCGTCGGGTGCTCGAGTTCGTGCTGCCCGAGCTCGTCGGAGTGGCCGCCGCGGACGCCGACACCGAGGAGGCGCTGGTCGCCCCGACGGAGCCCTTCACCGAGGAGGCGCTGGTCGCCTCGACGGATCGGGTCGCCGCCGACCAGATCGCCTCCGATCCGGTGGGCGCTGCGCGCGGGTTCCGCGAGAACGCGGGCGAGCACGCCGCCCGCACCGTGTCGATCATCGAGCAGGGTCTGACCGCGAAGGGCGACGACGGCGGCTTCACCGTCTCGCCGCGTCGTGCGGCCGTGCTGCGCTGGTTCTCGTGGCGACGCAACGGGTTCCGCTCGGCGCCCGGCGCGGTGCTGCTGCGCACCGGGGCCGTCTGGCGGCGACTCGTCGTCGTGCCGCTGCCGCGCATGCAGAGCGTCGCCCTGCGGCAGGGGCCGCTGCTGCGCCGGCTGCGACTCGCCGAGGTGACCGTGCACACCGTCCAGGGGCCGATCACAGCCCAGATCGGGGCGCTCGACGAGAACGACGCGCTCGAGTTCTTCCACGCCGCGGGGCGCGACGCCGTGGGCGCGGCGCGCGCCGACCGGACGCACCGGTGGCTGTCGGCGGCGGTGAGCGGGGAGTCCGCGGAGGGGGCGGCTCCTGCGCGGACGGACGCCGCGGCTCCTGCGGGGACTCCCGATGAGGCCGCCGCCGGGCCCGTCACGGACGGCGCGGGGGAGCGCCCGTGAGCGCCCAGCGCAGCGGCCGGCTCGGCGTCGGCGTGATCGGAGCGGGGCACGTCGGCCCCATCCTCGGGGCCGCCCTCGCCGCCGCCGGACACGCGGTGGTCGGCATCTCGGCGGTCTCCGAGCGGGCCCGCGACCGCGCCGAGGCGATCCTGCCCGGTGTGCCCGTGCTGACCGTGCAGGAGGTCGTCGAACGCAGCGAGCTCGTGCTGCTCGCCGTGCCCGACGACCAGCTCGCCGACCTCGTCGCGGGGCTCGCCGAGACGGGCGGCTGGCAGCCGGGGCAGCTCGTCGTGCACACCTCGGCCGTGCACGGACTCGAGGTGCTGAGACCCGCGCTCGCCGCCGGTGTCATCCCGCTCGCGATCCACCCCGCGCTCACGTTCACCGGCACCACCATCGACCTCGTGCGGCTCCGCGGCGCGTACTGCGCGGTCACGGCGCCCGTGCCGGTGCAGCCGATCGGGCAGGCGCTCGTCGTCGAGATGGGCGCCGAGCCCGTGCTCGTGGCCGACGCCGACCGCCCCCGGTACGCCGAGGCCGTCGCGACGGCGACCGAGTTCTCGGCCGCGATCGTCACCCAGTCGGTCGGTCTGCTGGCCGAGCTGGGCATGCCCGAGCCGGGGCGCGTCATCGCCCCGCTGGTCCGGTCGGCGATGGACCGCGCTCTCGGCATCGCCGAGGGGTCGGTCGGCCCCGGTACCATCGACGTGGCCTCGTTCGACGACGGGCCGTCCGCGTTCGGCGACCCGCGCGCCTGACGGCACCGCGCCTCCCACATCCTCTTCCCCCTTCGCTGGAGCAGCTGACACATGACCGTCTCGCCCGACCCCACCTCCACCCCCGCGCTCGACGGCGCGGCAGGCGCCGCCGCCGACGGCCAGGCGGTCAGCGAGGAGGCGCGCGAGGCGTCCGAGCAGAAGCAGGTGCGCCTCGCCAAGCGGCAGCGTCTGCTCGACTCGGGTCGTGAGGCCTACCCGGTCGGGGTGCCCGTCTCCGACACGATCGCCGCCGTCCGCGCCCGTCACGCCGAGCTCGAGACCGACAGCCGGTCGGGCGACGTCGTGGGGCTCGCCGGTCGCATCGTGCACGCCCGCAACACGGGCAAGCTCTGCTTCGCCGCACTGCAGGCGGGCGACGGGTCGCGCATCCAGGCGATGGTGTCGCTCGCCGAGGTGGGCGAGCAGTCGCTCGCCGACTGGAAGGAGCTCGTCGACCTGGGCGACCACGTCTTCGTCACCGGCGAGGTCATCTCGTCGCGCCGGGGCGAGCTGTCGATCATGGTCACCGACTGGACCATCGCGTCGAAGGCGATCCTGCCGCTGCCCAACCTGCACGGCGAGCTCAGCGAAGAGACCCGCGTGCGTCAGCGCTACCTCGACCTGATCGTGCGCGACCAGGCCCGCGCCACCGTGCGGGCCCGCGCCGCCGCCGTCGCGTCGCTCCGTCGCACGTTCGACTCGCACGGGTACCTCGAGGTCGAGACGCCCATGCTGCAGACCATGCACGGCGGCGCCGCGGCCCGACCCTTCCAGACCCACAGCAACGCGTTCGACACCGAGCTGTTCCTCCGCATCGCTCCCGAGCTGTTCCTCAAGCGGGCGGTGGTCGGCGGCATCGACCGCGTCTTCGAGATCAACCGCAACTTCCGCAACGAGGGCGCCGACTCGACGCACTCGCCCGAGTTCGCCATGGTCGAGGCGTACCAGGCCTACGGCGACTACGAGCAGATGGCGCGACTGACTCAAGAGATGGTGCAGAACGCCGCCTTCGCCGTCGCCGGCACGCACCTCGTCACCCTCGCCGACGGCGCCGAGTACGACCTCGGCGGCGAGTGGGCCCGCGTGCCCATGTACGAGTCGCTCAGCGAGGCCGCCGGCGTCGAGGTCACCCCCGCCACCCCGGTCGCCGACCTGCAGGCGCTCGCCGCCACCGTCGACCTCGTCGTGCCGCACGAGACGCACGGCAAGCTCGTCGAAGAGCTCTGGGAGCACTTCGTCAAGCCGTCGCTCGACCGCCCGACCTTCGTCATGGACTTCCCGGTCGACACGAGCCCCCTCGTGCGCAGCCACCGCTCGAAGCCGGGCGTGGTCGAGAAGTGGGATCTCTACGTCCGCGGGTTCGAGCTCGCCACGGCGTACTCCGAGCTCGTCGACCCGGTCGTGCAGCGCGAGCGCTTCGTCGAGCAGGCGGCCCTGGGCGCCCGCGGCGACGTCGAGGCCATGCGCCTCGACGAGGACTTCCTGACGGCCCTCGAGCACGGCATGCCGCCGAGCGGCGGGATGGGCATGGGCATCGACCGCCTGCTGATGGCGATCACGGGCCTGGGGATCCGCGAGACGATCCTGTTCCCGCTGGTGAAGTGACATCCCGAGACGTACCCTTGACGAGTGCCTGAAACCTATCTCGGAGCGTTCGTCTTCTCGTTGACGCCGACCATCGTCGTCGGCCTCATCTTCTGGTTCGTCGTGCGCTCGCTGATCCGCGCCGACCGGACGGAACGCTCCGCGTACTCCAAGATCGAGGCCGAAGAGCGCGCCAAGGTCGCCGCAGCCGACTTCGAGGCCGAGCGCATCGCCGCCGACCGCCGTGGGGGTGACCGCCTCGACGGCGATCGCCGAGCGGCCACGTCGTAGCGCCTCCTCGGCTCCTCTCCCCGGCTTCTCCCCGAACGCCCGTCCGACCACGTCGGCGGGCGTTCGTGCTGTCTCGGGCGCCGCGCGGACACGAGCGGAGTTGTCCCCCTAGCCGTGAACCGAACGGAGGGTGCCCGGTGGGCTGAAAAAGATAGAGCAGCCGTGCTTGATGTGTGCATCGGTGGACGGCGTCCCCCTCGACGTGCCGCTCGCACCGCGAGATGCCCATGATCACGGGCATCGCTGTGCCCCGACCCCTGGGGCTGTACCCCGTCGCGGGGAGTCGAGGCGTCTACACCCGCGGAGGGTGCGCCGTCAAAGACGACGTGTTCTCGTACCCCGAATGACTCGAAACCCTGTGTGCGCCCTCCGAGAAAGCTTGTGAAGGTCCCCTCCGGCTTTTGCCGGGATTCGGTCGAGCGAGAGACTTTTACTACGCCGAAGAGCTTCACGAACTTATTCGACAGCAACGCAGTCAGCACTCGAAGCAGGGAGAGAACGATGACGACCACCACCGTCACCACGCGCAGCAGCAGCACCGAGACGACCGACGACACCGAAGTCGAGGTCCTCTCGCAGGTCCGTGGGGCCTCCACCGACCAGGTCGGCGACTACCTCCGCCACATCGGCCGCATGCCCCTCCTCGACGCGGCCGAGGAGACCGAGATCGCCCGCCGCATCGAGGTCGGCCTGTTCGCCGCCGAGAAGATCAAGGACCTCCAGGCCGCCGACGCGGTCAAGAAGGACCGCACCAAGGCCCACGCGCAGATGATGCGCGACCTCAAGTGGCTGCAGCACGACGGCGAGCGTGCGAAGGACCGCATGATCACCGCCAACCTGCGCCTCGTCGTCAGCATCGCGAAGCGCTACACGCAGCGCGGGCTGCCCTTCATGGACGTCATCCAGGAGGGCAACCTCGGCCTGGTGCGCGCCGTCGAGAAGTTCGACTACACGCAGGGCTACAAGTTCTCGACCTACGCCACGTGGTGGATCCGCCAGGCCATCGCCCGCGGGCTCGCCGACAAGGCCCGCGCGATCCGCATCCCGGTGCACACGGTCGAGCGCATCAACCGCATCTCGCGGGCCGAGCGCGACCTGACCGTCGACCTGGGTCGTGCGCCCACCGTCGACGAGGTCGCCGCCGAGGTCGCGATGGAGGTCGCCGACCTCGTCGAGCTGAAGTCGCGTTCGCACGAGCCGGTGTCGATCCACACCGTCGTCGGCGACGCGGAGGACAGCGAGCTGGGCGACTTCATCGAAGACGAAGAGACCCCCTCGCCGACCGCGGCGACCGAGAACTCGCTGCTGAACCGCGACATGCACGCCCTCGTGGCGACGCTGCCCGACGACGAGGCGCGCGTGATCCGCATGCGCTTCGGCCTCGACGACGACCAGCCGATGACCCTCGACGAGATCTCGAAGCGCGTCCACTCGTCGCGCCAGGCCGTCTCGCGCGTCGAGAGCCGCGCCCGCCTGCGCATGTTCGCGAAGGCCGTCAGCCAGGACCTCCAGCTGTACCTGCAGTAGGCCTGTCGGGCGCTCGCGCGTCTGCTTCACCGTAGGGCCGCCGCCCCGAGTCAGCTCGGGCGGCGGCCCTCCGCCGTGCGCGCTCGTGCTCGTGCTTTCTCTCGATCGAGTGGTCAGAAGATGCTCTTCCCGAGCGTGTGAAGAGCGTTTTCTGACCACTCGATCGTCCACAGGGGGAGTCGGCGCGTCCTCCCCGGCTGTGACGTCGGCGAGTCCGTCCACAGTCGGACGAGCCGAGGAGGCGCGGGTCGACCTCTCGAGGCGAGGGTCGTCGCATGCCCCGCATCCCGCTACCCCATCCGCTCACCGATCGACCCTTCTCCGTGGCCGAGGGGAGCACCTCGGGGGTGGGGGCCGGACGACTCAGGGGTGCCGACCTGGCGGCTCCGCATCGGGGAGTGCGCGTCGCGTCCGGCGGCGAGGCACTCGCGACTGCGCGTGCTGGCGGGACGTCCTCGACGTCCGTCCCCGGCACTGTGCGGGGTCGAGCAGAGACTCTGCGGCCGGTGATGGTCGACGGCTGGCGCTTCTCGCACGTCACCGCCCTGGCGTTGTGGGGGCTGCCCGTCCCCTCACGCGTCGACATCGGGGCCGAGCCGCTGCACGTCAGCACCCCCGTCGGTCGAGGCCCGCGTCGCTCCGGTGTCGTGGGGCACCGCATCTCGCCATCCGGGCCGCCCGCTGACGCGCCCGAGCTAGCGTCCGCGTCTGCGCCCAAGCCCGAGCCCGCGTCACCCTCAGCGTCCGCGCCGACGCCGTCACCCGCGGTCGCCCTCGGCTCCGTGCCCTCGCTCGCATCCATATCCGCTGCGCCGGTATCGGCACCGTTGGTAGAGCCGTGGCCGCCGGGTTCGCACCGTGTCTCGGGAATCGTCGTGCTGGAGGGGCTGCCGGTGGAGGATCCTCTGACGGCGTGGGTCCGCTCGGGTGCACTTCTCACCCTCGACGAGCTCATCCGCGTCGGTGACGCCCTGGCCGGCTCGTGGTCCCCTCACGGGGTCGCACGGGGGCGACCACTCGGTGAGCTCGCCGACGCGATCTCGGAGGCGGGCGCAGTCCGGAGCATCGCGAGGGTGCGCGAGGCGATGGCGTCGGTGCGGTCAGGGGTCGAGTCTCCGCGGGAGACCGACATGCGTCTGCTGCTGACTCGAGCCGGCCTGCCCGAGCCCGAGATCAATCGACGCACGTACGACGCTCGGGGGCGCTACCTCGGCAAGCCCGACCTCCGCTTCCGCTGGTGCAAGGTCGCCGTGGAGTACGAGGGCGACGAGCACCGACGGGATCGTCGTCGGTTCCGGAGCGACATCCTCCGTCGCGAGCGGTTCGCGGACGCGGGTTGGCGCACGGTCCGGTGCACGAGTGACGACCTGTACGGACGTCGCGCCCTCGAGTTCGTGGCCCGGGTCGAGCGCTGTCTCTCGTGAACCCCGGCGCCCCATCGACTCTCGCACCCCCTCGGGCCTCGTCGAGTGGTCGGAAGATGCTCTTCTCAAGCCCATGAAGAGCATCTTCTGACCAGTCGATCATCCACGCGAGGCGACGCGACGCCACGCGAGGCGAGGCGAGGCGAGGCGACGCGACGCGAGCGAGGGCGGCTGCTACGCGCGCTCGCCCCGCTCGACGCGCTCGCGGAACCGCGCCCGCACGTCGCTCGGCACGAGCTCGAGCAGCTGGTCCTCGCGCAGCGGCAGGTCGAGCAGGCTCAGCTTGAGGCGCCCCTTGCGTCCGTGCCGGTCGGCGTCGAGTCGGATGACCTGGCCCGCGTCGCGGCGCAGTCGGAGCGCGACCACGCACCCGGCGCTCACGTCGGCCATGACGCGTCCGTCGATCTCGAGCGCGGCCGAGTGCGTGCCGTCGCCGATCTCGAACCGCAGCAGCTCGCGGGGGCCCAGCACCACCGAGCGGTCGATGCCCGACATGGGGGCGACCGGGGTGACCACGACGGCCGCCACGGCCGGCGACAGGATCGGCCCTCCGGCGGCGTAGTTGTAGGCGGTCGAGCCGGCCGGCGTCGAGGCGACGATCGCGTCGGCCTTGTAGAAGCCGTAGGGGGTGTCGTCGAGCACGAGGTCGGCGCTGACGACGCCCTCGCCGGGGCGCCGAGCCACCGAGACGTCGTTGAAGGCCAGGTACGTGTTCTCGAAGCCGGACGAGGTGTGGGTCACCTCGAGGGCGTGGTGCGCCTCCAGCGAGAACTGCTTCTCGCCGATCCGATCGAGGGCCTCGGGCAGGTCGCGCGGCTCGACCTCGACCAGGAACCCCACGTTGCCGTAGTTCACGCCCAGCACGGGCACCGGCCGTTCGGCCACGAGGCGCATCGCGCCGAGCATCGTCCCGTCGCCGCCGAGCGCCACCACGACCGACACGCGCTCGCGGAAGGCGGCCTCGTCGACGAGCTCGACGCCGTCGCCGACCCGGGTCGCGTCGGCGGTCATCGCTAGCAGGTGCGCGTCGGATCGCGTCGTCCAGTCGCGGAGGATCGCGACGCTGTCGACGACCGACTTGGTGGGGTGCGGGACGAGCCCGACGGTGAAGGTGCCCATGGGGCCGAGGCTAGTCGTCGGCCCTGTCGGCCCTGTCAGCCCGACCCCGGAGGCCTACCGCGGCCCTGCCGCGGCCCGTCGCGGGCCTGCCGCAGCCCGACCCCGGAGGCCTCCCGCGGCCCGTCGCGAGGCCGCTCTATGCCCCCAGCGAACAGGGGCTGATTAAGCGGTGTCCCGTGGTTACTCTCTGTGTAAACCGGTGCCACCCCCTGCGGGCACCGACTGCGTATCGGTGGCGACAACTCCACCCCGTCACCTAGGGAGCAAAGAAGATGTTCGAGAGATTCACCGACCGTGCCCGTCGCGTCGTCGTCCTCGCCCAAGAAGAGGCGAAGATGCTCAACCACAACTACATCGGTACCGAGCACATCCTGCTCGGTCTCATCCACGAGGGCGAAGGCGTAGCCGCCAAGGCCCTCGAGTCTCTGGGCATCTCGCTCGACGCCGTGCGCGAGCAGGTCCAGGACATCATCGGTCAGGGCCAGCAGCAGCCGACCGGTCACATCCCCTTCACGCCCCGGGCGAAGAAGGTCCTCGAGCTGAGCCTGCGCGAAGCGCTGCAGCTCGGCCACAACTACATCGGCACCGAGCACATCCTGCTCGGCCTCATCCGCGAGGGTGAGGGCGTCGCCGCCCAGGTGCTCGTCAAGCTCGGCGCCGACCTCAACAGGGTCCGTCAGCAGGTCATCCAGCTCCTCTCCGGCTACCAGGGCAAGGAGGCGGTGGCCGTGGGCGGCGAAGCGACCCAGGGCGCGCAGGGCGGCAGTCAGGTGCTCGACCAGTTCGGTCGCAACCTGACGCAGGCGGCGCGCGACAACAAGCTCGACCCGGTCATCGGGCGCGAGAAGGAGATGGAGCGGGTCATGCAGATCCTCTCCCGCCGCTCGAAGAACAACCCCGTGCTGATCGGCGAGCCCGGTGTCGGCAAGACGGCCGTCGTCGAGGGCCTGGCCCAGGCGATCGTCAAGGGCGAGGTCCCCGAGACGCTGAAAGACAAGCAGCTCTACTCGCTCGACCTCGGCTCGCTCATCGCCGGCAGCCGCTACCGCGGTGACTTCGAGGAGCGCCTGAAGAAGGTCACCAAGGAGATCCGCACCCGCGGCGACATCATCGTCTTCATCGACGAGATCCACACCCTGGTGGGTGCGGGTGCCGCCGAGGGCGCCATCGACGCCGCGTCGATCCTGAAGCCGCTGCTCGCCCGCGGCGAGCTGCAGACGATCGGTGCGACCACGCTCGACGAGTACCGCAAGCACTTCGAGAAGGACGCCGCTCTCGAGCGCCGCTTCCAGTCGGTCCAGGTGCACGAGCCCTCGCTGCCCCACACGATCAACATCCTCAAGGGCCTCCGCGACAAGTACGAGGCGTTCCACAAGGTCTCGATCACCGACGGCGCCATCGTGTCGGCGGCGAACCTCGCCGACCGCTACGTCAGCGACCGGTTCCTGCCCGACAAGGCCATCGACCTGATCGACGAGGCCGGCGCGCGTCTGCGTCTGTCGATCCTGTCGGCGCCGCCCGAGCTGCGCGAGTTCGACGAGCGCATCGCCGGCGTCCGCGGTCAGAAGGAGGGCGCGATCGAAGACCAGGACTTCGAGAAGGCCGCCTCGCTGCGCGATGAGGAGAAGAAGCTGCTCGGCGAGCGTCTCCGACTCGAGAAGCAGTGGCGTTCGGGCGAAGCCGGAGCCGGCGGAACCGTCGACGAGGGCATCATCGCCGAGGTGCTGGCCCAGGCGACCGGCATCCCCGTCTTCAAGCTCACCGAAGAGGAGACCTCGCGTCTCGTCTTCATGGAGAAGGCGCTGCACCAGCGCGTCATCGGGCAAGAAGAGGCCATCGCGGCGCTCTCGAAGACCATCCGCCGCACGCGGGCCGGTCTGAAAGACCCGAACCGCCCCTCCGGCTCGTTCATCTTCGCCGGTCCGACCGGTGTCGGTAAGACCGAGCTGGCCAAGGCGCTCGCCGAGTTCCTGTTCGACGACGAGGGCGCGCTCATCTCGCTCGACATGTCCGAGTACGGCGAGAAGCACACCGTCTCGCGTCTGTTCGGCGCCCCTCCCGGGTTCGTCGGCTTCGAAGAGGGCGGGCAGCTGACCGAGAAGGTCCGCCGCAAGCCGTTCTCCGTGGTGCTCTTCGACGAGATCGAGAAGGCCCACCCCGACATCTTCAACTCGCTGCTGCAGGTGCTCGAAGAGGGTCGTCTGACCGACGGTCAGGGTCGCGTCGTCGACTTCAAGAACACGGTCATCATCATGACGACCAACCTCGGGTCGAAGGGCATCGCGGGTGGCCCGGTCGGCTTCCAGAGCGACAGCGACACGGCGACCGGTTACGACCGGATGCGCGCCAAGGTCAACGAAGAGCTCAAGAAGCACTTCAAGCCCGAGTTCCTCAACCGCGTGGACGACACCATCGTGTTCCCGCAGCTGAGCAAGCCCGAGCTGCTGCAGATCGTCGACCTGTTCGTGAAGCGCCTGTCCGAGCGACTGCTCGACCGCGACATGACGACCGTCCTGACGCTGCCCGCCAAGGAGCAGCTCATCAAGATCGGCTTCGACCCGTCGCTGGGTGCTCGTCCGCTGCGTCGTGCGATCCAGCACGAGGTGGAGGACCGTCTCTCCGAGCGCATCCTCACGGGCGACCTGACCGCGGGCGACCACGTCGCGATCGACTTCGTCGACGGCGAGTTCACGTTCGAGACGTCGCGCCAGCCCGGTCGCGACGAGGTCCTGGTGGGCGACGCCCCCGAGATCGAGAGCTGATCGAGGGTCCATCCGATTCACCGCGAGGGCGGTCCGGCTCCGGCCGGGCCGCCCTTCGGCGTGTCCGCAGCCGAGGAGGCGCGGGTCGGCCTGAGTAGGCTGGCCCGATGACCACAGCGGACCAGTTCGGCATCACCGTCCGCGATGCCGTCGTCAGCGACGTCCCGCACATCCAGCGGCTCTGCGAGCCCTTCGTGCAGAAGCGCATCCTGCTCGGCAAGGACCTCGTGACGCTGTACGGCGACGTGCAGGAGTTCCAGATCGCCGTCGGGCCCGACGGCACCCCCATCGGCTGCGGAGCGCTGCACGTCATGTGGGACGATCTGGCCGAGGTGCGGACGCTCGCTCTCGATGCCGCATGGATCCGTCGGGGTGTCGGCCACCGCCTCCTCGAGGCCCTCGAAGGCGCCGCGCGCCGACTCGAGATCGGGCGCCTGTTCTGCCTGACGTTCGAGGTCGACTTCTTCGAGAAGCACGGGTACCTCAACGTGGGCGACGAGGGGCTCGTGCCGCCCGAGGTGTACGGCGAGCTGGTGCGGTCGACCGACGAGGGCGTGGCGGAGTTCCTCGACCTGGCGCGGGTCAAGCCGAACACGCTCGGCAACTCGCGCATGCTGAAGGCGCTGCCCGCGCTCGACTGACCGGGTGGGTCGCGCGCTCGTGCGGCTGCCTCGGGGCCGGCACCGCGCCTCCTCGGCTGCTGCTGGGGCGATTCTCAGCCCACACGCCGCCGGGGTGCCGGGTTCGCGGGCTGACCTGCGGTTAGCTTGTGCGCATGTCGACGTTCAAGAATCCGACCGGGCCGCAGCCGCCCTCGGTGTACTGGCGTCGACGTGCCGTGGTGGCCCTCGGGCTGATCGCGGTGATCGTCATCATCGTGCTGATCGTCGTGCGACCCGGGTCGGGTGCGAGCGAGCCGGGTGCGGCGGCGACGTCGAGCGCCCCTGCCGCCGACGGCTCGGCCGACGACGCCGCCGACACGGCACCCGCCGAGACGGCTCCGGCAGCCGACGCGACGCCCGAGCCCAGCGTCGACCCCACGGCTGCGACAGACGGCACGGCGTGCGAGCCCACGGACATCGCTCTGGCGGCGATCCTCGACAAGGAGTCGTACGCGGCCACCGAGCTGCCGCAGATGGCGATGTCGATCACGAACACGGGCGATGCCGACTGCGTCATCAACCTAGGGTCGAATCAGCAGCGTCTGGTCGTCTCGAGTGGTGAGGAGCAGTACTGGTCGTCGAAGGACTGCCAGGTGAACGGCACCGATCAGGATGTGACGCTGACGGCCGGGCAGACGCTCGAGACCCCGGCGATCGCCTGGGACCGCACGCGGTCGTCGCCCGACACCTGCGACAGCGAGTCGCGCAGCCCGGTGCCGGCCGATGGCGCGACCTATCGACTCTCCGTCTTCGTCGGTGACATCACGTCTGCCGACCCCGCCCCGATGATCTTGAACTGAGCGATGACCGAAGCTGCTGACCCCCGTTCCGAGGCGCTCGAGCTGGCCCTGGCCAGCCAGGACGTCGCCGCCGTCGCGTTCGCCCTGCGCCATGACGTGGTCGTGGTGCCGAAGCTCGTGGCCGATGTGTCGGTCGGTGCCGCCGGGGGTACCGGTGGTGCCGGTGGTGCCGGCGCCGAGGGTGCTGACGTTGCTGACGGCGCCGACGGCGCCGACGGTGCTGACGGTGCTGACGCCGATGGTGTGGCGTTCGGTGCGGCCGAGCAGGTGCGCGTCTTCGGGCGTGAGAACACCGACAAGCGGATCCTGCTGCTGTTCTCGTCGGCTGACGCGTACGCGGCGATGGTGCCGAACGACACGAACCGTCAGGTGATGCTGTACGACGCGTCGGCACTGCGGGCCTTCCTCGAGGTTCACCTCGATGTGCTCGAGCAGGTGTTCTTCGATATCGCGGGGCCGCACACGATGGCGGCCACGCCGGAGGACCTGCTGAAGGCTCTGCACTAGTCGACCCGGCTCTGCCTCGCCTCGCGTGCGAGGGAACGAAGGAGGCGCGGGTCGATGCCTCGATTTTGCTGGCCGGCGTCGCTACCCGGCGTCGCTGCCCGACGTCCCTGGTCGGCGCCGCTGCACACCGGGCGGAGCGCAGGAGGCGCGGGTCGCCGCCCGAGGCGGCGATCGGCCCGGCGGGGTCATGCCGTCAGAATGCGGCGTCGAGCTCGCGTTCGCGCGGGCTGCTGCCGATGCTGAAGGCGCGGCGGAGTGCCTCGCGGAGGTGGGTGGCGTCGGAGTCGACGAGGTGCGTGAAGCCGAGGCGGCGGGCTTCGGAGCTGCGTTGGGTGGCGGATGACGCGGGTCGGATCTCGCCGGCGAGGCTGATCTCGCCGATGGCGGCCATGGTGTGCGGGAACGACACGTCGCGGCTGGCGCTCGCGAGCGCCAGGGCGATGGCGAGGTCTGCGCCGGGTTCGGTGAGCTTGATGCCGCCGACGGTGGAGACGTAGACGTCGGCGTCGCCGAGGCGGATGCCGGCGCGGCGTTCGAGCACGGCGAGCAGCATGGCGACGCGTGACGAGTCGACGCCGTTGACGACGCGGCGTGGTTGCGGTGCCGAGCTGGCGACGATGAGCGCCTGGACCTCGACGGGTAGGGCGCGGCGGCCCTCCATGGCGACGGTGATGCAGGTGCCGCTGACGGGGGCGCCGGTGCGTGACATGAAGAGCCCGCTGGGGTCGGCGACCTCGGCGATGCCGTCGCCGGTCATCTCGAAGCAGCCGACCTCGTCGGTGGGGCCGAACCGGTTCTTGTGGGCGCGGATGAAGCGGAGCGACGTCTGGCGGTCGCCTTCGAACTGGCAGACGACGTCGACGAGGTGCTCGAGGAGGCGCGGGCCGGCGATCGTGCCGTCTTTCGTCACGTGCCCCACCAGCAGCACGGGCAGGTTGCGGTCTTTGCTGACGCGGATGAGGGTCGAGGCGACTTCGCGCACCTGCGAGGTGCCGCCGGCGATGCCGTCGAGGGTGGACGACGAGACGGTCTGCACGGAGTCGACGATGACGAGCTGCGGGTCGACCTGCTCGATCTGGCCGAGGATGACGGCGAGGTCGACTTCGGCGGCGAGGTAGAGGTTGGGGTGCAGGGCGTTGGTGCGTTCGGCGCGGAGTCGGACCTGCGAGGCGCTCTCTTCGGCGGTGACGTAGAGCACGCGGGCGCCGGTGGCTGCGGCGCGGGAGGCGACCTCGAGCAGGAGCGTCGATTTGCCGACGCCGGGTTCGCCGCTGAGGAGGATGGCGGCGCCGGGGACGATGCCGCCGCCGAGCACGCGGTCGAATTCGTCGATGCCGCTGGGCCAGGAGGCGACGCTGGTGGCTTCGATCTCGGTGATGGGGCGGGCGGCGCGGTCGGCGCCGACCTTGATGGCAGCGGTGCCGCGGGCGCTGGCGAGGGTGGTGGTGACGTCGACGACGGTGCCCCAGCGCTGGCATTCGCCGCAGCGGCCGACCCACTTGAGCGATGTCCACCCGCACTCGGTGCAGCGGAAGGGTGGGGATGCGGGGCGTGCCATGCGGACAGCCTAGGTGTGGCCACCGACACTCGCCGTGCCTCCGCGGTGGGGCTGTGGAGAGCCGACGACGAACCCCCCGCGTGAGCATCGAACCCCGTCGCGCGGGGGTGCTTTGCTCACACAGGGGTTCCAGGCCGGAGCCGCGCCGGGGTCAGGCCGGGTCGGGCCCCAGCGCTGGGGCAGGCCGGGCCGGGACGGCCCGCTGCGCTGGGTCGGGCTGGGACGGGCCGCCGCGCCGGGTCAGGCCGGGTCGGGCCGCCGCGTTGGGCCGCGCCAAGTCAGCCCGGGTCGGGCCGCAGCGCTGGGCCGGGCTGGGCCAGGCCGCGCAGCGCAGGCCCGGCTCAGGCGCGCTCGGCGGCGATCTGCGCGAGGCGGTCGGCGATGGCGGGTTCGAAGGCGGAGGCCCAGACGCGGTAGCCGAGGTCGTTGGGGTGGAACAGGTCGCCGGCGGAGTTGCGGAAGGTGCGGAGCAGCCCTTGTCGGCGCGTGGTCTCGTAGAGCGGTGCGACGGTGAGGCCGAGTTCGCCGGCGACCCGGTGGACGATGGCGTTGGCTTCGGCGACCTTCTTCTCGCGGTCGGGCAGCCACATGGTCGGCAGGTCGGCGACGATGGCGTGGCTCGGCAGGGCGCTGTAGATGGCGCGGATGTTCTTCTCGAACGACTCGGCCTTGAAGTCGATGATGTCGTTGGCGCCGATGGCGACGGTGACGATGTCGGGGTCGTAGTCGGCGAGCTTCGGCAGCTGGTCTTTGCGGCAGAGCCAGGTGGTCGAGCCGCTGACGCTGAGGTTGACCATGCGCAGTGACGAGTGGGTGGCGCGGCGGATGCCTGCCGACAGGCGACCGACGTAGCTGCGGGCGGGGCTCGAGGCGCCGATGCCCTGAGCGGCCGAGTCGCCGAGGGCGACGTAGAGCAGGGCGCCCTTCTTGTCGTAGCGCGAGCGCCACCAGGCCGAGTGGACCGGGAGTTTCTCGTTCAGGTCGTGGGCGGCGGCGCGTTGCTGACCGGCGAAGTGGCGGTACAGGGCGAAGGCCCCGCCGGCCGCGGCCAGGGTGGTGCCGACGCCCGACAGGAAGGCGAGGGAGGTGCGCTGCGTCATGTTCGAAACCTACGCCCGACCACTGACATCACGGCTGCGATGCCTATGGAGGCGCGCAGGAGCCGAGGAGGCGCGGGTCGTCGTTTCGACACAGCCCCCGTCGTGTATTACACTCGCTCTCGGTACCGTGTCCGAGCGGCCGAAGGATCATGTCTCGAAAACATGTGTGGGGGTTGACTCCACCGTGGGTTCAAATCCCACCGGTACCGCCACAGGGTTGTTTGCGCATCATCCGAAATTCGTTTGCGGAACTCAGCCCGAGAAGAAAGCCCCCGAGTAGCTCGGGGGCTTTCTTCCGTTTCTGGGCCAAGAAGCGCTTCCCGGCGAGGGGTTCGGGACCTCTTGGCCTCTCCCTCTCGGCCACCAGGCGTGCGGGCGGCTTAAACGACGAAGCGACGCGCCCTTCTGGGCGCGCCGGATTGACTCGTGAGCGGTGGGGGATAGCGGAAGGCTCGGGTGTGGTGCCTTGGAACGGGCCTGGGCCTACGTTCGCGGAGGCGGATCGACGGTGGGTCCACTCGTCGGGAACGGGGATAGTTCGGGTCGGACGTAGTCGGCGCGGTAGTTGCTCATGCCCTCGGCATCACGACGGCGGGTGCGCCGTGCAGGCACCGGCGTCAGGCCCTTCGCGACGCGGCGGTCGCGGTCCTTCGGCGCTCGGTGCTTGGCGGCGAGGAAGGTGACGATCTTGCGGATGTTGGCGGCCGTCGCGAGCATGGCGAGAAGGAACTGCTGAGCGGCGAGACCGCGCAGGCGCCGTGCACTGGAGTCGGCGATGCGCTCGGGACCGGTCTTGATGAAGGCGTTGAAGCTCTCGATGCTGTTGCGGTCGCGGCGGTAGGTCTTGGACCACTCCTTGCTGCCATAAGGCAGCATCTGGTTCATCTTCTCGCCGTCCTCCGGGCGCACCGTGATCGAGGTCTGGCAGCAGACCTTATCTGTCTGCTTGGGGACGTTGGCGCGCAGCACCTGCCGGCGTTCCTTGTCCGGCGATGCACGCTTGTCGAGCTTGCGGAGGGGGCACTCGACCGTCGCACTCGGGCCGAGGGCTGGGCAGCGCATCTTCACGTTGCCGTTGGCGTCGGGACCCTCCTTCTTGTGGAGTCGGTATGCGTCACGCTCGTCGATCTGCTGGGACCACTCGACGTTGTCGATCTCCTTGTTGTTGCGCCGCACCGTTGCATCGAGGAGTCGCTTCGGTGTGCCGGGGCAGAACTGACCGCCTTCAACGAGCTTGGCTCCGCCGACCTGGCCCCGCACACCGGTCTGGTTCGCGCGGTTGTAGTCGAAGACGAGGCCGACGCCGAGCTCTCTCATCGGACGGTGGAAGTCCTCCATCGTGAGACCCGCGGAGTACCCGAGGTCGGACGAGAGGCGCGCGATGTCGTACCCGCGTTCCTGGATGTTCTTCACGAGCTCGACGGTGTGGAACCCGATGCCTTTGTTGGGCGTCGTCAGGCTCGCCCCACGGATCAGCTGTGGTGCTTCGGTGGGGTCCCCTGAAGGGTCCTCGTTGACGTCGATGATGAGGTTCGCGGTGTAGGCGAGCAGCCACCGGCTCCGTGCCTGCTTGACGCTCGCCTTGCCGTTCTCCTTGGTGTGCTTGCTGAAGACGCGTTCCTTCTCTCCCTTGTCGATCGGGTACAGGTCAGCTTCGAGTTCCATCGCGTACTTCGGCTGTTCCTTGTCCGTGCCCGCGATGAACATGGGCTGCTCGACGCCGTTCTCCCGCGGCCAACGGTTCTTCTGGCTCGGTGCACGCAGCACTGTCTGGTCGACGGAGAGCGCGAGACGCTGACGTCGCACGGCTCGAGGCAGGTTCTGGGCGGTGGCCTCCAGCAGCGTGTTCGTGAAGGTCATGCTGCGCTCGTGTGCGCGGCGTTCGATGTTCTTGTCCCGGAGCGCGTCCAGGCTGCTCCGCTCGTCCCGGGTGAGCAGGCGGCGGGGCGCCGGCCAGGCGTCCCAGAGGTCGATGATGCGGTGCATGGCCCGCCATGCCAGGAAGTACCAGTCGTTGGGCTTGTCGTTGTCGTACAGGTGAGCGATGCCGAGCTCGCGACGGGCTTCATCGTCGAGACGGTGTTCGAAGACGCGGCCCATCTCGCGCACGAAGATCATGGACTGCTCCGACAGGAGCATCATCACCACGGTCAGGATGGCCAGGTCATCGATCTTCGGTTTGGCACCGCCCGGGGCTTTCTTCTCGCGGTCCTCCGCGCGCCATGTCGCGAGGAGCTCGATGACACCCGATGAACGGAGGAAAGTCATCCACTCACGGGCGTCGGCGCCGCGGAACTTGGTCGTCTTGGTCGATCCGCTGACGATCCGGTCGGCCGTGTAGATGCCGTTGAAGAACTCCTCGTCATGGAAAGAGGGCTTGCCGGTCACTGAGTCGCTCCCGTTGAGCGGAGAAGCGCGTGAAGCTCAACCTCGGGCATGACCTTGGCCAAGGGCGCGTAGCGAAGGAGGGACGAGACGTTCTTGAAGCCGGCCGCGTAGACGATGCTCGCCAGGGGCAGAACGTTGATCTGGTCCACGATCCAGGTGATGCGGAGGCGCCGAATAGCAGGACCGTCGTATCGGGCGCCGTAGTGCATCAGCGCGATCTCCCGCGAGGACTCCTTGCGGTGGGGGATGACCGCGTAGTCATCGTCGCCGAGTCCCTCGAAAGCGATGTCTGCGTACGAATTCCACCCGATTCGGATGGGGATGCTTCGCGGCGCCTTTCCGGTCACACGGACGACCCAGCCAGCCGGAGTGCGCGTCAAGTCCCGGCCACGGACCGCGGCGATCTCGGTCGCACCGAGGCCTGCGCCACCGGCAAGCGCGAGAAGCCCATAAGAATCCCGGCGGGCTCGGTCGGTGGACCTCGACGCGGCCCAGCTCTCGAAGGCGGGAAGCTCGGAATGCGAGAAGGGTCGTATCTCCCGGCTCTGCTTGTTGAGGCGGTGAGGAGACGGCTCGTAACCAAGCGCTTCAGCGAGGTTCAGGAGTCTGGTCTCGGCAAGCTGCTGCGTCTTGGCGCTGGGGTAGGTGCGGGCGAAGCGGTAGATCATGGACGGGTAGAAGAGGTCATCGCGGCGCAGCTCCGCACCGGCTTCGTGGAACGCCCACACGACGTACCGGCTCGCGAAGGTCAGGAGGATCCTCGTGTAGAGCATGTCGTGGGGTTTGGCGTCGAGGACGCACGCGAGCGTGAAGTCCCGAACGGGCAGCCACTTGGTCGGGGCGATACGTCGCGGCTGATAGCGCAAGATCGCCTCCTGTAGCTCCAGCGTGGCGTGGTCATTAGATTGACCAAAGTGTGCTACGGCACGCTCGAGTTGGGAAGAGGGGGAAGTCGGAGGCTGTGTCTCGTCAGGGGTGGTCACGAGAGATGGACATGAGACAAGACAAGGCCATCAAGCGGTCTGGTGCGCTTTCAGCGCACATCTAGACTGCGGAGGTGCCTGATCCACGTTTCGAGCCGCGGTCCTACCTGCGTGAGCCAGGCCGCTTCGGTCGCGACCCCGAAGCTCAGTGGGTCTCGGCGGTGTCGTTCTCGTCAGGCCAGCTCGACCAGTGGGGCGCTGCTCGCATTCAGCATCGCCTGGCGTGCAGCATCCGAGTCGAGATAGCGAGACAATTCCGCTCTGTCGGGACGTACGCGGCTGCCTCTGGGCAGAGTCCTGAGCGGCTGGGGCGTCTGCTTAGGGGTGAGGTCGTGATGCGTCTGGAAGACGTGGCAAATGCCCGTCGCCATTTGGGCGTCTGAGGGAACCTGGCCGACGCGGGAAGTGATCGTCTTGTCCCTATACGGGCGTCATGGCCGCAGCCTCGGCTCGCGCCGGGGTGGTAACCATCAGCGAAGTGAGTACCGCCGGGGGTCGTCGTCCGCTCTGGCGACGTAAGGCAAGAGCCGGTCGAGCGCTTCGGCTGACTGCAAGCCGGCGACCTCCAACAACAGGTCGAGGGGCGTCCCCCGCCGGAGGTGTTCCACGATCCAGGTCGCTCGCATGCGTCGGGACTGCAGCTCGACCGCAGGGCGTGGATTCCGGCTGACGAAGTCCGTGACGAGATTGATGTTCCCGCCTCGCTGCCCGCTCCGGAATGCCCACCGGGAGGCTGCCTTGGACGCCGTTCGGCGCTGCAGGAAGGGGGCCCACTGAGCAAGAACCGGGACGTTTCTCGCCTCGTCACCCGACACGCGCACCGCGACGCCCCGACTATCTGACGTGATGTTCACGAGTTCTAGATCGATGATCTCCCGCCCCGTCAGTCCTGCCCCGAGTCCGAGCGCGAGGAGCGCGCCGGCGCTGGTCGTCCGTTCCTCGTCGTGCTGGCTACTGGCCCACGACAACAACGACGCCACCTCGCTCGGGGTGTACGGACGTGACGCCTCAGCCTTGCCCAGGGCCCGGAATGTACCCGCAGCTTCGTCGCCCAGGAGCGCCTCCGACGTGCGTCTCAACCGAGCGCGCAGGGTGTTCTTTCCTGCCCTGCTGTACTGCCCGAGGTGATGCTGCACGAAGCGGTTGATGAACCTCGGGTCGAAGACGTTGTCATCTTCGAGGGGAACGTTAGCTACCGCCCAGGCGAACAGGGCGAGACGGGAAACGGCCGGGTAGAGCTCCTTCTCGGAGTACGGCGTTCTGGGGGCCGTGTCGCGGACGACGCGCCGCACGTAAGGGCGGATGGCGGCCCACTGATCAGCAGGCATCTTCGGCGTGTAGTCGTAATGAGCCGCAGCCAGCACCTCGGGCTCCCTCTCGGCCATGCGCTTCATTACCTCGAGCTGCCGTTCGCGGCGTTCGTCAGCTTCATCGCTCACCGGCGCTCATCTCCAAGCTCGAAAGTGGTCATTACAATGACCAATTTGTGATACGTTCGACGGGGCGGCCGTGCGCGCGAGCTGGCGCGCCTAGCCTTGCGGCATGGGTAGAACAGCGCGTGCGAAACCAGCCGCGCTGGCCCCGTCCCCGTGGCCAGACGTTCGCTCGGACGACCCGATCGGGGAAGTGGCTCGCAGATTCGCGCAGAACCTTCGTCAGGCCGTCGGCAGTCGCAGCATCCGGTCGGTAGCCGAAGCTTCAGGTGTCACCCATACGACTCTGCTCAGCGTCCTGGCGGGCCAGGTGTGGCCGGACCTCGAAACGATCGCGAAGCTCGAGCGGGGGCTCGGCGTTTCCCTTTGGCCGCGCCACAGCTGATCGTTCCAACGTGACGGTCTTGGTCATGTCGATTCATCAGGCCTTTGCCCGCCCCCGGGGTCTGTCTGCGGCGAGGGTCTGTCGGGAATGTCCACCATGGTCACCTCGTCGGCCCTGGGGATTGGTGCGAACCGTTGCTGGTTGGCAGTGGGAAGTTCGTCGAGCCAGACTGCTCCTCGCTCTACCAGCCGGGCTCGAAGTGACGTTCCGGTGATGTTCTCTGCGGCGTCAGTGACCGGAGTTGCCTCGAGTTGGAACTCACCGAGCCTGAGGCATAGCTCGAGATAGGTCAGATAGGTCTGTCGCACATGGGCCAAGAGCTCGTCGGGGGCATCTTCGGTACTCGTCTCGCGGAGCACATCTGACGTCGGCGCCCAGCTGATCGACGCCTCGTGCTCATCTATGGCTGCTGTGAGGCCCGAGAGTGGGCCGGCAGGGTGAGCTCTCCATGTGACGCTGCTGCTTGGTTGGGCTATGAGCGAGTCGCTCAGGTCCAGGAAAAGCCCTTGAATCGTGATGATGCCGAAGGCCTTGCGCTGCCCCGAGGTCGGCTTCGCTTGTTTGCTTGCATCCATGGTCATTACTATTACCACCATCCATGCGGAGGGTCCAGGATCACAAGAAGTTAGAAGGTGGCGGAGTGGCCGAGGGCGAGCAGACTGCAGGGCAATACACGATTGTCGGATTAGGCGCGAGCCCGCCGAGCGTGGTCGTCTGGAGAGCGGATGTCTCGCGCGTGGCTCAAGATTGGCGACTTGCCGGAGTCGATCTGGGAATGAGGGATGGGAGGCCTTTCGGGTCTCTCCATTTCGAGGAGGTCAACGGATCGCGCCGCGCTCGGGTCGCTGTCCGGTGGGACCACGTGTACGACCAGTTGCAGTGCTTCGTCACGGATCGGAGCTTTGCGGCGGAGGGGGAGCGCCTCGAGCGAGATGCTCGGCACCGTGTCGGCACGCTGATGGCCGCGTACGCGCAGATCGGGCTTGCAATCACCGCTGGAGCTGTCGCAGAAGGCTCATTGAGGGCCGCTTCGAACCTCGTGCCGATTGGTCCGAGGCATCCCGGTTGATTGCCACTCGGGGTGGCGCGGTTAGCCCAGAACCTTTCGAAGAGCATCGGCCCAAGGTGGTCACTCCTCGTAGTCGACCGCGCCTTCGATGACGAGAAACAGCATGAATAGCTGATCTGCGAGCACTGCCAGGTCGTAAGCGACGTCTTCCACCTGTGCCACGGTGAATGTGCGATCCACGGTCCCCTTGGCCTTGACCCGGCTCGCCGAAGCTGGTCCTTTTCCCGGTGTCGTCCACGCGCCGTGCAGCAGGTGATTCCGGCTCTCCATCGCAACTTTCGAGTCGGCGGACAGTCGCGTGAACATGTCGCGTACCTGCCCCTGGAAGCGGTGCAGCTTCACGAGCTTCGCGCCCAATTCGAGCAGGCCGCTGAAGGAGACGCCACGGGTCACCACAATTCCTATGTCATTTGTCTCGCGGTCATCGTCGCTGACGAGGGCCATGACGGCGAACGCTAGCGTGCGCTCCAGTC
Source organism: Frigoribacterium sp. CFBP9029 (assembly GCF_034045305.1). Classification (NCBI taxonomy): domain Bacteria; kingdom Bacillati; phylum Actinomycetota; class Actinomycetes; order Micrococcales; family Microbacteriaceae; genus Frigoribacterium; species Frigoribacterium sp. CFBP9029. The sequence continues at coordinate 263,438 of NZ_JAXCWB010000004.1, forward strand.
GAGCAGACCAGTACGCGACCTCGCCCATCGCGACTAGGTGCTCTCGATCAAGGCCGGTGGCGCGTACTCGGGCTCGGTGTTCGGGAGAGGGGCGCTCGCTCATGCATCAGATCCGAGGGAGGTAGCCCCGATGCTAACGGGCTGACAGTCAACGGCTTGACTGGCGATAGGCGCCCAGGACCTGACCGGGTGGTTCGGCTTCTTCAAGGCCCCGCCCGCGCTTTTCTGCATCAGCCGGGCCGACCCTCCAAGATCCGCCTGGGCGTCACGCGGGGCTGTGAGGTAGGAAGCGTCGATCGGCGAACAGGCGCTCCTAGGGAGGGGTGACGATGTCATGTCGGCAGTGTCACATAGTGCCCCGTCACCGGAACCTGTCTCGGACCACCTATCTGAGACGGTTAGATCCGCGCAGCCCCAAGGGGGTGGTCGAGGCTGGCGATCGTCCGGCTAACGATCCCCCACTGGATCACTTGCTGTGGGGCGAGCGCACTCGGAGAGGACGCCGTCGTGGTCGTTCCGTGTCGTCGGTGAGCGTGGGCGGAAACGGTCCCTAACGTCGTAGCGTCTAGGGATGCAGCAGCCCAGGGGCCTCGATCAGCTCGTATCGGAATGGCGGAGCTCCGGACCAGGACGTGCGCGCTTCGTGCCGGGCTTCGACCCATCAGGTGGAGGAGCAGCGGCGACAGTTCTCGTGCTGATGGAATCACCCGGTCCTGCCACGATCAAGCAGGGCGAGGACGCGATCAGCAGTGAGGACAACCCGGGGCCGACGGCGTCTGCGTTCAGGCGAGCACGGATCGAGTCGGGTCTGGGCAGGAACGTCTACCTGCGATGGAACATCGTCCCGTGGGCCCTTGGTCGGGCGCCGACCGTCACCGATCTCGACGAGGCACGCCCTGCCCTGGCTCAGCTGCTCGTTTCTCTGCCGCAGCTGCGGGCGATCGTGACCTTCGGCACTCCGGCCCTGACGGGCGTGATGAGGTACTTCACCCTGGAACCGCGTGCGAGGGTCGTGCCCGTGCTCGCGGCACCCCATCTGTCGCCGGCGAACGCCACCCGCGCCGGCGAGAAGCACCTGCGGGCCGTCACGGCCCTACGGCACGCTTCGCTTCTCTGATCATCTCGGCGAGGAGTCGGGGCTGTGCTGCGACGCGGCGATCACGGCCAGGAGATCCTGCGCCCCGGCGCTCAGACCGGCCGACCACACGGCGCGGAACGGGCGCCTCAGGTCGACGGCTGCCGGGACGGTGACGAGGCGCCCGGCACGGAGGTCGTCCTCGACCAGCAACGAGCTGATGACTCCCGGACCCACACCGCCGGCGATGGCCGCCCGGATGGCGCCCGTCGACGACAACTGCGCAGCGGGTTCTGCCATCAGGGCAGGGTCGATCCCCAGGGCGAGCTCGAGGGTCCGGCGGGTGCCCGAGCCCGACTCCCGAGACACGAGCGGTGTGGATGCGAGATCCGCTGCCGTCACGGGTTCGGACTTCGATGCCCATGCGTGCCTCGGCGAGACGACGACGAGCAGTTCGTCGACACCCAGGACGGTCGTGGCGAGCCCGTCGGCCTCATCAGGGGTCTCCGTGAACCCGAGGTGCGCGCGCCCCGAACGGACCTCGTCGACGACCCAGTCGCTGTTGCCCGATTCCAGGCGTACCCGGACACGATCCGCTGCCGCTGTCATCCAGCGTGGCATCAGCGCCTCTGACACCGTCTGACTCGCCGCGACGAGGAGAGCGTCGGAGGCGCCGGTCATCAGGGTGTGCAGCGATCGTTCGAAGGTGGTCGCCGCCTCGAGCAGGGGTCGGCCCCACTCGCACACCAGGAGTCCGTGCTCGGTCAGCGCCGAGCCCGCCCGAGAGCGGACGAGCAACGTACGACCCAGCCGCCGCTCGGCGCCCGTGATGCGAGACGACGCCGCCTGCTGGCTGATGCCCACCGATGTCGCGGCCCGGCCCAGACTGCCCGATCTCGAGATCGCCTCCAGCAGTCGGAGCGTCTCGAGATCAACAGGGAGTCCGGTCACAAGGATCGATTGTGACACCACAAGCATCCGCCCGTATCGGCAGCCGGACGCACGTACGAAGATCGAGGCATGCCTGCCGCGATCACACCGACTGTCGCCCCTCCCCGCACGCACGGTCTGTTCCGCCAGCTCGAGCACCGCGGGCAGATCGTGTCGAACCTGACCCCGAACTGGTTCGCGTCGATCATGGGGACCGGCATCGTCGCCAACGCCGCGGCGACCCTGCCGTTGCAGTTCCCGGGGCTGCGCCCTGCCGCGACCATCGTCTGGGCACTGGCCAGCGTGTTGTTGGTCGCTCTCAGCACGGCGACCGTCATGCACTGGGTGCGTTACCGAGCCACCGCGCGGGGGCATCGACTCAATCCGGTGATGGCGCACTTCTACGGGGCACCGCCCATGGCGCTGCTGACCGTCGGCGCGGGCACCCTGCTCTTGGGCAGAGACGTCCTCGGTACGCCCCTGGCGGTCGGCATCGACTGGGTGTTGTGGACCATCGGTACGGTGCTCGGCCTCGTCAGCGCGATCGCGGTCCCGTACCTGACGTTCACCCGGCACGACACGGCCCCCGACAGTGCGTTCGGCGGCTGGCTCATGCCCGTGGTTCCCCCGATGGTGTCTGCCTCGACCGGTGCGCTGCTGCTGCCCTTCCTGCCCGCGGGGCAGGCCAGGCAGAATATGCTCTGGGGGTGCTACGCGATGTTCGGGTTGTCGTTGCTGGCGTCGATCGTGATCATCACGCTGATCTGGTCACGCCTGGCCCAGCACAAGATCGGCCCGGCCGGCATGGTCCCGACCCTCTGGATCGTCCTCGGCCCCCTGGGGCAGTCGATCACCGCGGCCAACCTGCTCGGTGGCAACGCCCACCTCGCCGTCGACCAGGGAACCTCGCACGCCCTGTTCGTCTTCGGGCTCGTCTACGGTGTGCCCACTCTGGGATTCGCCCTGATGTGGGCGGCACTGGCATCGGCCATCACCCGCCGCACCATCCGCCAGGGGCTCCCGTTCTCACTCACCTGGTGGTCGTTCACCTTCCCCGTCGGCACCTGCGTGACAGGCCTGAACGGTCTGGCCCTGCACACGGGACTCGTCGCGCTGCAGGTACTGGCGGTCGTGTTCTACATCGGGCTCGTCGGGGCCTGGGTCACGGTCGCCGTGCGCACCTTCCACGGCAGCGTCATACGCGGAACGCTCCTCGCGCCTCCCCGTCCCCTGCCCTGACCGCGGACGACGAGGGTGCGTGGGGGAGTGGCTCAGATCGAACAGGCGTCGTTCCAGTCACGGCGATAGGCCTCGGGGTCACTGACGTCGACGATGGCCGAGGCGGCGCCCTTGGGCTCGTCACGCGACCGGTAGCTCTCGAACGCCACCGCACTGCGGTCGTTGCTCGCCGGATCACGCACCCCGGAGGCTTCGACCCACAGAGTCCAGTTCCACCGCGTCCGGACGCCAGGCTGCAACGCGCCTTCGCCGACGACCAACAGCACGTCCGTGCCGGCGGGTGAAGACTCGAAGTCTGCGCCCGTGAATGATCGGACCGACGACGTGAGGCCTCTCGCGCTGATCTCCCGAGCTAACTGACTGCCCATGTCCGAGAGATGCTCGCCAGCATCGCCATCCACAGCCACGATGCCTCCACCGGACGGAAGCTGACTCAGCATCTCGGAAACCAAGTCATGGATGACGGTGTTGCTCATGATGCTTTCTCCTGCTCACTCGTTCGTCGAAACGGAAAAGGGAGTCGGCGGCCGCCGACTGATGCGGCTGCACGAAGCGGTCGCGAACCTGATGCAACCACGAGCATGCGCCGACGTTCAGCCCTGTAGAAGCGCGTGCTTGGAGCGCCCGATAGGGGATCGTCTATCGGACACCTGCGAACTGGTGGACGCGCTAATGGTCCGTGCTCTGAAACGACGAGATGGCTTCCTGAAGCTGAGCCAGCGACGGAGAACCTGCAAGACCATCGGGAGTGAGGTAGACGCGGCAGGCCAAACCAGGAGGCGCGTCCGGGGCCGGGAAGAGCGGGGTGCCGTCGATGAGCAGTGTTGGCGAGCCTCGGAAGTCCAACGCTTCTGCGTCGGCCTGCGTTTCAACGCGCTGCTCGATCACGGTGAAGTCATTCCGATCTGCCTTAATGACGGCCAGACGCTCGGCTGTGGTTTCCCAGTTCGGGCACCCGTCGAAGTACTGCAAGGTGATTTGCATCTCTCGACGCTAAACGCTGGCGAGGGCCGGTGGCCTATCTCGGACTACTTGCCAGTTTTCGTGACGGGATGGGCCTTTGTGGTTTGACTGCTCACGAGGCGGGGGATGAGTCGGACGAAGATCACCATGCCCATGAGTTCGACGAGCGTCTGGGTCACGACAACGACCGGGGCAAGCGACAGTGACGCCGGCAGGGCCAGCGCGAGCGGCAAGACCACGAGCGAGTTCCTGGTCGCGCCGCTGAACACCAGGGCCCGGGTTGCTGGCACGTCGAGTCGGAAGGTGCGAGCAATGCCGATTCCGATCGCCGCCATGACGACGAGGAACCCGGCGTAGATCGGCACCAGCACGAGCAACTGCCCCAAGGAGTCCCCAACAGCTCCCGCTTGGGAGGCCACGACGGTGAACAGGGTCGCCATCATCAGCGGCACCATCACGCCCAGCATCGTCCGCTCGATCACGACACCGGATCGGTGTCGCCGGGCGAGTGCCTGCACGAGCGCGGCCGCGGTGAGCGGGACAGCGATCAGGAGAAGGAAGGCCCGGGCGAAGGGGCCGACCTCGACCACGGCGACGCCCTCGGGGCCGATGAACACCAGCAGGTACAGCGGCAGGAGGAGGATCTGCGCCAGCATCAGCAGCGGTGCAGCGGCGAGGAGCCGTTCCGACGCGCCGCCAGCAAGGCCGGCGAACACGATCACGTAGTCGATGCACGGGGTCAGCAGCACCAGCAGCACCCCGAACAGCAGCGCCGGCTCGTCCGCAACAAACCGGGACAGCCCGTACGCGACGACCGGGACGACGGCGAAGTTCAGCACCCCGACCGCGGCGAGGAACCGTCCGTCGCGGAGGGACTTCCCGATCGCGGCGAACGGGACCCCGAGGAACGTCGCGAACAGCAGGAGCGCGAGCACGGGCTCGATCGCTGCCTCTAGGTGGTTTGCTCCCGGCACGGTGAGGCCGACGACGCCGGCAGCCAGGATCGCCGCCAGGTAGAGGCCTATCTGCCGGTGTTCGAGCCAGGAGACGACCGCGTTCACGGCTGGACTGGTGTGGAGGAGGAAGGCACGTCAGTGACCGTAGAGGTTCGAGCCGCTTGAAGGTCAAGTGGCACCGGCGGCTCTATGGTCGCGGTGTGCGAATCTCCGAGGTCAGCAAGCGCAGCGGCGTCCCCGCCACGGCGCTCCGCTACTACGAGTCCATCGGGCTCTTGACTGCTGCCAGGACCTTGAACGGGTACCGGGATTACAGCCCGGACGTTCTCAGTCGGCTCGACCTGATCGAGGCCAGCAAGGAACTCGGGCTGCCTCTTGATCAGATCGGCGTGCACCTCAGCACCATGGAGTCGACGTCCTGCACCGATGTCCGCGAAGCCTTACGGCCGCTCCTGGCCGAGCAGGTGCGTCAGATCGAGGAGAAGCAGGCCCGCCTCGACCAGCTCCGATCGCGTCTCTCGCGCGCCGAGCACGACCTGGCCGAATGCCCTGACCGGTCTGAGCGGTGCTCGACCGAGTGCGTCTTCCGCACCAGCGCCTAGGAAGGGTCGGTGGGTGAGCGTCGTTCGATCAGAACGGTGTCGCGCCACACGCCGGCATAAGGGCCTGCTTCGGAGCGCGCGATCCGTTCCCGCGTCCCGATCCGGCGGAACCCCGCCCTGTCGTGGAGGGCCAGGCTCGCCCCGTTCTCGGGGAAGATCGACGACTGAACGGTCCAGATGTCCGAAGCATCCACCGAGTCGAGGAACGCACTCAGCAACTCCCATCCAATGCCACGTCCTCGCGCCGCGGCGGTGACGTAGACGGAGTGCTCGACGACACCTGCATACGCTGGCCTGGCCGACGTCGCAGACGCCGCCACCCAGCCGAGCACGGCGCCCGCGGTGTCGTCGACCGCGACGAACCGGTGCGCGGCGAGCTTGCCTGCATCGAACGCGTCCCAGGTCGGGGTGCGGGTCTCGAAGGTGGCGTTACCGGTGTCGATACCCTCCTGGTAGATCTGCTCGATGGCGGGCCAGTCGTCCGGGGCCATGGCCCGGACGGTGACGCTCACGAGCAGCACCCACCTGCTGCCGGCCCGTCGACGGCGCACCCGGAGGCGTCCGGGAGGTTCGTCGAGCAGACACCCGTCTCGGGGAGTTCGAGCTGCACGAGGCGGGCGGCTTCGTGATTGCCAGCGAGTTCGTCCGCGATGGAACGCACCTGCTCGTAGCCGGTGAGCAGCAGGAACGTCGGGGCACGGCCGTACGACTTCATGCCGGCGATGTAGAAGTTCGGCTCCGGGTGCCCGAGCTCTGCGACCCCGTGCGGGTAGACCGTGCCGCAGGAATGCAGGTTTGGGTCGATCAGCGGTGCGAGCTGCCGAGGTGCTTCGACGATCTCGTCCAGGGATACCCGGATCTCACGGAGCATGTCGAGGTCAGGGCGGAACCCGGTCGCGTTCACCACCACGTCCGCGGCGACCGTCAGGGGCTCACCGCGGCGACGCCCGACGAGCTGCACGCCGTCAGCGGTCTTGGTGACGTCGTCGACCTCGAACCGGTCGACCAGGGCGATCGCGCCGGCACGGACGAGGTCGCGGACGGCGCTGCCGAGGTCACCACGGCCTTCGAGCTGGTCGGCTGCTGACCCGTAGACCCGGGCGGGGGTGCTGCTGCGGATCGCCCACGTGATCGTCGTCCCGGGGGCGTCCTTGGCGAGGGTGGCGAGCTTGAGGAGGGTGTTCGCCGCCGAGTGGCCAGCGCCGACGACGACCGTGTGCCGGCCAGCGAACCGTTCCCGGTCGCGGCCGAGGACGTCGGGCAGGGCGTGGCTGATGCTGCCGGCGACGTCGTCGCCGTGGGAAAGGCCGACCCCGGAGGAGGTGAGGGTGTTGGGGGTCGTGTAGGTGCCTGAGGTGTCGATGACGGCGCGGGCGAGTTCGTCGCGCACCTCGCCGTCGTGGTCGAGGCGCAGCAGAAACGGCGTCTCGGCCCGCCCGGTGGAGCGGGTGCGGTCCATGCCCTGCCGGGACACTGCGGCGACCCGGTGCCCGTACCGGATGCGGCCGGACAGCTCAGGGGTCGCGGCGAGGGGTTCGAGGTAGTCGCGGACGAAGTCGGCACCGTAGGGGAGCTTCTTCGCTGCCGGGGCCTCCCAGTCGGTGGTGTCGAGGAGGCGTGCGGCGGCCGGGTCGACGAGGTGCTCCCACGGGGTGAACAGGCGCGTGTGACCCCACGCGCGGACCGCCGTCGCGGCACTCGGGCCGGCTTCGTAGATCACGACGTCGACGCCGCGTTCGAGGAGCTGCGCGGCAGCAGCGAGGCCGACAGGGCCGGCGCCGATGACGGCGACGGGGAGCCCGGCGAGGGTCGGTGCGTCGGTGCGGGGCGGGACAGAGAGGGTGAGGCTCATGCGGGGAGACCCTTCGATTCGATGCCGAGTTCGGCCAGGAGCGATTCGACGAGCTTGCGAACGTCGTCGCGGATGAGGCGCACCTGCTCGAGGGGGAGCCCGGCGGGGTCGGTGAGGTGCCAGTCGCGGTAGGTCTTGCTGGGGTAGATCGGGCACGCGTCGCCGCAGCCCATCGTGATCACGACGTCGGCTGCCTGCACGACGTCGTCTGTCAGCGGCTTCGGGAACGCCTCGTCAAGGTCGAGGCCCAGCTCTCGCATCGCTTCCGCGACGACGGGGTGGAGGTCTCGGGCGGGCATAGACCCGGCGGAGCGGACGTGGACGGCACCGCCGGAGAGGACGTTGGTGAACACGGCTGCCATCTGGGACCGGCCGGCGTTCTGCTCGCAGACGAACAGCACCTCCGGCACCGTCCGCTCGATCGCCCCGGTGGCCTGCCCGAGAGCAGTCAGCCGGTCGATCGCGAACCGGGTCGCATTGGTGGTCAGGTGCGCCCGGACTTGCGCTGTGCGAAGGAGAGCCGTGTAGGACTCGAGCACGTACCGCTCGATCGTCTCCGGTCCGAAGATGCCCTCGAACCGGGTGGCGAGGTCGCCCGCGGCACGCTTGAGTGCGTCCTCGGGGAAGGCAAGGCCCGGCAGGCCGCGCCTCGTGGTCAGGTCCGTCATCGTCGTTTCCTCACAGCTCAGGGGGTTAGGCGGTCGCGGGTGCGATCTCGGCCAGGAGGGCCTGGATGCGGCCCTTGATGTCGTCGCGGATGGGGCGGACGTCCTCGATGCCGCGGCCAGCGGGGTCGGTCAGCTCCCAGTCCTCGTAGCGCTTGCCGGGGAAGATCGGGCACGCGTCGCCGCAGCCCATCGTGATCACGACGTCGCTGTCCCGGACGGCCTCGGTGGTGAGGACCTTGGGCTGGTTCCCGGCGATATCGATGCCTTCCTCGGCCATGGCCTGGATCGCGATCGGGTTGATCTGGTCCTTGGGCTCGCTGCCGGCGGAGAGGACGTCGACGCGGTCGCCGGCCAGGGCCTGCATGTAGCCGGCGGCCATCTGGGAGCGGCCGGCGTTGTGGACGCAGACGAACAGGACGGTGGGCTTGGTGCTCATGACGGGTTCCTTCGGGTGAGGGGTTAGACCCGTTCAGCGATGCGCGCTGCCGGGGTGGGGGAGGGGAACAGGCGTGGCCGGAGCCACAGGGACAGGTACACCAGCGCCACGAGCGCCGGGACCTCGATCAGGGGGCCGACGATGCCGGCGAGGGCTTGGCCGGAGGTGGCCCCGAACGTGCCGACCGCGACCGCGATCGCCAGCTCGAAGTTGTTCCCCGCGGCTGTGAACGCCAGCGTCGCCGTCCGCTCGTAGGCCAGGCCGATGGCCCGTCCGGTGAAGAACGCGACGAGGAACGTGACGGCGAAGTACACCAGCAGCGGGACGGCGATGCGGACGACGTCGAGGGGTCGGTCGACGACCTGCTGTCCCTGGAGGGCGAAGAGCATCACGATCGTGAACAGCAGCCCGTAGAGGGCGAAGGGGCCGATCTTCGGCAGGAAGCGTGTCTCGTACCAGGTGCGTCCCTTGGTCGCTTCCCCGATGCGGCGGGACAGGTAGCCGGCGAGGAGGGGGATGCCGAGGAAAACCAGGACGCTGAGGGTGATCGACCAGATGCTGAACGACGCGCTCGTGACCGGGAGCCCGAGCCAGGCGGGGAGGATCTGGAGGTAGAACCAGCCGAGGCCGGCGAACGCGACGACCTGGAACACCGAGTTCAGGGCGACGAGGAACGCGGCAGCTTCTCGGTCGCCGCAGGCGAGGTCGTTCCAGATCAGCACCATGGCGATGCACCGGGCGAGGCCCACGATGATCAGCCCCGTGCGGTACTCCGGCAGATCCGGCAGGAACACCCATGCCAGGGCGAACATCAGAGCAGGGCCGACGACCCAGTTCATCACCAACGACGACACCAGGAGGCGTCGGTCGCCGGCTATGGCGCGGGTGTCGGAGTAGCGGACCTTCGCCAGCACCGGGTACATCATCACCAGCAGCCCGACCGCGATCGGGACGCTCACCTGCCCCACCTGGAACGAGTGCAGCAGCTCACCGAAAGCCGGCACGAACACCGCCAGCAGCAGCCCCACGCCCATGGCGGCGAGAATCCACACGGGGAGGAAGCGGTCAGCGGTCCCGAGCCGGGCAGGCGCGGTGGTGGTGGTCGTCATGCAGCTCCGTAGATCGATGAGTGTCGATGTGTTGAGCCTGCCCCAACCCATCGACGACTGTCAATCTGTGTGGAAGAGTGTTCACATGCCCGTTGCCGAACTCCTGCCCCTCACGGACGTGACCGCGTGCTGCGCACCGCTGGCCCGCGAGGCGATGGACGCGGAGAACGCCGAGAAGCTGGCCCGCAGCCTCAAAGCCATCGCGGACCCGGCCCGGCTCCGGCTCATCTCGATGGTTGCCGCGCACGACGGGGCCGAGGCGTGCGTGTGTGACCTCACCGAACCTCTCGGGCTCAGCCAGCCGACTGTGTCGCACCACCTGAAGGTGCTCGTCGACGCCGGCATCCTCACTCGCGACAAGCGCGGGATCTGGGCGTACTACGCGCTCGTCCCTGGGGCCCTCGATTCCCTCGGCAAGCTCCTTGTAACGGCCTGAGTTCTGCTGCGTTTTCCCTCGTCTCTTGGCTGGCGCATGCACTCAAGATGCCGCATGGCTTACAGCTGGAGGGAATCAACATCGCGTAGTGTGAGTTGATCTCGTTGATGGGAATCATGACGAATGGGGGGTTGACCGTGGAGCGAACCGTTGCTGCTGCATCGATTGCGTCACGTCTGCTCGTCGCCGCGAACCACGATGGTCGAAGTCTCACCAACCTGCAACTGCAAAAGCTCGTCTTCCTTGTTCAGAGCAAGGGGCTGTCAGAGCGACATGCGCCGACGTTCCGAGAGCCGGTTCAGGCCTGGAAAAACGGCCCCGTGGTCAAGCCTCTCTACGGCTTGTACAAGGAGTACCACGATCAGCCAATAGCTCACATCGACACCTCAGCCATCAGCGTTGAGGAGTTGCGTGAGGAAGTCATCGATGACGTCGAAGACGTGTGGTCGCTTTTTGGAGATATGACTGGGGGCGCGCTCTGGGCACTGACCCATGAGCCGGGCCGAGTGTGGGACAAGCATTACCGCGAGGGTTCGCTGAACATTGAACTGCCTCAGCCGGAGATCGGAAGCGACTGGGCCGCGTACCGGCGGGTAGCGGAGCTTCGCAAGGCTGGGCGGTTGCGGGCCTCCGAACATGCCGCGATTGAGCATCCGTCGCTCGGCACTGCTCAATTTGCTACGACATCTGGTCCCGCCTACGAGGCAGCAAAGTCACGATTCCGCCTTTCGCGGCCCGTTAGGCGTGCCAACTGACGCAGGGACGGGATCGCCAGCTAGGGCTTCACGCCTTGTAGTCATCCTGGACGTGAACGTCTACCTCGACGCCGCCCGAGTCGTCGGCGCGCCGTTCACCTGGGAGCGGCTCGAAGCAGCAGGGGTCCGGGCGCGAGCCGATGGAGTTCCGCACCGTAGGGATCCGGGACTTGACAGCGTGTTGACCATCCTCGCCTGCGCGGGCGGCCAGCACGCAGACGGGCGCAGCCTGAGTGTCTGGACGAGCGACCACATCAACCTCATGGTCGCATCTAAGGCTGCCCATCCCACATCGGGCGTCGGGAACCCAGGTCTTGGATGGCTAGACGCCGATGCCCAGACCTTGCTCGAGGACCTCGTTTGGGAAGTCGTCATTCGCTCGGAGGGTGACACGGTGGGTGAGATCGTGAGCGCCTACGGGGACCCGCCGCTCGATCATGAAGATGGGACGGTGTACGCAACCGCCCGGGATGCCGACGATCCTGATGATGGCTACGTCGACCGCGTGTGCATCACTCGTGACACCGGCTTCCTCAACGCTTCACTCCCAGGCCTGATCCAGGTTGTTTCGCCCAGCACGTGGATCCTGGAATACCAGGCTGAAGAGCGGAAGCGAGCTATGCGTCGTCTTAGCGCCGCCCGTCCGCGTTGAACCTCACCATTCCTTCTGGCTTTGTCGGACTCAAGAATCCGAAGGTAGTTCGGACAGCACAAGGCGAGCTTCGTAGGGGTTGTAGCCCACAGCGGCATACAGCTGCGGGAGATCATGATCAGGCAGCCCCATCATCTCGAGAGCTGTTTTGGCGAGATCGTGCGAAGCGCCGATGGACTGTCCGTCCGCGATGGACGCATAGAAGCGCGCCGCGTAGTTGATCGCATCAGAATCTCCGATCGAATCGGAATGACCGATAGCAAAGGCCGCAATGCCTTCTGTGAGGCGACGAGCCTGTTCCGCGGTCTTGCACGCATTCAGGACGACGAGAAGGGGAGTTTCGTCGACAGCTTGTAGAGCACGGCCAAGTAGCCGGCCGGACATCGCGCGGCCGTCATTGTGGGCGTCGACATCCTCTTCGAAGACGATGACGTCCTCGTTGCCGTGGCCGGAGAAGTGGACGACGTGAGGGGTGCCCTGCGTGAGACCGTTCAAGAGGTCCTCACCCGTCGCAGCCGGCCGGACGTCTAGCCGAACCTGATCGCGACCAGACGCGAACCGAACTGCATCCTGGATTTGCTTTTGCTCGCGTCCGACACGGAGGTCATCTCGGCCTGACGAGGTGAGGACGAGGATGCGGAGGCGCTCTTTCTTCGGCTGTCGAAGTTCGGCTATCGCTCTCTCGTGCACGTCGAAGCGCATCGCCGTCTCGTCGCGCAGACGGCCCGTCTCAGCTCTGGCTGCCGTCACTTGCTGAGCTCGTTGCCGTTCTAGGGCTGTGTCGGTCTGCTCACGCTTCCGCTCCGACGCCTTCTGTTCCGACCTCTCGGCGGTTGACAGCTGCTTTTGTAAAGCCACTTCCTCAACCAGGTACTTGCTCGCCTTGGTCTGCCAAGCGGCGGCGTCCTTGCCAGCGGCATTGGCGTCCTGCTCGTACCTGTCCGCGTCCCGCGATCGTGACTTTCGCGTCGAGTCGTTGCTCGTCTTGGATGCCGCAGCCCGAGCCTTCGTTGCATCGGCGCGCTTGGCGTTCTCCTTCGTTCGCGCTGCCGACGCCTTCTTCTCGGCATCGGCCTTTTGTGCGCGCTTCCGCTCGAGTTGAGACCGAATCGTCGAGCTGCTCATGGGACGAGGTTAAGGGAACGGCCCGACTCTCGAACGCGAAAGCGTCCGAGAGGCCGCACGGCGCGGTGACCTCGGTGCGCCCCCTGCGTCCGCGCATGGGGTGCTCATGCTCGAGGATCCCCCACTGGGCCGCGGGGCGGCCCGCCACCGCCCAGGTCAACTCGTCAACCATCTGGCGCCGTGGGGAGGCTTGCCCGATCGCAGGCGCGGCCACGGCAAGTCCAGTGCGCTTACGAGGTTGAGGGAGCCCGCAGGGGAAATCGCAGCGACGCTCGGGGGAAATTCAGCTTCAGTCGGGTGTCCAAGGCCCGACTCCGCGGCGATTCAGGGGTTGTGCAAACAACCCGCCACAGAAAACCCCTGGTCATCCAGGGGTTTTCTATTTTCCTGGGCGGTCCGTGGCGCACTCATGGTGCAGTCTGCGAGAAGAGCCGCCTTGCGGACGCGTCTCGAAGCATCAGATGAGCGTGTTTCGTCAGAACGACATGGTCCCGGTCTATGGCTCGAGCGTTTGATGCGTGCGGATGGTGACAAGTCCCGCTAGCCCTCACTCCGTCATGGAGAACCCTTCGACGCTGGAGGGCTCTTTCCGGATGTTTGCGCCTCAGAGACAGCAGGCTCGACCATCGTAAGTACTAGCGTTCGACTTTAAGCCGCTTCGCATCGCCCAGGCCCGGCCACTTTCGACGACAGGATGACCTGTCCGATAGGCCGTCGTTGACCGGGCGGTGGTTGCGCGGCCGTCCCCGTGTGATTGCTAGGGGTGTTCGAGGTAGTTGGTCTAGTCGAACCGGATGCCTGAGGCTCGGCTTGGGAGCGCGAGCATGACGATCAGCGCGGCCCATCCAAGGATGGGGATGAGGGCCAGGAAGAACCAGCCTCCGCTGAGGTCGGCGTCATGGAGTCGGCGCCAGGTCACGGCGAGGGACGGGACCAAGGTCGCGAGACCGAAAAGCGTTGTCAGGACGTTGGGTGCGTCCCAAGTGACGGGTTGGTTGTAGATGTAGGTGGCGTCACCGGTCAGGGCGGCGCCGAGTAGGCCCATGGCGAGGCTGAAGGCCACGTTGATGAGCCCCCACCACCAGAATTCGGCTCGGCCGGCACGGCCGGAGAACGTGGCGTATTTGCGGAAGAACCGGCTCATCGCGACGGGGAGCGAGGCTCCGTAGTGCGGCAAACGAAGCGGGATCATGCCGAGGGCGTCTTGTTCGTGCATTCCGTAGCCGATGGGGTCAGGCAAGCTCACGTCATTGCTCCGTCCAGTCCAACAGGGTCAGGGAGGGTCTAGAGGTGCTTGAAATTGAGCTCGGCAACGCTGCCGACAATTAGTGGCGTCCTGGCCATCCCGGCTAGCAGTCTCGCAGACTCTAACTACCGCACGAGAACAGGCTTACGAGTGCTTCGCTTGTGCGTCCAGTGTGGCGATGCGCCGGTAGAGAGTTGCACGGGACATGCCGAAATCTCGGGCAACCTGCGATGGCGGGTGGCCGGCGTCGAGAAGCCTGATTGCTGATCGGATCTGGCTGTCGGTGAACACGGGACGTCGTCCGCCGAGGTCGCTGCCTGTCTGGCGTCTCTTCGAGACGGAGTCGCGGACGCGTTCTCGTTTGATCTCGAGCTCCATCTGGGCGAGCGCTGCCATGACGGAGAACACCATCGATCCCATGGGGGTGGATGTGTCGACGTCGCCACCGCCGAGGTTGAGGACGCGGAGGCCGGCGCCGCGGTCTCGGAGCTGTGCTGCGAACCCGAGCATGTCAATAGTGGAGCGGCCTAGGCGGTCGAGGGTCGTCACGACGAGTGTGTCTCCTTCGTGGAGAGCGGCAAGGGCTCGGTCGAACGCGGGTCGTGATGCGCGCGCACCGGACACGCCCTGGTCGACGTACAGGTCATCTCGCCGGACGCCTGCCGTGAGCAGATCCTGTTCTTGCCGATCAGTGTCTTGCTGACGGGTCGAGACCCGCGCGTACCCGATCAACCTCATCGAGGCACCGCGTCTGTCTCGCAACCAATCTTCATGACACCGATTCTTCACCACGGTTGCGATACATGGTTATGAGACTCGCCGTGTCCTGGAATTGTGGGCTTTGGCTGGCTCGCTGCTTGGGGTTGACGAGACGTCTTACAACCGTAAGGTTGTGAGAGTCTCTCGGCGAAGCTTGATTGGATCGGCGTTGCTGTCTGTCGCTAGGTGGGACTTACTTGTTCCCGAATCATGTAGCCCCTGAGTTCCGGGTATGGAGATGATGAACTGCCTCAAGTGGGTGCATGAGGGGCAGTCATACGAGGCATGCGATTTCGGTTCGTTCGTCCGAGTTCATGTTCCAGAAGACAGCTACGGGCGCGCAGATCATTTGGACGTGTCGACCGGAGCGTCATGGACATGTGAGCCCCAGAGGACCCTGACCGTGGTCACCCTGAAATGCGAGGGCGTCGGAATAACGTTGACTGCTTCTTCCTTCGTTGCTCGGATGTTGTGTCTCTGGTTTGCGAGAGTGGCAACGGGGTAGCGCTAGTCGAGCGGATGCCAGTGGTGCCAAAAACTCATTGGTCGCGAAGGCACCTGGGGTGTTCGGTAGGGGGTGGACTAGTGGACGTAAGTCAGGGCCCCCTACTCGATTTGAGTAGGGGCCTGACTTACGTGGGGGTGCGGGTGCTGCTCGCCGGCCACGTCGGTGGTTGCGTGCTTCGCACGGCGAGCGGTCGAGTACATCCACGCCAGTGTCCATCTGCCTATCACCGCCACCGACGTCGCCAAGGCCGCGAACCTCAGTCCGCGAGGACTCCAGCAGGCCTTCAGTCGGCAGCTCGGAACGACACCGACCGACCTCATCCGCACCGCCCGCCTCGAGCACGTTCGTGCCGAGCTCCTGAACCTCGACGCTGACGTCAACACCGTCGCGGAAGTGGCCCGCAGGTGGGGGTTCACCCACCTGAGCCGGTTCGCGGGGGCGTATGCCGAGAAGTACGGCGAACACCCCAGCGACACCCTCCGACGCTGACCCATCAAGCGTCGACTGGGCTGGACTGGACTGGACTGGACTGGACTGGACTGGACTGGCTTGGCGTGGCCTGGCCTGGCCTGGCCAGGACAGGCCAGGCTTGGCCTGTCCTGGGGGATTCGTATGCCCTGTTTCCGCAGCATGCCCGAACTGGGGTCACCACAAAATATGCGCGCGCATACAGTGGCATCTGTGTCTGGGGAACACGTCGCCGTGCACCGCTTTCGAATGGACACCTCATGACACTTGCGCCCGCTCTACCGGCCGACGTCGAGCGATCAAACGAAGACCTCCTGAGCCTCTCCGTTGAGGGCAACGATCGGGCGTTCACGGCCCTGTACGACAGAACATCCTCACGAGTTCTGGGGCTTGTGCGACGGATCTTGATCGATCCGGCCCAGTCCGAAGAAGTGACCCAGGAAGTATTTCTCCAGGCATGGAAAGAGGCCGCCCACTTCGACCCTTTGAAGGGCACGGCTACGGCGTGGCTGCTCGTCAGGGCCAGGCGCCGCGCCATCGACCGTGTCCGGTCATCCCAAGCCGCCCGCGACCGTGACGTGGCAGTCGGCATCCGAGACCTCGAAGCGACCCGCGACGACGTTGCCGAGACGGCAGAGATCCTGATCGAGCACCAGCGTGTCGCAACCAGCATGAAAGCCCTCACCCCCGCCCACCGCGAAGCCCTCGAACTGACGTACTTCGGCGGGTACACCCAATCCGAAGCAGCAGTGAAAGCTGGTGTCCCGATCGGGACGATGAAGACCCGCATCCGAGACGCCCTGATCGCGCTCAGGAAGCTCGTCGTCGAACCCCGCCCCGCGTGGAGCTAACGCCCGCACATGCGACGAACTCTTGCGGGCGCCTAGCAGATTAGGCGCTGTGGTCCTATTCTGAGCGTGCCCTGTGGTGGTACCCCGGGCACGGCCCCGATCGTCTGCTCCTGATCCGCAGACGACCGGCAGCCCGCACACGCGCCCGCCCGAGCGGGGGCGTGTGGACGTTCACGGACAGCCCAGTCGAGAAGCGCTCTTCTTTCGTGAGGAATGTTCCTAGGATCGACATACCTCGAGACGGTTCAGGACTCGGGAAGGCCCAGCCCCCAAGGCCTGACTAGTGGACCCGGCAGCAACAAGGTCACCCGAAAGACGCACCATGATCAGGTCGCTCATGCATGAGACGAACGGGATGACCACGAACTGACCCCTAGCCGGTCGTTCATCGGGACACCTTTGCGGGCCTGTCGCGACCGGCTGAAGTCAAGAGGGGCTTGGCCTGCGAATTCGCGTATGCCTGTCCCGCAAAAATGCCCGGTGAAGGGGGTCTAAACGCTACAGTCGTCGGATGCTCATCGGATACGCCCGCGTCTCGACGTCTGGACAAGATCTCGCAGCACAGCGGGATGGTCTTGCAGCACTCGGTGTCGACGATCCACACGTGCACGTTGACCATGGTTTGTCGGGCACAACTCGAGCCCGGCCGGGCCTGCGAGAGGCACTGGCGGCATGCCGTGCCGGAGACGTCCTCGTCGTCACCAAGCTCGACCGTCTCGCCCGCTCACTGCGGGACGCGACGGACATAGCGGACGAGCTGACGAAGAGGGGGGTCGCGCTGAACCTCGGGGGAGCGGTCTATGACCCCACCGATCCAGTGGGCCGGCTCCTGTTCAACGTGCTCGGCATGGTGGCCGAGTTCGAGGCCGACCTCATCCGTGCCCGGACCCGGGAGGGCATGGCGATCGCCAAGGCCGCCGGCAAGCTCCGCGGCCGCAAGCCCAAGCTCACCCCCTCGCAGGAGAAGCACCTCGTGCAGCTGCACCGCACGGGCGCCCACACCACCAGCGAGATCGCCGAACTTTTCGGCGTCGCCCGCTCGACGGTTTACAGAGCGATCCAGCGCGCGGCCGAAACGTGATCGAGTCCCGGCTGAGGCATCTGTGATTAGTTCCCAGTACCTAGTTCCGCAGGGGCACGATGTTGGCGACCAGGGCAAATGCCGGGGCACTCAGTACTACGAGTACTCCTGCAATGAGGCCGAGTCGGCGCCCCGTTCCGCCGCGGATCCCGGCGATCGTAGCCAGAAGGAGCGCAGCGACAATGCTCAGCGGCACCCCGAAGAAGAGGACGTAGCCGCCAGCTTCCTGGACTGCGGACACGGGGATGGCGGCGATCCCTTTCACCCACCATCCAAGGAAGATGCCGGCAGCCAAGCTCAGACATGAGCACAGAACAGCGAGCCAGCCAACAAACTGCAGAACTCGGTCGCGGCGAGTGGACGCGATCGCCTCCTTCGTGTTCATAGCAGCAGGATCGCACACCGGCGTCAGGCAAGACATCGTGCCTGATAGTCGATCGGCGTCCGGCACACTGGTCGGCATGCAAAGAGAGGTGTCCCTTGTTCTCTTCGAGGGGCTGTCGTGGCCGCTACGCGAGAATATTCTGCTCAACGATGAGGCGCGAACGACTTATTCGCCAGAGGAGTACGGCCTTTCTGCACGGCTGACGCAGCAGCTCTACGACTGGACCGAGTGGTGGTATGCGCACGAGATGCGTCAGTCTCCCCGCCATCGACAGTGGGCGGTTCGGCTCGTTCGAGACCTCCAAGCTGAGCTTGGCCCGGACTTCGTCGTACTTCTCGACTAGACGCGTTGGACAGCCGGCTGGAATTGAGTGCCCGCTAGACGATCGATTAACGCTCACGCATCGTGAGACTCGTCGTCTGACGGCCCTTCTGGCTCGAAACCGCGGTCGAAGACCTTGTCTGCCCGGTACCAGACCATGATGCCTGCAACCGCAAGGGCGGCGGGAAGGGAGCGGGCGACCCAAGCCACCCACGCAATGTCCGGCGCGATCGCGCCAGCAAGAACTGGGGCAAGGAGCATCACTAGGCCGGCGACGACAAGAGCGATAGCTAAGCGACGGCGTCTGCGGGCTGCGTGAGATTGCACGTGCGCATTGTGACACCTCCGTCGTGTGGGTGGTGCCCGTTAGACGATCGGTCATGGGGCGGTCACTGTGTAGGGCAGTGGGACACTTCTGCTATGCCTCGTTTGTCGCTCCCGGTTCTCCTCGATGGAGCGCGTTTTCGCGGCGTGTGCATGGCGGTCGCGGGGGGCATTAGCGACGAGGTGTCGGGGGCCGTCGGGGAGATTGCACTCGAGGTTGCTGACGCATTCGCCTTGCCCGGCACGTTCTCGATCCCTCCTCGGGATCTCAAGCGATTGGTCCGAGCTCTCGAGACGCTTCGTCTCGACGATGTCCGGTCGTGGAGCGACCCGCTCCTGTTCTTCCGTGCGCTGACGGCCACAGTCGACGCGGCTATGCCATGGCAGGCGCCCTACGTCAGCGATGCCCTGACCGCGGATGCCTCGGTCCGCGAGGCCTTGGTGCCTGTGGCGGCGGCGATCTCGGCCGCACCGGGCACGGCGTGGTGGGCCAGTGATGTCGATATGACCAATCAGTGGGTCACGACTCCTCTCAGAGAGGGTCGGGTCGTCCCGAACAGCAGCCCGGGCCCGATGACCCGGGTCCTTGATGAATGGTCCGTGAATCACGACAGGGAGAACGTCGACCTGAAGAGGCCGAGAGATCGCGCGTCACGCACGATCAATGGTTCCTGGTGGTCGACGCCGCACACATATGGACAAGCTCAGGGTGAATGGGCGCGACCGCCCTCGTCGACCCGTCGCATCGGTGACCTCGGGGCTGTGAGCCTCATGCTCGTCGAGGACAGTTTCGGAGACGGCGAAGCGCTCCTGCAAAGGCTGACCATGTCTCGACATCTACGTGTGGTCGAGATCCACAGCATCGAGGACTGGGCTGCCCTCGTGGCGCGCTATCCGCGGGATGCCCGGTGGGCGCGCCGCGGCACCTGGTGGGGATCGACGGGCCGTGATGAGCAGTGGTTCATCCCCGACTACCGAGAGGTTGCGCGTGATTTCGATGGCATCCACGTCTCAGTCCAGGGCTACCTCGCTGCGGCCGGTGAGGTGGTCGAGGTCCCAGGCGGTGCGATCGTGCTGGCGGGGTGGTCACCCGACGAAACCTTCTGGCTCACCGATGACGTTGCGATCGATGGTGACACCGAGGAGTGGCGGTTCGACGACGATGACAACGTCAGCGGATGGAGACGCATCCAGCACTGAACGCATGGGTCGCATGTCCCGTTAGGGGATCGGCTACTGAGACGGTCTCCTGACCGATGCAGAATGCGCGGTTCGCGGCACCTTCCGTGGGTGAGCGGTCGAATCAGATGGCGAGTGCATCGAGCAACTTCGCACGTTCGATGTTGTCGCGCGCTTGCGTTAGTTCGGACCGGCTGGTGTACCAGAGCGACGATTCGACCAGGCGTGCCACGCACCAGGCTGCGATGCGGACCGGCGACTCCCCGGTCAGGTCTGCAAGCAGAGAAATTCGATTCCGCAGATGCCCTTCGGTGTCCGGGAGCGAGAAGGGGTCGTCGATCTGCATGAGCAACGGGCACAAGTCGTAAGACGGGTCGCCGACCATAGGTTTCGGATCAATGACGAGCCACGGCTCTCGCGTCGCGGTGAGGAGGTTGCCGGGGTTGTAGTCGCCGTGCACGACCACTGTCCGCGGGGCCGTTACAGGGAGCTCCCGAAGCAGCGCGTTTCCTCGCGCGACCGCGACGTGGTCGAGATCTGGCCGGAACGTGCGCATTCGCTCCTCGACGAGGTCGGCCCACTCGGCGGCGACGTCGGCCACACGCTCGAATCGTGTGGTCGGGGCGGGCGCTGTAGTCGTGTCGGAATCGTTTGAGGCTGTGCGGGACCACAACCGGGTGAGTAGATCCGCGGCAATCGACAGCCGGCGTTCCGGCGACAGATCGTGCCGGTCGGCTAGTCGTACGCCTGGATCGCATCGTTCGAGCAAGAGCACGAACGGATCGTTGAGGTCCGCTTGGAGCAGCCGGACCGACCCTGAGCCGTCCCACCATCGAAGCGCCGCGGCCTCGTCGCGCGCCTCGCGGTGCGGGAATGAAAGCTTGAGAACTGCGTCGCGGCCGGCGGCGGTCCGCACGGAGACGACGTATGACGCACTCCCGCCGGGGTGCACGCGTCCGAGCGTCAGGCCCCAACGGGCCACAGAGCGGGCCAATAGGTCGGGAACGGTGCTCCGCCATGCCTCCTTCGTTGGCCACATGGACAGCAGTTTACGAGCACACCGCCGCAACCACAGCGCGAGCACCGCAATCGTCACGACTGCCAGGAGCAAAGCTCCTTTCGCGGTCCGGGACGGACGACGAGACCGCCGCAAGTCAGTCAGGTTGGGGGTGGACCTGTCTCGATAGCCGATCGCTGATCGCTACGTCCCGTCACTAGGGCAAATCTTCGGTGCTCGTGCACGCTCGCCCATTTGTTGGGAGGTACCCGACAGCGTCTGCGAGGTCTTCCATGACGTTTGCTCCGGTCAGCTTTGTTGTGCTGAAGATGACCTCCACGGCGGGAGAGCGGCCATAGGTGGTCAAGATGGCGCTCTGGGGGTCGTTTTCGGGGGAATCGACAATCCAGTCGACCCCCTGGATCGTGTAACAGGGCAGATCCGTGGGACCTGGTTCTGTGGCACCGCAGCGAAGCAGGACGGTCGTGGGTTCTCCCCAGGCGCCAGTGGCTTGGGCATCTGTCTCGCGTCGCGTTTCGGTTTCACCGATGGAGTCAGGAAGATGCACGGTGACCTGCGCGCATTCCACTGAGTTGGCATCAGCGGCAGGGACCATGGGGACTGTTGCTTCGCATCCTGCCAGCGACACCGCAGCGAGAGCTCCTGATGTCGCAGCTACGAGCAGTCGCATGCGCAGGGTTCTCATGGCGAGACCGTACCTCGGCCTTGCGTGTTGGCGCTCTAGATGTTGAATGCGTCCCGATAGGGGATCGATGGCCGGTGCGCGCTAGTTGCCCTCGTTGCTCCAGATGGGTCGAGCTTGGCGAGCTGCGACTGAGTAGGCGTGAGCATCGAACGTGTGCCGTGCCTCCGAGACGTCGAATTCGGGCCAGCTCATGACGAGTTCGAGCTGGCCGTCCGGGGGGACGGGCCACAGCCACAGTCGAGCCGAGGTCGTGAAGTAGGAGTCGTCGCCCGACCCGCCCTGTTCGGTGAGGTTCAACACGGGTCCTGTCGGAGCCTTGGCGGGATCGTCGTGGAATGCGTCGCCGACGTCAGCGACGACTTTCGTCCCGTCGTCGAGGACGACGCCGAAACGGATGCTGCGAGCGGGGTCGACTGCCCCGTTGCCCCAGCGTCCGCCCCCGAACCTGTCCATGAGGGTGGCCCAGTCTCGGCGGTTTTGGTGATGGTTGCGGAGTAACCACTGGACGTCGATCTGTAGGCCTGCGGCGTGGACCGAGAGCCCGGTGACTGTGACGGCGATGTCGTCGGTCGTCGCCAGGATCGTCGAAATGCCGATGCGACTCGGGAGCCAGTCGATAGGGGGCGCAGCCCACTCAGGAGCCACGTAGTGCTCTGACGCGTCGTCGTCGGGAGGCGTGACTTCGGGGAAGAACGTCATGAGTTACTTCACCATCCGCACGTGGTCTGCGCAACAGCCTTGGCGAGCTCGTGGATCTGGTCTCGCCTGCGCCCCGTAGGAGATCCTTCATCGAGATCTTTCCGGACTGGTCTATCGAGACGTTCCGACCCGTGTGACTGCGGGGGAGTGGTTGACGCGCGCGGTCGTTCGGTGACCGATCCGCGAGTGGCCGCTGTCGGACTACCTCTTCCGCCAGACCTGTCGCCGCATGGCCAAGCCGGACGCGATGTTCGCTGCTCCGGCGACGATGATGAACCATGAGGCAGCGGTCGAAGACCCAGACACGTCGTCGGTCCCAGGAGACGTAACAAGGAGCACCCCGCCACCGATCAGGACGAACGCGCCGACGCAGACCAATAGGGTGCCGAAGGACTTCGCGGACATGACTGCACAGTAGCTCGATGGGCCCGAGCCTCGGGTGCGCCCGTTAGCCGATCGGCTACCGAACGGGCGGCGCCTCTCGTCGTGCCAGTCGGCGCAAGCTCAATGCCGCTGTGAGGCCGGCACCTGATGCGGCAACGAGTCCGACGATGGCACCCGAAAGGGGATCACCGAAGAAGAGGCCCAGAGCCAGGCCTGCTGAGATGCCGACAACTGCTGCTGTGGCCAACACCGCTAATGTCTGGCTTCTCGATCTGCCCCAGCGGGGGCGCTGCCGCCATAGCGACGCGCTGACGAGTCCGGCAACCGCTCCGATGAGGGCGAAGACCACGGCAGCAGGAACTGCGTAGACGAGCGCGATAACGACCCATCCCGCGATCCCGGCGCCGTCGAGTCCGGCGAAGGCAGCCCACACGACGATCCACACGATGGGTAGCAGCAGCGCACAGCCCGCGCCGACCGCTGCCCCTGTCCCGACCAAGACACGGGCATCCGACCGCGGCGCGCGTACCGGACGCTCAACGTCAACGCTCATGAGGACTCCCCCTTCCCCATGAGGCTAAGGCTTGCACCCGGGCATGAGCATCCCCCCCCGACCAGGTGCGCCGACTCTCCTGAGGAGACGAGCTACGCAGCACGATCAGCGGCTCGGGGAAGGGGGCGTCAGTGTCCGATAGACGATCCCGCTATGGGCCGGCCGCGGGTCGGTTCAGGTGCTTTGAAACACGGTGGCCCTGGCCGGACACTCTTGAGTGTGAACAACGATCAGGACGACGGCCCCCTCTGGGCCCGGGCTCAACGCGACGAGGGGGCGGCTTTCGCTGCACTCTTCGATCGACACAGGGCTCGTGTCTACCGGCGGGCACTGACTCTGGTGGACAAGCATCACGACGCGGACGACGTCACTGCAGCGGTGTTCTACGAGCTCTGGCGGAAGCGACGCAGCGTCACTCTTGTCGCGGACTCTCTCCTGCCCTGGCTACTTGTCACGACCGTGAACCTTGGGCGGAACAATCGCCGTGCAGCCGCGAGATACCGGGCCTTGCTGGCCCGTTTACCGCGACAGGATGAGCAGGTGCAGAAGGATCTCGAGGACATCGAATTGACGGACAGGCTGCGGGCCTCACTGCGAGGACTGTCCTTGGGAGATGCCGCACTGCTCGTGTTGACGAGTCTCGAGGACGTGCCCGTCTGGCAGGCCGCACAGTCCCTGGGCCTCAAGCCGTCGACGGCTCGGGTGCGGCTTCACCGGATTCGGCAACGCCTCCGCGTCGACCTGCATGATCTCAACCCCTCGACAAGCCCGGCACAGGAAGGCGTTCTCTCGTGAACATCGACATGCGACCCGACACCTCCGCCGCAATCCGGGCCGAGCTCGCCGCCATCGGAACCAAGCACAGCGTCTTACAGCGCAGGCAGCGGCGGACACGCCTGGCACGGGCCGCGCTCGGGGCGGGCGCGATCGCCGTTGCAACCACCGCGGCAGCGCTCTTCGTCGCGGGTGCGCCTGGATCGACCGTGACCGCGGCCCTTGGCGACACGACGACCGCCACGCACACCGGCCCTGCTGTGGTCGACATCGGCCAAGCACCTTCGACCGCTGGCGCAGTCATCGCCGACATTACTTGCCTCTCCGACAGCGGCGTAGTGCAGGTTCCCACCGGAGACGGGAGCACAGCCAGCGCCATCCACTGCTCTCAAAGCCCGACCGGCACGATGCACGTCATTGACGGCCAGCTACCAGCGAAGGGCTCCTCCGACTTCAGAGTCGATGCGTCTCCAGAGACGAAGTGGCGAGCTGCACTTCAATACGCCTCCACGGCCACGTCCAAGTGGGAGGTCAACGCACGAGGTCAGACCTACGGCATCGAGAACCGGAACGGCCACCCGGACCTCGTCCCATATGCCACGGACAGTGGAGAGCAAGGTTGGGCGCTTTGGGATGACGCTTACGGCGAGGAAATGACTGGACCGATCAACATCTACCGAACTGACGGCGTCACGGTCATCGGAGTCGCGACACCGCCAGCGGAGACGCTGCCTGACGTGCCCCTGGATCAAGGCCTCATCGATGATCTCGACTCGGTGGAAACCGCATCCCCGGTGCCGCCCGCTGAATAAGCGTGCGACTGTAGCAAACATGGTGTCCCGATAGCCGATCCTCGACCGGCCACGACGGAAGCTATACGAGCCAGCTCGTGGCGAAGAGAACGACTCCGACGGCGAGGGCGAGTGCTCCGACCGCTAGCAAGCGAAACTGCTTGTGTCGTGGCAGCTCTTTTCCCTGGCTGTACTTCAGGCCAATGTGACCGAGTACGCCGAACACGACGAGCAGACATGGAAAGTAAGCGAGTCGGAGCCACTCGGAAGTAGTCATCCTGCATCTTCCCGCGTACTGACCGTTGCACGGCGGCCCGCAGCGGTGTCTCGGTAGCAGATCCCCTAGCGGGACAGGTTGGTCACACTGGAGGGGACGATACGAACGCTAAGCCAGCCCGTTCGAGCCGTGCTTCCGTCATGAGGCGACTGGCAGACTGTGTAGTCAGCGGAGCGACACCAGGAGGTGGGCGCGGAGCAGCGTGCTGCCGTCCGGCACGGTCGGATTTTCTACGGCCGACCAAGAAGCTGACGGCCCTCCGTTCATCGAGATCGTGAGCGTGTCGCCATCCCCTGGGCTGCAGCCAGAAATCATCTCGTTGGCACCGCCCGCGACAACCTTCGCGAGGACGCAGAATTCACCATCCGCGTTCCGCGCCGCCCAGAATTGCGAGCCCTTAGCCTCACCGAGGTACCGCGCCGACTCCGGGTCGAGATCCGCGAGCACCACACTCTCAACTTGGGGCAGCGCGTCTGAACTGATTTGTTCCTCAGCAAAGACGTCATCCGTTGTAGCGAAGGAGCAGCCCGCTAGCGCCCCGGCCCCCAGAAGCACTATCGCCAACCGTGCCCACTTCCCCGTGTTCATGGCCTCATCCTGGCCGAGCAATGAACCCAGCGCCAGGGCAGCCCACTATTTGCCTCCAGAATTAACGTCGCAACCGTCGCGGCGAAGGATCCCCTATCGGACCCCGCCCTTCGGTCTCGACCACGCGGTCGAAGTTCGCTAACTTCAGACATCACTACTTCTCGGAGGCGCTGTGCTCTCGATCGTCATCGTCCCAGTGGCTCTCATCATCGTGCTGGCCCTGCTCGGGATGGCCATCCTCGGGACTGCCAGAACGAGTCTTACCCAGAAGCGCCAGGATGCTGAGGCGAGAGAGCGTCGGCAGGCCCGTGCAGGTCGAGGGAGGACAGGTGACGCGACCGCGAACACCGCTAGGACCTTGGGCTCTCCAGGCGACGAGGCGGTCCGCTAGCCGATCCCCTATCGGGCGCTAAAGCGCCCCCAAGTTCTAGATTTAGCGCTCGAGGCCGCCACGAATCGCGCTCTGGCAAGCAACGCCAGAACAAACGACGCTGTAGAACGGTCAAGTGATTGATCTAGCCGAGGCTCGTTCGCTTGAACTCGTTACACCCAAAACCGTCGACGAAGCGAGCCAAGTTCTGGCTGGGTGGCTTGCCGAGAAAAGCCGGGCACCACGAGAGGCAAGCGCAGAAGGTGCCCTGGACCTGGGCTCGCGATTTGCTTATCGAATGTGGGGCGCTAGCAGACGGGGCCAGGCCAGGCTTCCGATGCGACTGACTTGGCGTGTGAGCGGAAGCGGAAGTGAGAGCAACGTCTCTCTCCACATGCGCAGCAACGAGGGCCGGTACCTCGTCCGTACCTATCAACATCACCTCGTCTACGAGCGCACTTTCGATCAGCTGGTCAGAGAGGTGACCGCAGTGTTTGAGTAGCGGATTCCCTATCGGACTGTCAGTCGTCAGTCGCCGTGGGGCCCGGACCCCTCATCGAGGCCAGGTCTTGAAGAGCTGCAAGGTGTGCATCGACGGCATTGTGGTCTTCTGCTTCGCTGGGGGCGACGACAGGAGTAGGCGCGACCGTCGCGGTGCCCAGACGCGGACCCGAGGTGCCCTCGCTTCCCCGGCGGGTAAAGCCTTCCTGGCCGGGACTGAGAGCCGCTACGAGTCTGGGTGGAGTTGCTCAGCCCGACCGAGCCCGACAGCAACGACGGGGACC
This sequence comes from Frigoribacterium sp. CFBP9029, assembly GCF_034045305.1. Lineage (NCBI taxonomy): Bacteria > Bacillati > Actinomycetota > Actinomycetes > Micrococcales > Microbacteriaceae > Frigoribacterium > Frigoribacterium sp. CFBP9029. The sequence goes on from NZ_JAXCWB010000004.1 coordinate 290,282, forward strand.
CCTCGTCGCGGTCACCACCGAGCTTCAGTCGCATCTACGGGCCCTCTAGACGTTTTCCCCGGGAACGAAGGACGGCGAACAGATGCTTTACCGGTGGCGCCTTTGCGACCCGCTGAGCATGGCGACAACCCCGAACACGAGTCCCACGGCGCCAACAATCAAACCCAGCCCGAGCCCGGCGGCCAGGCCGAAGTTGACACCAATCTCAGAAGAGGTGGCGGCTGCGTAGTCGCACAGGACATAGAGAGTGAACCCGACAGCGAGAAGGATCACGCTCGTCACAAAGAACCGCCTAGAACCACTCAACGTCATCTACCTCTCATAGGCCCCCCTCGTGAGAGCACCGCGACTGACACTAGAGCCACGGCGCCCACTGGCACGCCCCGGCCCCGATACGTCCGGCCAGCCATCGTCTAGCGGTCCGGATCGAGCTTGCAAGTCCCGCGGGGTCACAGGTGACGCGAGAGGCCGAGAGGACCTGACTAGACAACCCGTCCAAGGCGTGCCCGAACGGATCGTTGGAGCATGGCCGGGTACAGCTGCAAGACGATCGTCGACACCATCAACCAGGCGGCACCGGGGGAGGTGCCGGCCACGAGCGCAGCCACCGCGAGGCCGAGCCCCGCAGCGGCACACAGCAGATGCGCGACCTCTGAACGACGAGTGTGTTGCTCGAGGGCCAGCATCCCTGCTCGTGTGACCTGGTAGTTGCGCTCCCGAGTGATGACTCGGTTCCAGCCAACAACGGTGAGCAAGCGACCGAACGCACCGACACCGGCCATCCGGAAGAAGCTCGCTTGCCGCTCCGAGACCCTCCACCATCTGCCTCGCAGAGGAGGGAAATGCTCCGTGACGGTGAAAGCCGCCCAGGCCATGAGGAGAAACTGGACCACGATCGCGAACACGGGCTGCTCGGGACCGATCGAATGCCACCCCGCGACGATGAACCCGGCCACGACGGAAGTCGAGACGAAAAATCTCAGCATCAGAGGTCCGTCCTCGTCTTCGTGCTGATGTCGACCGTCAGCGGCACGTCTCGCACGCACGAGTGAAGAGGAGCGATCCTCCGGTGGTCTCATCGTGTTCGCGGCGGGGCTCCCCGAGATAGTTCGGGTCGATACAGCGGCTCACCGACGCTTCCGCCGCGGAGGGGTCGCACTGCCGTGCACGCGCGTCGGCCCCCAGATGTTAAAGAGCAACTCGATGACCGTGCCCAAGCCAGCTGCGACCGTGAAGAACAGGGCGGTGATCGTGTTCTTTCGTGACGTGCGCGGTAGGTGCATGAAGGTCCCTCTCGATAGCGAGAGCTTCAGGCTATGCCGAACCGAACCGAGCCGAGCCGAGCCGAGCCGAGCCGAGCCGAACCGTTCCGCTATCGCGCATCGCAGCGGGTCGGGTGCCTCGATAGCCGATCGCTGGCCGGGCCCCCGCAGTTGGAGTCGCGACGAAGTGCGCTTCATGCCATCCTTCGATCGTGCGCCCCCGATCGCTCTGCCTACTCGTCGTGACCCTCTGTGCTGTCAGCCTCGCCGGGTGCTCCGAGGTCGATCCCGGTGAGCAGGCCGGCGACATCGCTCTGTGGCTTGACCAGGCGCCGTCAGCGGTGCAGGACGACGGCGACGAGCTGGTCGTCTTGGCAGCGGTCGCCGATCGCGGCGAGGGAGCCGGCGGCAGCGCGATCTCGGCGACCTTCGAGGAGCCCGTGACGATCAGGCGAGTCGAACTCGAGTGTTTCGGCGACGGATCCGTCGAGGGGCTGTTCGGTCTGACGTCGGCTACCGGTGCCGTCGACACGACGTCCGCCCGTGAGAGCTGCGCCGAGGGCGTGCTCGAGCTGGACATCCCGGAGTCGTCCCGCAAGGGCGTGACGAACGTCAGCTTCTCCTCGGTCGCGAGCACCGAAAACGGCGCATGGCGCGTCATCGTCCGATAGGGGATCGATCGGCGGGCACGTGTCGCTTCTGCCCGATGCGTCGCGTCTGGGAAGCTGTCGATGACGACGGGGGCAATGTGCGGCGAGTCTTGGTGTGGGTGATGGTGGTGGCCGCCGCCGGAGCTACGGCTGCAGTGTTCTTGGCGACGCAGACCGCGTCTGCGACGCCATTGGTGTTCGTCGCGGCAGCATTCCCGCAGCTTGCATTCTTCGGGGTGGCCCTCGTTTCCATGGCGGTGGTCATCGCGGCGATCAGGGGTCGCCTCCGACTCGCCACGTCCGCAGGGCTAGTTGTCCTCGTCGTTAGTGCTGGCCTCGGAATCGTCTTGACGGCGGGAAGGCCGGCACCATCGACAACGGTGCCCACCGGATCCTCGTCGGCGGGGCAGCTACGAATCCTGTCGTGGAACACCAACCAACAAGACGTCTCAACCGAGCAGTTGGGCGCGTTGATCAAAACCGAGCAAGC